>NZ_JBIAVQ010000005.1:0-516317 GCF_042894505.1 Streptomyces sp. NPDC001536
ATTTTTGGCACGCTGTTGAGTTCTCAAGGAACGGACGCTTCCTTTGTACTCACCCTCTCGGGCTTTCCTCCGGGCTTTTCCCTTCGGTCTTGCGTCTCCGACTCTATCAGACCCTTTCGGTGTCCGATTCCCTGTCGGTCGGGATTTGTCTGGGGCTTTCGGCTTTCGCCTGTCGGCCTTTCGACATTCACTACGTTAGCCCATCCGCTCGGCAACTCATAATCGAGTTCCGCGAGTTCGAATTCAGGCATGCAGGCACACCGAATTCACCCTCGCTGAGAGGATGTCGTAGGTAGTGGTTTGGCCGCTTCCGGCTGCTGACGTACGCAGTACCCGGTTCAAGCGGCTCGGGCCACATTACGCACCCCGCAAGGGCGCGTCAACTTGAGCGACGCCTCGGCGTATGGGCCCGATAAGGGCTGACCGTCGGGTCGTTGGCGACCCAGAAGCGCCAGGGGTGGACGCCCCCGTCGCCGGACACCCCGGTGCGGGGACCGTTGCGTACCTGGTCGGAGGCGATCGGGGTACCGGCGAGGACCCTCAGTGGTGTGTCGCCCGAGGCACACGCGTCCGTGCCGTCCAGAGGGCGGGACACGTCCAGGGCCGTGGCCAGGCGTGCGGGGCCTTTGGCCAGTTCCTTGTCATTTCGGGCCGAGAGTCGACGTTTACGGGCGAGCTCGGCGCCCTCGACGATCTCGCCGGCGCGGAGCAGGACCGCGCCGGCCGTGCCGTCCGGACCGCACACCAGGTTCATGCAGTGCCACATGCCGTAGGTGAAGTAGACGTACACATGGCCGGGCGGACCGAACATCACGTCATTGCGGGCCGTGCGGCCGCGATAGGCGTGGGAGCCGGGGTCGTTCTGACCGTCGTAGGCCTCCACCTCTGTAAGGCGGAGGGCGATCGGACCGTCCGGGGTGGTGCGTACGAGGATGCGGCCGAGGAGGTCGGGGGCGACTTCCAGTACGGGCCGGTCGAAGAACTCGCGTGGGAGGGGCGTACGGTCGGGGGTCGCGATCATGCCGTCCGAGGGTAGTGCAGACGGGTGGCTGCTACGGGGTGGTCAGGGGGCGTTCGCCTTGCAAGGGTGAGGGCGCGGAACCGGCCACGGCCGGATCGCGTTTGTATGGATCAAGGATCCACGCACAAGAAGCAGGACGACGTAAGAGGGAGAGTCATGGCGTTCAAGAAGCTGCTCGCGAGCCTGGGGGCCGGCGGGGCTTCGGTCGAGACGGTGCTGACCGAGGTCAATGTCGTTCCGGGTGGTGTCGTCCAGGGCGAGGTGCGGATCCAGGGTGGGTCCGTGGACCAGCAGATCGAGGGGCTGTCGGTCGGCCTTCAGGCCAAGGTCGAGGTCGAGAGCGGCGACCAGGAGTACAAGCAGGACATCGAGTTCACCAAGCAGCGGCTCGGCGGTGCCTTCGAGCTGAAGGCGAACGCCGTGCACGCGGTGCAGTTCGGGCTCGAGATCCCGTGGGAGACGCCGATCACGACGATCGACGGCCAGCCGCTGCGCGCTATGCACATCGGGGTGACCACGGAGCTGGAGATCGCTCGTGCGGTGGACTCCGGTGACCTGGACCCGATCAACGTGCACCCGCTGCCCGCGCAGAAGGCGATCCTGGATGCCTTCATCCAGCTGGGCTTCCGGTTCAAGAACGCGGACATGGAGCGCGGTCACATCCGGGGTACGCGGCAGAAGCTGCCGTTCTACCAGGAGATCGAGTTCTTCCCGCCGCAGCAGTACCGCGGTATCAACCAGGTCGAGCTGAGCTTCGTGGCCGATCAGAACGCCATGGACGTCGTGCTCGAGATGGACAAGAAGCCGGGGCTCTTCAGCGAGGGCAGCGACACCTTCCGCTCCTTCCAGGTGGGTCTGCACGACTACCAGAGCACCGACTGGGCGGCTTACCTCAACCAGTGGCTCTCCGAGGTCGGCAGCAAGCGCAACTGGTTCTAGGCTCGGGACTGCTGATTCCGTTGATCGATCAGGAGGTACCGAGGTGACCGAGCTCAAGCGGCGGCCTCTCCCCCATGACTTCCACCCGCCCGTCCCGTCGTTCACGGTGACGAGTGAGGACATCGAGGAAGGGGCGACGCTCAAGGACGCTCAGGTGTACGCGGCCGGCAACACCTCGCCGCAGCTGCGGTGGGAGGGCTTTCCGCCGGAGACCAAGAGCTTCGCCGTGACCTGCTACGACCCTGACGCCCCGACGGGCAGCGGGTTCTGGCACTGGGTGCTGTTCGACATCCCGGCCTCGGTGACCGAGCTGCCGGTGGGTGCGGGCAGCGGCAAGTTCGAAGGACTGCCCGAGGGTGCCGTACAGGCGCGCAATGACTACGGCAGCAAGGACTTCGGTGGGGCCGCGCCGCCGCCTGGGGACGGACCGCACCGGTATGTCTTCACGGTGTACGCGGTCGACCAGGAGAAGCTCGGGCCGGATGCCGACGCCTCTCCCGCCTTCGTGGGCTTCAATCTGAGGTTCCACGCGATCGCGCGTGCGCAGCTGATCGGTGAGTACGAGAACCCCGAACAGAGCTGAGCAAGCCCAACGTTCATGGAACGTTTGCCCGCCCCTGGTCTTGGAAGTGATCAGGGGCGGGCACTTTTTATTTCGTTGTCCATCTCGGCGTGCCCGGCCAGAGTTGATCCCAGTCCGCCGAGGGGTGGGCGGGTGCACACGGGAGGTGGGCTGGTCATGCGGGACACGCTGGTACTGAACGCGAGCTTCGAGCCGCTGTCGACGGTGACGTTGAACCGTGCCGTCGTTCTGGTGCTTCAGGACAAGGCCGTCGTCGAGCAGTCCCACCCCGAACTGCGTATGCGCGGAGCCGCGGTCGACATACCGGCGCCCCGGGTGATCAGGCTGTGCAGGTATGTTCGGGTGCCGTTCCGAAGACAAGCGCCGTGGTCCAGGCGGGGTGTGCTGGTCAGGGACCGGCACCGGTGCGCGTACTGCGGCCGTAGGGCGACGACTGTGGACCACGTGGTGCCACGGGCGCAGGGTGGTCAGGACTCCTGGCTCAACACGGTGGCTTCCTGCGCGGAGGACAACCACCGTAAGGCTGACCGGACTCCGGAGCAGGCGGGTATGCCGTTGCTGCGGCAGCCGTTCGAGCCCAGCCCTGCCGATGCGATGCTGCTGTCGCTGGGGAACGAGGAGTTTCAGGCGCTGCCTGACTGGCTGGCTCGGGATGCTGCGTAGCGCCTAGTGGGGTGCCGAGACCTGCTTGGTTGCGGCTGCGGGTTCGTCGTGGCTTGTCGCGCAGTTCCCCGCGCCCCTGGGCACGTATAGGGGCCGCCTTCCTGAAAGGCGGCCCCCATTGTCGTACGGACGACTTCGGCGTCAGTCGATCGACGGCTTCTCTCGGCGTTCCGTGCCCGAGCCGCCGCTTCCTCCTGAACCGCCGCCCAGGTTGCCGAAGTTGCCCATGGCGCCGGAGAGGCCCTTGAGGGCGTCGCCGATTTCGCTGGGGACGATCCAGAGCTTGTTGGCGTCGCCTTCGGCGATCTTGGGGAGCATCTGGAGGTACTGGTAGGAGAGGAGCTTCTGGTCGGGGTCGCCGGCGTGGATGGCCTCGAAGACCGTGCGGACGGCCTGGGCTTCGCCCTCTGCGCGCAGGGCCGCGGCCTTGGCCTCACCTTCGGCGCGCAGGATCTGGGACTGCTTCTCGCCCTCGGCGGTGAGGATGGCCGCCTGGCGCGTGCCCTCCGCCGTGAGGATCGCGGCGCGCTTGTCGCGGTCGGCGCGCATCTGCTTCTCCATCGAGTCCTGGATGGAGGTCGGGGGCTCGATCGCCTTCAGCTCCACGCGGTTGACCCGGATGCCCCACTTGCCCGTGGCTTCGTCGAGGACGCCGCGGAGGGCCGCGTTGATCTCCTCGCGGGAGGTCAGGGTGCGTTCCAGGTCCATGCCACCGATGATGTTGCGGAGGGTGGTGACCGTCAGCTGCTCAATTGCCTGGATGTAGCTGGCGACTTCGTAGGTCGCGGCCCTCGCGTCGGTCACCTGGTAGTAGATGACCGTGTCGATGTTGACGACCAGGTTGTCCTGGGTGATCACCGGCTGCGGCGGGAACGGGACGACCTGTTCGCGCAGGTCGATGCGGTTGCGGATGGTGTCTATGAACGGGACGACGATGTTGAGGCCCGCGTTGAGTGTCCGCGTGTAGCGGCCGAAGCGCTCGACGATCGCGGCGCTGGCCTGTGGGATGACTTGGATGGTCTTGATCAAGGCGATGAAGACCAACACCACCAGAATGATCAAAACGATGATGACCGGTTCCATCGTCGCTTCCCCGTACCTCTCTCCGCCTCGGCGCTTTCGGAAGATCTTATGGTTGTTGAAGATCTTGCTGGTCGAGTCTGACAGACCGTCGTGTACCTCGTGGGGTGTTCGCGCCACTTGCATCGTGCGAGGTCACATGATGATCGCCGTGGCCCCCTCGATGTCCACGACGTCCACTTCCTGACCCACTTCGTAGGCACGGCCGGTGTCGAGAGCGCGGGCCGACCAGACCTCTCCGGCGAGCTTGATCCGGCCGCCGCCGGTGCCGTCGACGCGCTCCGTCACCACGGCCTGCTTCCCCTTCAACGCCTCGATGCCAGTGGCGAGTTGGGGTCGCTGGGAGCGATGCCTGGCCGCGACGGGCCGTACGACGGCGATGAGGGCGATCGAGACGACCGCGAAGACGAGGACCTGGACCACCACGTCGAAGCCGAGTCCGGCCATGATCGCGGCGGCGACGGCGCCCACGGCGAGCATTCCGAACTCCGGCATGGCTGTGACCACGAGCGGGATGCCGAGGCCTGCCGCGCCGATGAGCCACCACACCCATGCGTCGATGTCGTTCACATGGTCATGGTAGTTCCGCAGGTCCCGCCGCGGACAGGGCGCAGTTCGGGTCTGCACGGGGTTCTTACCCGTGAACTCCCTTGCGGTGACGGTGAGAAGGCCTCAGGACAGCGGCAGGCCCTGTGCCGTCCAGCGCTCGCCGACCTGCTCGACGACGAGCGGGAGGCCGAAGCAGAGGGAGAGGTTGCGGGAGGTGAGTTCGAGCTCCAGCGGGCCCGCGGCGAGGACCTGGCCCTGGCGGATCATGAGGACGTGGGTGAAGCCGGGGGCGATCTCCTCGACGTGGTGAGTGACCATCAGCATCGAGGGGGCGATCGGGTCGCGGGCGAGGCGGCCGAGTCGGCGTACGAGGTCCTCGCGGCCGCCGAGGTCGAGGCCGGCGGCGGGCTCGTCGAGGAGCAGCAGCTCGGGGTCGGTCATCAGGGCGCGGGCGATGAGGGTGCGCTTGCGCTCGCCTTCGGAGAGCGTGCCGAACTTGCGCTCCAGGTAGTCGCTCATGCCGAGACGGTCGAGGAAGGCGCGGGCGCGCTGCTCGTCGATCTCGTCGTAGTCCTCCTGCCAGGTGGCCGTCATGCCGTAGGCGGCCGTCAGCACGGTCTCCAGGACGGTCTGGCGCTTGGGGAGCTTGTCGGCCATGGCGATGCCGGCCATGCCGATGCGCGGGCGGAGCTCGAAGACGTCGGTGCCGGGCTTGCCGAGGGTCTCGCCGAGGATCGTCGCGGTGCCCTTGCTGGGGTAGAGGTAGCTGGAGGCGACGTTCAGGAGGGTGGTCTTGCCGGCGCCGTTGGGGCCGAGGATGACCCAGCGCTCGCCCTCCTTGACCGACCAGGAGACCTGGTCCACCAGAGCCCGGCCCTCACGGACCACGGATACGTCCTCAAGCTCCAGAACATCGCTCATGAGCGCGTTGTCTCCCCTTGCAGTCTGACCGGTCTCGGCGTCTCGGCTGTCGCGTGCGCGTTTGAGCGCAGCCCTCAACGAAATCTACGCCACCGGTCGGCCCGTCCAATCCATCGGTCCGGTCCTTAGGGTGGGGGCATGCTCTCGGAACCACGCTCTGGACGTCTTGCCTCTTGGGGAAATGGCCTTCTTGCCGGACTTGTCTCGCCTGACGACGCCGTACTCGCGATCGTGGGTGAGGACGCCGTGCACCGGGTGGAGGGGCTGCCGGGTGAGTCGGCGCCCGTCGGACTCACGCTCGCGCTCGGGCGGTTGCGGGCGCTCGGGGTGACGGGGTTGCGCGTCGCGCTGCCCGCGCCCGGGCATCCGCTCGGATTGAGCGGGCCGCCGGAGTTCAATGCGCGGGCGCTGGAGGCCGAGGAGGCGGTGGTCTGCCACGGGGCCGCGCTCGGGTTGGTGCCGGAGGTGTACGAGGCCGGGCCGTCCGGTGATGTGCATGTCGAGGTGGTGTGGCATGTGCTTCCGGTGCGGGAGGCGCCGCCCGCGGACGTGCCGTCGCTGGGCGAGGCGGAGCGGGAGCTGGCGGAGGCGTTGCGGGATGCCACGGAGGTGCTGACGCGGCTGGATGTGGCCGGGTCGGGACCGGTGGCCGCGGCGGCGATCGATGCGTATCGGGCTCGGTCCGAGCGGGAGCGGGAGGTGCTCGCGCCGGGGTATCCGCCTCGGGCGGTGCGGGTGCTGGAGCTTGCGCAGCGGGTCGGGTTGTTGATTTCCGTCGCGTCCGAGAACGGGCATGGCGCCGCGGTGACCGCCGGAGAGATGGCGGCGCGGGCGGAGGCGTTGCGGCCGGTGGAGCGGGTGGCTCGGCGGGCGCAGGTCGCGGCTTACAACGCGTATGTGGAGGAGCGGGAGCGTGGGGTGCGGTAGCAGGTGCGGCGGGGTGTGGGTGCGCGGCTGATCGCGGGCTGCGCCGAGCGGTCCGAGGGAAGCGGGGAACCGTGCGATCAGCCCCCACGCGCCCGTGGACGAGCGACCGTCCGCGCGTACCGCACGCACAGCGAGGGGCCCCGCCAGTCGCCCTTGACTCGCGGGGCCCCTCGTCGGTCGGGACCCGACGTCAGTCGTTCACGCCCTGGTTGCCGAAGGCGGGGTTGAGCAGGCCGATGATGTCGACCGCGTTGCCCACGACGTTGACGGGGACGTGCACGGGGACCTGGACCAGGTTGCCCGAGGCGACGCCCGGCGACTTCACGGCCGCGCCGTCGGCACCCGCGTCGGCGACGGCGGCACCGGCGCCGGCACCCGTGGCGATACCGGCGACGGTGAGGGCCACGGCGGCCTTCTTGGCGATGTTCATGAGAAGCGTTCCTCCTGCGTTTGCGTAACCGACCCGGCCGCGGGTCGTGCGCTGATCAACGCAGGTACGTGGGGGAACGGTACGGAAAGTGGACCGCGACTGCCCGTTCGGGTCATTGGGCCGACAAACTGACCGGCCCCCCAGGAGTGAGTGCCTGGGAGGCCGGAGGTCACTGCCGCTCCGTGGCGGAGGTCAGCGGTTGATGCCCAGGTTGCCGAACGCGGGGTTCAGCACACCGATGACGTTCACGCTGTTGCCGACCGCGTTCACCGGAACGTGCACCGGGGCCTGGACGAGGTTGCCCGAGATGACGCCGGGCGAGCCGACGGCCTTGCCGTCGGCGTGCGAGCCGTCGGTGGCGGAGGCCATACCGGCACCGGCGGCGACCAGCCCGCCGGCCACCATCGTCACGGCCGCTACCTTCTTCAGGTTCTTCACTTCTGAGCCCCTCCTAGCGATTGCCGCGGCAGTCGCCGCAGCACGCACTGGAGAACGGTGGAGATCCACGAAGGATGCGCCATCCGGGGGACATTCCCACGACGGTATGAATCTCACTCCGGAGCGGAACCCT
The DNA here is from genome assembly GCF_042894505.1 of Streptomyces sp. NPDC001536. NCBI lineage: Bacteria > Bacillati > Actinomycetota > Actinomycetes > Kitasatosporales > Streptomycetaceae > Streptomyces > Streptomyces sp. NPDC001536. The sequence continues at coordinate 7,685 of NZ_JBIAVQ010000005.1, forward strand.
CCGTATTGCCGTCCGCCCCATGGATCAACCGGTCACTCCATGACGTACCGCCCACAGCGCGGCCTGGGTGCGGTCCGCCAGGTCGAGTTTCATCAGGATGTTCGAGACATGGGTCTTGACGGTCTTCTCGGACAGGACGAGGGCGCGGGCGATCTCGCGGTTCGAGCGGCCGTCCGCTATCAAGGTGAGGACCTCGCGCTCGCGTTCCGTGAGCGAACCCGCCCTTCCCTGGCCGTTGTTGGCCTCCTCCTGGGAGAGCAGGGCGCCCGCGACCTCCGGCTGGAGCAGGATGTGCCCGGCATGGACGGAGCGGATGGCGCCGGCGAGGGCGTCCGGGTCGACGTCCTTGTAGACGTATCCCGCGGCGCCCGCGCGCAGCGCCGGGACCACCGTGCGCTGTTCGGTGAAGCTGGTGACGATCAGCACGCGCGCGGGGTTGTTCAGTTCGCGGAGCTTGCGCAGCGCGTCGACGCCGTCCATGCCCGGCATCTTGACGTCCATGAGGACGACGTCGGGCTTCAGTTCCTCGGCACGGGCGACCCCCTCGGCGCCGTCGGCGGCCTCGCCTACGACCTCGATGTCGTCCTGCACTTCGAGGAAGGTACGCAGTCCGCGGCGGACCACCTGGTGGTCGTCGACGAGCAGCACCTTGATTGCGTCAGCCACCAGGGACCTCCATCTCGATCGTGGTGCCCTTGCCGGGCGCCGAATCCACGGTCAGCACTCCGCCGACCCCGCCGGCCCGGTCCCGCATGGAGACCAGTCCGAGGTGGCGGCCCGCGCGGCGGGTCTGCTGCGGGTCGAAGCCGCTGCCGTCGTCGGTGACCCGCAGCACGACTCCGCCGTCGCGCCGGGCCAGCGTCACGTCGACCTGTTCGGCCCCGGAGTGCCGCAGGGCGTTGTGCAGGGCCTCCTGGGCGACGCGCAGGACGGCCTCCTCCTGGGAGGCGGGCAGGGCGCGGACACCGCGGCTGTCGAAGGTCACGTGCGCGCTGTGGGCGCGGTCGAGGACGTGGACCTGGGTGCGGAGGGTGGCGATGAGACCGTCCTCGTCGAGGGCCGCGGGGCGCAGCTCCACGACGGCGGCGCGCAGTTCGTCGGCGGCCTCGGCGGCGAGCGCGGCGACCTGTTGCAGCTCGCCCTTGGCGCGTGAGGGGTCGCGGTCGACGAGGGCGGCGGCGGCCTGGGCGGTGAGGCGCAGGGAGAACAGCTTCTGGGCGACCGCGTCGTGCAGTTCGTGCGCCAGGCGGGAGCGTTCCTCGGCGATGGTCAGTTCGCGGCTGCGCTCGTACAGGCGGGCGTTGGTCAGGGCGATCGCGGCGTGCTGGGCGAGGATCGAGAGCAGCTCCTCGTCCTCCTGCGTGAAGCCGCAGCTGCCGTCCGGCTTGGGGCACGGGGGGTGTGGGGGGTTTCCCCCCACAGGACGCAGCTTGTTGGCCAGGAACAGGGCGCCGATGACCTCGTCGCCGTCGCGGATGGGCAGGCCCAGGAAGTCGGACATGTCGGGGTGGGCCGCGGGCCAGCCCTCGAAGCGGGGGTCCTTGCGCACGTCGGCGAGGCGTTCGGCCTTCGCCTCCTGGAGCATCGCGGCGAGGATGCCGTGCTGGCGCGGGAGGGGGCCGATGGCCTTCCACTGCGCGTCGCTGACGCCGTCGACCACGAACTGGGCGAAGCCTCCGTGGTCGTCCGGGACACCGAGCGCCGCGTACTGCGCGTCGAGCAGTTCGCGGGCCGAGGCGACGATTGTCTTGAGGACGTCGCGCACCTCTAGATGCCTGCTCATGGCCAGCAGCGCGGAGCTCACCGCCGCCAGGCCGGACCTGGGTCCTTGACTCATGCCCTCACGGTACCGGCGGGGTGTGACAGTCCGTATCGGACCTGTGGCGGCGGCCGCCTAGGGCGGTGGGCCTAGGGCCAAGGGCCCCGCTGTCTCGCGACCCGCGTCCGACGCGGCCGGGGCGGTCCGGTTCCTAGGTTGAGATCACGCCGGTCAGCAGGCGTCGGGAACGACAAGGGGACGTGGTCATGTCGGTAGCGATCATCACGGGGGCCTCGAAGGGTCTGGGGCGGGCGCTCGCCGAGGCGCTGGCCGCGCGCGGCTGGGATCTGGTGCTCGACGCCAGAGGCGCGGAGGCCCTCCGGGAGGCGGCGGAGGGGCTGGAGAAGTACGGCACGCGCGTGGCGGCACTGCCGGGGGACGTCACGGACGCCGGGCACCGGGGTGAGCTGGTGGCGGCCGCGTGGCGGTTCGGCGGGGTCGATCTGGTGGTGAGCAATGCCAGCGCGCTGGGCGCCGAGCCGCTCGTACGGCTGGACGAGCTGCCCCTGGAGGGGCTGCGGCGGGCGCTGGAGGTGAACGTCGTGGCCGCGCTGGGTCTGGTCCAGGAGGCGCTGCCGCTGCTGCGGGCGTCGGAGGTCGGGGCGGTGATCGCGGTCAGCTCGGACGCGGCCGCCGAGGCGTACGAGACCTGGGGCGGCTACGGGGCGTCGAAGGCGGCCCTGGACCACCTCGTGGCGGTCCTGGGCGTGGAGGAGCCCGGGCTGAGGGTCTGGGCGGTCGACCCCGGGGACATGGCCACGGAGCTGTACGCGACGGCCGTACCGGACGACGACGACCCGCGGCCCGACCCGGCCGACGTGGTCCCGGGCTTCCTGCGGCTGCTCGACGAGCGCCCGGCGAGCGGCCGGTACACCGCGCCGGCGCTGGTGGAGGAGCGATGAGAGCGGCACGGCACGCCTCGGACCAGCGGTGGGCGCGTGTCCCGGCCAGCGTGCCCGGACACCAGGAGGGGCGATGACGACGGTTCTGCACGTCCCGGAGGAGTTGTCCGCCCGGGTCCCTGTCGAGCAGCGTGGGCCGGGGCTGGATCGGGACGCCGTACGGCTGCTGGTGTCGCGCGGTGGCGCGGTGTCGCATCACGCGTTCGCGGAGCTGCCGCGGTTGCTGCGGGCCGGGGACCTGCTCGTCGTCAACACGTCGCCGACACTGGCCGCGGCCGTAGACGGGTGGATCGGGCACGCACGCGTGGTGGTGCACTTCTCCACGCGCGGGGACGACGGGCGGTGGGCGGTCGAGCTGCGGGATCCCGACGAGCGGGGCACCACGCGTGCGCGTGCGGGCGGCCCGGCGGGGACGGAGGTGCGGCTGCCCGGGGGTGTGCGGCTGCGGCTGGAGGAGCCGCTGAGCGCGGCGAGCGGGCGGCTGTGGTGGGCGCGGGTGTCGGGGGCCGGGGGCGTCCCGGGACCGGCGGCCGCCGACGCCGGAGCCTGGGTCGTCGGGCTGTTGCGGGAGTACGGGCGGCCGATCCGTTACTCCTACACCGAGCGCGATCAGCCCCTCTCCGTCTACCAGACCGTGTTCGCGCTGCCCTCCCCCGACGGGACCGGCAGTGCGGAGATGCCGAGTGCCGCCCGGCCTTTCACGGCGCGGCTGGTGGCGGAGCTGGTGAGTCGGGGGGTGCAGTTCGCGCCGGTCACGCTGCATACCGGGGTGGCGTCGGCGGAGGCGCACGAGGCGCCGTATCCGGAGCGGTTCGCGGTGCCGGAGGCGTCGGCGCGGCTGATCAACGCCGTGAAGGCGGGGGACGGCCGGGTCGTCGCCGTCGGGACGACCGCCGTACGGGCGGTGGAGTCCGCGGTCGGCGCCGACGGGGCCGTACGCGCGCGTGAAGGGTGGACGGATCTCGTGGTGACCCCGGAGCGCGGGGTGCGGGCGGTGGACGGGCTGCTGACCGGGCTGCACGAGCCGGAGGCCTCGCATCTGCTGATGCTGGAGGCGGTGGCCGGGCGGGCGGCGATCGACCGCGCGTACGCCGAGGCGCTGCGCGGGTCGTACCTGTGGCACGAGTTCGGGGACGTGCATCTCATCCTCCCGGAGGAGAGTCCTCACACAGAGCATTGCTGTCGCAACTGCTGGTGAGACTGTTACGCCTCCGATGTGAGCCCGCACATAGGGCACACATCACGTACGAAGGTGGATAGGAGATAAACCGGTCCCTGGTGAGCGGGGCAGACGTTCCTGTCTGTCCCGTTTTGCCCTTACCCGGTCAACTACCCGGGATCGTACGTCACACCTTTGCCACACATTTTTGCGGCCGCTAAGAATGGCAGCCGTCGCTCACCGCCGCGGGTTCCGCCCGCGGCTTTTGCACGAAGAGCGACCTCCGCGCTATTCGAAGAGGTCCCCGCATGTCCAAGAAGAGCCACAGTCGCGCGCTGACCAAGCGCCACAAGGTCGCCCTCGCCGGTGTCGCCACGCTCGGCGCCGCCGCCCTCGCGTTCTCCGCCGTTCCCAGCAACGCGGAGACGACCACGAGCGAGGCCGCCTCCTCGGCGAAGGTCGCGTACAGCTCCGAGCAGCTCAAGGGCCTCCAGTCGGACGTGACCGAGCAGCTCGCCGACACCAGTCTGCAGACCCAGGCCGCCAAGGCCGCCGCCGCGAAGAAGGCCGCCGCCAAGGCCGCCTCCGAGGCCGCCGCGAAGAAGAAGGCGGCCGCGGCCGCGGCCGAGAAGAAGGCCGAGGCCGAGCGCAAGGCGAAGGAGGCCGCGAGCCGCTCCGCCAAGCGCGTCGCCGTCCAGCCCGTCGCCGCGAAGACCTACGCCAACAACCTCGACGGCTGGATCAAGGAGTCCCTGGACATCATGAAGTCCAAGGGCATCCCGGGTACCTACAACGGTCTGTACCGCAACATCATGCGGGAGTCCTCGGGCAACCCGAACGCGATCAACAACTGGGACATCAACGCCATCAACGGCACCCCGTCGATCGGTCTGCTCCAGATCATCAAGCCGACCTTCGACGCGTACCACGTCTCCGGCACCCCCTTCAGCCAGTACGACCCGGTCGCCAACATCGTCGCCAGCGCCAACTACGCCGCCGACAAGTACGGCTCGATCGACAACGTCAACGGCGCGTACTGAGGCTGCGCGGACCTCTCGTACGCCTGCGTAAGGCGAAGCACGCCAAAGGGCGGCACCCCCACCGGGGTGCCGCCCTTCACCGTCGTACGGACGCGACTACTTGCGCATGACCTCGGGCTCGTGGCGGCGCAGGAAGCGGGCCACGAAGAAGCCGCAGATCACGCCGAGGACGATCAGGGCGGCCATGTCCATGCCCCAGGCGCCAAGGGTGTTCTCCCACAGCGGGTCGTTGCTGTCGCCCTTGGCCGGCGGGCTGATGTTGTTGAAGTCGAGCGTGGCGCCCGCGGCGGCGACCGCCCAGCGCGACGGCATCAGGTACGAGAGCTCGTTGACGCCGACCGAGTTGGCCAGCGGGAACAGACAGCCCGTGAAGACGACCTGGACGATCGCGAACATGACCAGCAGCGGCATGGTCTTCTCGGCGGTCTTCACCAGGGCCGAGATGATCAGACCGAACATCATGGCGGTGAAGCCCAGCGCCATGATCGGGATGCACAGCTCCAGCAGGATCGGGACGCCGGGGAGCAGCCCCTCGTCCGGGACCTTGCGGCTGGAGAAGCCGATGACGCCGACCATCAGGCCCTGCAGCACGGTGACGAAGCCGAGCACGAACACCTTGGACATCAGGTACGCGGACCGGGACAGGCCGGTCGCGCGCTCCCGCTCGTAGATGACCCGTTCCTTGATCAGCTCACGGACGGAGTTGGCGGCGCCGGCGAAGCAGGCGCCCACCGCGAGGATCAGCAGGACGGTGAGGGCGGTGCCGTTGGCGACGGGCTTGCCGGTGTTCGGGTTGATCTCCGTGTTGACCAGGAGGTCCTTGCCCTGGTCGATGAGGAGGCTCACCGAGCCGAGGACGAGCGGCAGGATCACGGTCAGGGCCAGGAAGCCCTTGTCGGAGGCGATGACCGAGACGTAGCGGCGCACCAGCGTGACGAACTGGGACATCCAGCCCTGCGGCTTGGGCGGCCGCATCGCCTGCATGGGCGGCATCTGTACGGACTGCGGCGCGACGGCGTCGATGTCCGCGGCGTACATCTGGTAGTGCTGCGAGCCCTTCCAGCGTCCCGCCCAGTCGTAGTCGCGGTAGTTCTCGAAGGCGGAGAAGACGTCGGCCCAGGTGTCGTAGCCGAAGAAGTTCAGCGCCTCCTCGGGCGGGCCAAAGTAGGCGACCGCACCGCCGGGAGCCATCACGAGCAGCTTGTCGCAGATCGCCAGCTCGGCCACGGAGTGGGTGACGACGAGGACCGTACGGCCGTCGTCGGCGAGGCCGCGCAGCAGCTGCATGACATCGCGGTCCATGCCCGGGTCGAGGCCCGAGGTCGGCTCGTCCAGGAAGATCAGCGACGGCTTGGTCAGCAGCTCCAGGGCCACCGAGACACGCTTGCGCTGGCCACCGGAGAGGGAGGTGACCTTCTTCTCCTTGTGGATGTCCAGCTTCAGCTCGCGCAGTACCTCGTCGATACGGGCCTCACGCTCGGCGCCGGTGGTGTCGGCGGGGAAGCGGAGCTTGGCCGCGTACTTGAGGGCCTTCTTGACGGTCAGCTCCTTGTGCAGGATGTCGTCCTGCGGGACCAGACCGATGCGCTGGCGCAGTTCGGCGAACTGCTTGTAGAGGTTCCGGTTGTCGTAGAGGACGTCGCCCTGGTTGGCGGGCCGGTAGCCCGTCAGCGCCTTGAGCAGCGTCGACTTGCCGGAACCGGAGGGGCCGATGACCGCGATCAGCGACTTCTCCGGGACGCCGAAGGAGACGTCCTTGAGGATCTGCTTGCCGCCGTCGACCGTGACGGTCAGATGGCGGGCCGAGAAGGAGACCTCACCGGTGTCGACGAACTCCTCGAGGCGGTCGCCCACGATCCGGAACGTCGAGTGACCGACACCGACGATGTCCGTCGGGCCGAGCAGTATCGAGCCGCCCTTGGCGATCGGCTGGCCGTTGACGTAGGTGCCGTTGTGCGAGCCGAGGTCGCGGATCTCCATGCGCCCGTCGGGCGTCGAGTGGAACTCGGCGTGGTGACGGGAGACCTGCAGGTCGGAGACGACCAGTTCGTTCTCCAGGGCACGGCCGATCCGCATCACGCGGCCGATCGAGAACTGGTGGAACGTGGTCGGGCTGCGGTCGCCGTAGACCGGCGGCGCCCCCGCGCCGTCGCCGGGGCCCTGCTGCTGCGGAACCTTCCCGACAGAGGGCTGTTGCTGCGGCTGCTGCCAGCCGGCCTGCGGGGCCTGCTGGTGCGGCGGGGCCTGCTGGGCCCAGCCGGGGTTCGCGGCCGGGGCACCACCTTGGGCGCCCTGGGCGGCGTACGGCTGCGCCTGCGGCTGTGCGGCCGGGGCCGAGGTGCCGGAGAGGCTCACCCGCGGTCCGTCGGTCGCGTTGCCGAGGTGGACCGCCGAGCCGGGACCGAGCTCCAGCTGGTGGATCCGCTGGCCCTGCACGAACGTGCCGTTCGTCGAGCCGTGGTCCTCGATGGCCCAACTGCGGCCGTTCCAGCTGATCGTGGCATGCCGCCAGGACACTCTGGCGTCGTCGAGCACGATGTCACCCTGCGGATCGCGTCCGAGGGTGTAGGGCCTGGACACGTCTAGCGTCCAGGTACGTCCATTCAATTCCAGTACGAGTTCCGGCACTCCATGCCCCATGAGTAGTCCCCCGAGTTACCCCCAACACAGGGAGTCTAGGGATGTCGAACATCGTCGGGAACTATTTCAGGCTCCGCCCCCTGACCGAAAGTCGGGCCTTGTGAAGACCACGCGCACACGCTTCGACCGGTTCCGTTGACGGGGTTGAAACCGACCCGGAGAGTGGTAATCCACGCGAGGGGGACATGCGCGGCGATCGGCCGCGCCGCGGATCGGGGGGTCTGCCATGAGCGCGTCCATGAGCATCGGGACCACGAAGCACGGCTCGAAGTTGCCGTGGGGAGACATCCTGCTGTCCGCGATCGCCGCCGTGAGCTGGGCGTTGATCGGGATGGCGGGCGTCGCCGCACTCGGCCTGCACCTGCTGGAGGCCGACTCGGCGGCATCGCTCGGCCCGATGACCGCGGCGGTAGTGGCGCTTGGGGCGGGTGGTTCGGTGACACCGTCCGGCGATGTGTCCGCTTTCGGCTTGACGGGCGCGGAGGCGGCGACGGCCATCGAGATCACGCCATTGGGTGTGAGCCTGGTCGGGGCGCTCCTTTTGTCATGGTTCTTCCTACGGTCCTTACGGGCGGCCGGAGTTGTCGTCGCACCGGCCGAACTCCTCGCGCGCGCGGGTGCGGTGGTCGCGCTCTTCGTGGCCACGCTGGGCGGGCTGGCCTGGGCGGGCCACGACGTCATCACGATCGACGGCAGCGCGCTCGGCCTCGACGACCTGCCCGGCGGCGGTGGAGGGGGCGGGGGGCTCGAGATCCCCGGCCTCGGCGATGTCGGGGACATCGGTGGACTGCTCCCCGACCAGATCGGCGACCTGGTCGACGCGAAGGCGGCGGTCGGCTTCACGGTGGACACGGTGCCGACGCTCCTCGGGGGCCTGGTCTGGTCGGCCGGCGTCCTGCTGATCGCCCTGCTGGCCTCGCGCCGCACACCGTTGCCTCGCGGCTGGGACGCGGTGCATCGCGTCGTACGCCCCGCGGTGTCCGCCCTGGTGACGGTCCTGCTGGTCGCGGTGGCGGCGGGGCTCGCGGCGGCGGCGTACGCCTCGATCGGCGACGATCACCCCAAGCGGATCGCGGGCGCGGCGCTGCTGGGCACACCCAACGGCACCTGGCTGGGCATCCCGATCGGTCTGTTCGTGCCGTGGGACGGCCGCGCGACGGGTCCGCTGGCCAACTTCCTCCCCCACCCCCTGGACGACCTCCTGAGCTCCGAACGCGACCAGTCCGTGTCGCTGTCGCGGCTCGCGGAGCTGGACGGGCGGGTGTGGCTGCTGGGGGTCGCGGCGGTGATGATGATCCTGCTCGCGGGGGTCCTGACCGCGGTGCGGACGCCGGTGGGGGTACCTGTCCCGGGGTCGGCGCAGGCCGGGGGCCCGGCGGGTGTACGAGGTTCAGGGGGCGACACGGGGAGTGCGCGGGGACGGGATTCCGGTGCCCTCGGTTTCGCCGGGCGCTGTGCGTTGCGGCTGGGGATCGTGACGGCGTTGGCGTTGCCGTTGCTCGCCTGGATGACGGAGGTGTCCGTGGACGCCTCGCTGTCGGTGCTCGGGTTCGACGCGTTCGGGGCCGGCATCGAGCTGCACGGGCAACTGGGTATGGCCCTGCTTCTCGGTGCCCTGTGGGGCGCGGGTGCGGGCGCCGTCGGTGCGCTGCTCGCGCGGGCGACCGGGGCGGCGGGGAACCGGGCGGCGCCGCTGGCGCTGAGTGGTGCGGGCGGGGTGCCGGGCGGCGGGCAGCCGCCGTACGCGGGCGGGGCCGGGGCGTATCCAGGGGCGCCCGGGCGGTACCCGGGCGAGTCCGCGCCGGTGTCGCAGCCGGGGCCTTCGCAGGGGGCGCCGTACGCGGGGACGTCGGGGGCGGACCCGTACTCGGGCGATTCCCGGGGTGCGCCGCGCGGGGGCGGGGCCGGGGCGATGCCCGCGGCTGGCGAGTCCGGACCGTATACGCCGGGTGCGCCGTACCGGCCCCCGAACCCTGCCACCAATCCCTACCTCCAGGTGCCGGAGGAGCTGCGGGAACCGGAGGATGCGCGACCGCCTCGGGACGCACCGCCCGGACGCGGACGGCCACCGGGCCGAGAGGCGCAGTCCGCGGAAGGCGGCAGGCGACCGGGGACGCCTCCCCCCAGGCAGGGCTACTCTCCTCCGGGTCCGCCGCCGGGGCAGGGGGCCGCGCCCGGGGAGGGCAGCTGGCGGCGGCCCGGGACGCCCCCTCCGGGGCAAGGACGCTCACCTTCCAGCGCACCGCCGGGGCAAGGGGCCGCGCCCGGCGAGGGCAGCCGGCGGCCCGGGACGCCCCCTCCAGGGCAGCCTCGCTCGCCCTCGGGCGCACCGCGGGGGGCGCGGCCCGGTGAGGGCGCCTGGCGGGGTGAGGGCGATCCGGTTGCCGGGGGTGTGCGACCGTCCGGTGACGACGAGTCGCCGCCGGACGGTGACGACATGTACGGGGCGCCCACCGTGGTGCGTCCCATCGAGCCGCCGCCTCGGCGTGCACCCGGAGGTCGCGAGCCGTCCACGCCCGACGGCGGTCCTCCGCCGCCACCGCCGCCTCCTCCCCCGCCGGGGAGGCCGAAGGGACGGAGGTGACGCGGGCCGAGGTGGTCCGTTCCGGACGCACGGGAGCGGGGGCCGGCCCCGGCGGTTCCACGGCCTGCGCCGTCCCGGTCCCCGGCACGCCGGCCGCTTGGCCGGTAACCGTCGGTCCGGTCGCCCGACATGTGCCCATAGAGTCGTAGCCGCCACGTAAGGCACCCGCCACTTGAGCGACGCTCAGTGTTCCCTGTCCGTCAGGCGGACCTCAGGGGCGGAAGGCACTGGGTGCCGGATACGGTGGGTACACCATGAGCGCTTCGCAGACCTCCGACGTCCCCACTCTTCTCGTCAAGATCTTCGGCAAGGACAGGCCGGGCATCACAGCCGGACTCTTCGACACTCTCGCCGCCTACTCCGTCGACGTGGTCGACATCGAGCAGGTCGTCACCCGTGGCCGCATGGTGCTGTGCGCGCTCGTGACCGAGCCGTCGCGCGGGTTGGAGGGCGACCTGCGCAAGACCGTCCACAGCTGGGCGGAGTCGATGAAGATGCAGGCCGAGATCATCTCCGGCCTGGGCGACAACCGGCCCCGTGGCCTCGGCCGTTCCCTCGTCACCGTGCTCGGGCACCCGCTCACCGCGGAGGCGACCGCCGCGACCGCCGCCAGGATCACCAAGGCCGGCGGCAACATCGACCGTATCTTCCGGCTGGCCAAGTACCCGGTGACCGCGGTGGAGTTCGCGGTCTCCGGCGTGGAGACCGAGCCCCTGCGGACCGCTCTGGTGACCGACGCCGCCGCGCTCGGCGTGGACGTCGCCGTCGTGGCGGCCGGGCTGCACCGGCGCGCTCAGCGGCTCGTGGTCATGGACGTCGACTCGACGCTCATCCAGGACGAGGTCATCGAGCTCTTCGCCGCGCACGCCGGCTGCGAGGACAAGGTCGCCGAGGTGACGGCGGCCGCGATGCGCGGGGAGCTGGACTTCGAGCAGTCGCTGCACGCGCGTGTGGCCCTCCTCGAAGGGCTCGACGCCTCGGTCGTGGACAAGGTGCGCACCGAGGTGCGGCTGACCCCCGGTGCCCGCACCCTCATCCGTACGCTCAAGCGCCTCGGCTACCAAGTCGGTGTCGTCTCGGGCGGGTTCACCCAGGTCACCGACGACCTCAAGGAGCGCCTCGGGCTGGACTTCGCCCAGGCCAACACCCTGGAGATCGTCGACGGCAAGCTGACCGGCCGGGTCACGGGCGAGATCGTGGACCGGGCGGGCAAGGCGCGGCTGCTGCGCCGGTTCGCGGCCGAGGCGGGGGTGCCGCTGGCGCAGACCGTGGCCATCGGCGACGGTGCCAACGACCTGGACATGCTCAACGCGGCCGGCCTCGGGGTCGCCTTCAACGCCAAGCCGGTGGTCCGGGAGGCGGCGCACACCGCGGTGAACGTGCCGTTCCTGGACACCGTCCTGTATCTGCTGGGCGTGACCCGCGAAGAGGTCGAGGCGGCGGACACGCACGACGAGATCGACTGAACCGTCGTACTGCGTCGCGAAGGGCCCGGCACCAGTGTGGTGCCGGGCCCTTCGCACAGGGTTCTCACATCGGTCGGATCATTCGGACGGTGCCCAGTAGTCCAGAAGCGTGGCCGTGCCCGGCTCCAGGGTCTTCCAGGGGCCGGTGAACGACAGGACGGCGAAGGCGGCGGCCGGGAAGCCGCGGCGGTTCATCCGCTCGCGGGCATCGCCCTCGGCCGAGCCGGCCAGGATGTCGGCGAGGCCCTGCACACCCGGGTTGTGGCCGATCAGGACGATGTTCCGCGCGTCGTCGGGGGTCTCGTTGAGCACGGCGATCAGTTCGCCGGGCGAGGCTTCGTAGACCCGCTCCTCGTAGACGGTTTTCGGCCGGTGCGCGAACTCCTGCACGGCCAGCTTCCAGGTCTCGCGGGTCCGGGTCGCGGTGGAGCACAGGGCCAGGTCGACGGGGATCTCGGTGTCGGCCAGCCTGCGCCCGGCTTCTGCGGCATCCTTCCGGCCCCGGTCGGCGAGCGGCCGCTCGTGGTCGGTCACCTGTGGCCAGTCGGCTTTCGCATGCCGGAAGAGGACGATCCTGCGGGATTCTGCGACGCTCATGAGACCCAGCTTCGCATGAAACAGGCCATAAGGCGCAGGGAGTTGACATGCGGCTCCACCAGTGCGTGGAGGCGGTGGAGGACCGGTTCCGTCGGGGTGTTCAGCGCGTGACCAGCTGCTGTATGCGCTGGAAGAGCTGGGTGATCAGGGGATCGTCCGCGGCGGCGTGCGCGTCGGACGGGTTCAGGATCAGCGCGAGCAGGGTGATGAAGGCGAGCGTCGGCAGGGCGAGGGCCCACCAGGGCAGCCGGATGTCGACGCGTCCCCGGGTCGCCGGGTGGGGCGGGGTGTGCGTAGGGGCCGACATGGTTGCCTCCGCGTCTTCGAGTGGGCCGGTGGTCCGCTGTGCCGCGGTCACATCTCGAAGTTACGGAATCCCGGGCCCTCAACCCATCCGGTGATCCACCCAGTTGACCCTGAGACCCGCCCCCTAGGGGATGGTGGGGCTAGCCCCACCATGCCGGTTCAGGGGGAGGCGATCGACGCGATGACGGCGATGATCACGAAGATGGCGAGGAACGCGCCGAAGACGAGCAGCATCTTCTTCTGGCCGTTCTGCGGGTTCGGGTCGAGCACTGGCATACGGCCAGTCTCGCACCCCCGACCGGCACCGGATCCGCCGGGGTGGCGTCAGCGGGCCGCCTCTTCCTCGACCGTCCTGTCACGTCCCGCGAGGACGCCCACGACCATCTGCGGGACCATCAGGGCGGCCATGAGGGCGATCGGCAGGCCCCAGCCGCCGCTGTGCTGGTAGAGCACGCCGACCAGGAGCGGGCCCGGGATGGAGATCAGATAGCCGGTGCTCTGCGCGAACGCGGACAGCTGGGCGACGCCGGCGCCGGTCCTGGCCCGCATCCCGACCATCGTCAGGGCCAGCGGGAAGGAGCAGTTGGAGACGCCGAGCAGCAGGGCCCAGACCCAGGCTCCGGAGGCGGGCGCGAAGTAGAGGCCGGCGTATCCGGCGAGGCCGCAGACGCCGAGCACGAGGACGATGGGGCCCTGGTGCGGCAGCCGGGTGGCCAGGCGCGGGATGACGAAGGCGAGCGGTACGCCCATCACCATCGTGACGGCGAGCAGCAGTCCGGCCGTGCTCGCGGGCACGCCCGCGTCCCGGAAGATCTGGGCCATCCAGCCCATGGTGATGTAGGCGGCGGTGGCCTGGAGTCCGAAGAAGACGGCGAGCGCCCAGGCGGTACGGCTGCGGGTGATCCGCAGTGCGGGCCGCTCCTCGCGCGCGGGTTCCTCGGCGGCGGGCGCCGCCCCTCGCCGCCGTACGGACGGGATCCACGGCAGTACGGCCGCGGCGGCCAGCCCCGCCCAGACCGCGAGCCCGGTCTGCCAGTCGCCGCCCAGCCTGTCGGTGACCGGCACGGTCACGGCGGCCGCGGTGGAGGTGCCCAGGGCGAGGGCCATCGAGTAGAGGCCGGTCATGGAGCCGACGCGGTCCGGGAACCAGCTCTTGACGATGACGGGCATCAGGACGTTGCTGACGGCGATGCCCATGAGGGCGAGGGCGCTGGCGGCCAGGAAGCCGACCGTGCCGCCCGTGTACGGCCGTATGAGCAGGCCTGCCGTGATGGCGACCATGCCGGCGCACACCACCGCTCCCGGTCCGAAGCGGCGGGCCAGGCGTGGGGCCAGGACGCCGAAGAAGGCGAAGCAGAGCGGGGGCACGGAGGTCAGCAGCCCGGCCACGCTCCCGCTCATGCCGAGGCCGTCGCGGACCTCCTCCAGGAGCGCGCCGAGGCTGGTGATGGCGGGGCGCAGGTTGACGGCGGCCAGGACGATGCCGAGCACGAGCAGCCGGGCCGGCCACGCGCGTGTGGCCGTCGCCGGGGGTTCGCTCGCCGCCGAGCTGCGGATGTGCGGGGACGTCATCGTCCGGGTTTCCTCGCTTGCCATGCCGCCCATCATAGAATCATGGGATGATTGGTTGTCCATCCCCCGGCTGCCCCGGGTCGGCGATCCCATGCGAAGGTGTGCCATGCCTCTGAGCCACCCCCGTCGATCGGCGCTGTCCGAACAGGTCATCGCGGCGCTACGGCAGCAGATCACCTCGGGCGAGTGGCCGGTCGGCTCGCGCATCCCGACCGAACCGGAGCTCGTCGAGCAGCTCGGGGTGGCCCGCAACACGGTGCGCGAGGCCGTCCGCGCACTCGCGCACAACGGCCTGCTGGACATCCGCCAGGGCTCGGGCACCTATGTCGTGGCCACCAGCGAGCTGGCCGGTGTGATGCACCGCCGGTTCGCCGACGCCGACCCCCGGCACATCGCCGAGCTGCGCTCCACGCTGGAGTCGTCCGCGGCGAGGCTGGCCGCCGCGCGGCGTACGGAGAAGGACCTCAAGCAGCTCGAAGCGCTTCTCGTACGGCGTGAGGAGGCGTGGGAGTCGGGGGACGCGGAGGCCTTCGTGACGGCGGACTCGTCCTTCCACCTGGCGGTGGTGGCGGCTTCGCACAACGACGTGATGTCGGCGATGTACGCGGATCTGGGCGAGGTGCTGCGGGACTGGCTGCGCGAGGACGTCGGCGAGGAGCTGACGCCGGAGACGTACATGGACCACGCGCGGCTCGTCGACGCGATCCGCGCGGGTGACGCGGAGACGGCCGCGGCGGAGGCGGCGGGCTATCCGTTCCTGTGCCGGCCGGGCCGGTTCACCGCTTCTGGTGGCTGACCCACACCGAGCGGACTTCCTTCCAGCAGCGGCCGTCCAGCCGTACGGTCTGCGCGGGTCCGGCCTCGACCGGGGCACCGTCGCTGTCGACGTCCCACCAGCGGTCGCACTCGATGTGCAGCCGGACGCGGTCGACGTCGGGGTACGGGTTGTGGCAGTACGCGGTCACACGGGAGCCGTTGACCCTGCTGTAACAGGCGGCGCCGAACAGATCCGGTTGCTCGGCCTTCGGTCTCTCCACGCGTGCGTGCGGCGACGCGTCGTGCGGCAGGGTCAGCAGGAGGGCTACGGCGACGGCTGCTGGGGCCAGGCTGCGGGACAGGCGCACAAGGGGACCTCCTCGGCCGTGCTGGGGAGGGAATCGCGCGGTGAACGCGTAATCCAGAGTGCGCGGTTGTACCGCTCCCCCGCCCGACCGGATAGGCCGAACGGGTTACTCCGCGCGGACGCGCCGAGGGGCCGCACCCGGAAAGGGTGCGGCCCCTCGATGTCGGCCGAGGCTCAGCGGCGGCGTTACGCGCCGATGGCGTGCAGACCGCCGTCCACGTGGACGATCTCGCCGGTGGTCTTCGGGAACCAGTCGCTCAGCAGGGCGACGACGCCCTTGCCGGCCGGCTCCGGGTCCTCCAGCTTCCACTCCAGCGGGGAGCGGCTGTCCCACACGGACGCCAGCTCGGCGAAGCCGGGGATCGACTTCGCAGCCATGGAGCCGATCGGACCGGCCGAGATCAGGTTGCAGCGGATGTCGTGCTTGCCCAGGTCACGCGCCATGTAGCGGTTGGTGGCCTCCAGGGCGGCCTTGGCCGGGCCCATCCAGTCGTACTGCGGCCAGGCGAACTGCGCGTCGAAGGTCAGGCCGACGACGGAGCCGCCCTCGGTCATCAGCGGCAGGAGCGCCATGGTCAGCGACTTCAGGGAGAAGGCGGAGACGTGCATGGCGGTGGCCACGGACTCGAACGGCGTGTTCAGGAAGTTGCCGCCGAGCGCGTCCTGCGGCGCGAAGCCGATGGAGTGCACGACACCGTCGAGCCGGTCACCGAGGTGCTCACGGACCTGGCTCTCCAGGCGGGCGAGGTGCTCGTCGTTGGAGACGTCGAGCTCCAGGACCTTGACGTTCTCCGGCCGGGGCAGCTTCTTGGCGATGCGCTCGGTGAGGGTCGGGCGCGGCCACGCGGTGAGGATGATCTCCGCACCCTGCTCCTGGGCCAGCTTGGCGGTGTGGAAGGCGATGGAGGACTCCATCAGCACACCGGTGATGAGGATCTTCTTGCCCTCGAGGATTCCAGCCATGGTGTTCAGTGACCCATTCCCAGTCCGCCGTCAACCGGGATGACGGCTCCAGTGATGTACGAGGCGTCGTCCGAGGCGAGGAACCGCACCGTCGCGGCGATCTCCTCCGGCTGCGCGTAACGACCGAGCGGCACCTGCTTGACGATGTTCTCGCGCTGCTCGTCGGTGAGCGCCTTGGTCATGTCGGTGTCGACGAAGCCGGGCGCGACGACGTTGAAGGTGATGTTGCGCGAGCCGAGCTCACGGGCGAGGGACCGCGCGAAGCCGACCAGGCCGGCCTTGGAGGCGGCGTAGTTGGCCTGGCCGGGACCGCCGTACAGACCGACGACCGAGGAGATGAGGACGACGCGGCCCTTCTTGGCGCGGAGCATGCCGCGGTTGGCGCGCTTGACGACGCGGAAGGTGCCGGTGAGGTTGGTGTCGAGGACGGACGTGAAGTCCTCCTCGGACATACGCATCAGGAGCTGGTCCTTGGTGATGCCGGCGTTGGCGATCAGGATCTCGACGGGACCGTGCGCGTCCTCGATTTCCTTGTAGGCCTGCTCCACCTGCTCGGTGTCGGTGATGTCGCACTTGACGGCGAGGCAGCCCAGTTCCGTCAGGGCGGCCGGTGGCTCACCCGAGCGGTACGTGATCGCGACCTTGTCGCCGGCTTCGGCGAAAGCTCGGGCGATGGCGAGGCCGATGCCCCGGTTGCCTCCGGTGACGAGAACCGAGCGGCTCAACGGATCACCCTTTCCATAGCGGTCTGAACTCACCCGCCCGGCATCTCGATGGCAGGCGGCTTCCTTCGAAACCTATCGGTCTGCCCCCGCGCGCGGACATTCGGGCACCGACAGTGGCTCAGGGGCCGCACTGTCGGGTCCCTACAGAAGACGGCGACCACGCACGGAAACTTATGGTCTCCGGAGCCGCGCGCACGACATGATCGGAGTCCACAGGTCACGAGAGCAGGGAGATACCTCGGTGCCTCATACCATCGACGAAGCCTTCACAGCGCTTCCCCTACGCGCCCTGGCCGACGCCGCGCTGGCACGCGCGCGTGCGCTGGGCGCCGAGCACGCGGACTTCCGGTTCGAGCGGGTGCGCAGCGCGTCCTGGCGGCTGCGGGACGCCAAGCCCGCCGGGTCGTCGGACACCACGGACCTCGGGTACGCGGTACGGGTCGTGCACGGCGGCACATGGGGTTTCGCGTCGGGCGTGGATCTGAGCATGGACGCGGCGGCGCGGGTCGCCTCGCAGGCCGTGGCGATGGCGAAGCTGGCCGCCCAGGTGATCAAGGCGGCGGGTTCGGACGAGCGTGTCGAGCTCGCCGACGAGCCGGTGCACTCCGAGCGGACCTGGATCTCGTCGTACGAGATCGATCCGTTCACCGTGCCCGACGAGGACAAGGCCGGACTGCTCGCCGACTGGAGCGCGCGGCTGCTGGCGGCGAACGGGGTCAACCACGTCGACGCGTCACTGCTGACCGTCCACGAGAACAAGTTCTACGCCGACACCGCCGGGACCGTGACCACCCAGCAGCGGGTGCGGCTGCATCCGTCGCTGACCGCGGTGTCGGTCGACGAGTCGAGCGGCGAGTTCGACTCCATGCGGACCATCGCGCCGCCGGTCGGCCGCGGCTGGGAGTACCTCACGGGCACCGGCTGGGACTGGGACGGCGAGCTCGAGCGGATCCCGGAGCTGCTCGCCGAGAAGATGCGGGCGCCCAGTGTCGAGTCGGGCGTGTACGACCTGGTCGTCGACCCGTCCAACCTGTGGCTGACGATCCACGAGTCCATCGGCCACGCCACCGAACTGGACCGCGCGCTCGGCTACGAGGCCGCCTACGCCGGCACCTCCTTCGCCACCTTCGACCAGCTCGGCAAACTCAGGTACGGCTCCGACCTGATGAACGTCACCGGCGACCGCACCGCCGAGCACGGCCTCGCGACCATCGGCTACGACGACGAGGGCGTCGCGGGCCAGTCCTGGGACCTGGTGAAGGACGGCACGCTCGTCGGCTACCAGCTGGACCGGCGGATCGCGAAGCTGACCGGTTTCGAGCGGTCCAACGGGTGCGCCTTCGCCGACTCCCCCGGGCATGTGCCCGTGCAGCGCATGGCCAACGTCTCGCTGAAGCCGGACCCGGCCGGGATGTCGACGGAGGACCTGATCGGCGGGGTCGACCGGGGCATCTACGTCGTCGGCGACCGGTCCTGGTCGATCGACATGCAGCGCTACAACTTCCAGTTCACCGGCCAGCGGTTCTTCAAGATCGAGAACGGTCGGATCACCGGCCAGCTGCGGGACGTCGCCTACCAGGCGACCACCACCGACTTCTGGGGTTCCATGGCCGCCGTCGGCGGTCCGCAGACGTACGTCCTCGGCGGCGCCTTCAACTGCGGCAAGGCCCAGCCGGGTCAGGTAGCGGCGGTGTCGCACGGCTGCCCGTCGGCCCTCTTCAAGGGAGTCAACATCCTCAACACGACGCAGGAGGCCGGTCGATGAGTCCTCGTACGAACAAGCCGCACGAGATCGTCGAGCGTGCCCTGGAGCTGTCGCGGGCCGACGGCTGTGTCGTCATCGCCGACGAGCAGTCGACGGCGAACCTGCGCTGGGCCGGCAACGCGCTCACCACCAACGGCGTCACGCGCGGGCGCACGCTCACCGTCATCGCGACCGTCGACGGCAAGGAAGGCACCGCCTCCGGGGTCGTGTCCCGGGCCGCCGTCACCGTGGACGAGCTGGAGTCCCTGGTCCGGGCCGCCGAGGCCGCCGCGCGCGGTGCGGCACCCGCCGAGGACGCGCAGCCGCTGGTGACGGACGTACCGGCGTCCCCCGACTTCACGGACGCGCCCAGCGAGACCTCCTCCGCGGTGTTCGCCGACTTCGCCCCGGCGCTCGGCGAGTCCTTCGCACGCGCGCGTGCGGGCGGCCGCGAACTGTACGGCTTCGCCAACCACGAGCTGGTCTCCAGCTATCTCGGTACGTCGACGGGTCTGCGCCTGCGCCACGACCAGCCCAACGGGACGCTGGAGCTGAACGCCAAGTCCCCGGACCGTACGCGCTCGGCGTGGGCCGGCCGCTCCACCCGGGACTTCAAGGACGTCGACCCGGCCGCGCTGGACGCCGAGCTCGCCGTGCGCCTCGGCTGGGCCGAGCGGAAGCACGACCTGCCCGCCGGACGGTACGAGACGCTGCTGCCCCCGACCGCCGTGGCGGACCTGCTGATCTACCAGATGTGGTCGGCGTCCGGCCGGGACGCGGTCGAGGGCCGGACGGTGTTCTCCAAGCCCGGCGGCGGCACCCGGCTCGGCGACCGGCTGACCGAGCTGCCGCTGACCCTGCGCAGCGACCCGAACGAGCCGGGCTTGGAGTCCGCGCCGTTCGTGCTCGCCCACTCCTCCGGCGGCGACTCGTCGGTGTTCGACAACGGGCTGCCGCTGACGGCCACCGAATGGATGCGGGCGGGCGAGCTGAGCAGCCTGCTGACCAGCCGGCACAGCGCCGGGCTGACCGGGCTGCCGGTGGCGCCGGGCATCGACAACCTGATCCTGGACGGCGGCGAGGACCGCTCGCTGGAGGAGATGGTCGCGGACACGGAGCGCGGGCTGCTGCTGACCTGCCTCTGGTACATCCGCGAGGTCGACCCGGCCACGCTGCTGCTGACCGGTCTGACCCGGGACGGCGTCTATCTCGTCGAGAACGGCGAGGTGACCGGCGAGGTCAACAACTTCCGGTTCAACGAGTCGCCGGTGGACCTGCTGGGCCGGGCCACCGAGGCCGGGCGCACGGAAAAGACGCTGCCGAGGGAGTGGAGCGACTGGTTCACCAGGGCCGCGATGCCGGCCCTGAGGGTGCCGGACTTCAATATGAGCTCTGTCAGTCGGGGCGTATAACCTCGTAGCTGGTTGTCACCCGACCGCCGAAGATCATCCAAGGAGATACGAGAACCGTGACGGACATCGTCGACGAGCTGAAGTGGCGCGGGCTGATCGCCCTCTCCACTGACGAGGACGCACTGCGCAAGGCGTTCGCGGACGGCCCCGTCACGTTCTATTGCGGGTTCGACCCGACCGCACCCAGCCTGCACCTCGGCAACCTCGTGCAGATCCTGACGATGCGCCGCATCCAGCAGGCGGGCAACCGTCCGCTGGGCCTGGTGGGCGGTGCGACGGGTCTGATCGGCGACCCCAAGCCGACCGCGGAGCGGACGCTGAACTCGCCGGACGTCGTGGCCCAGTGGGTCGAGCGGCTCCGGGCGCAGATCACCCCGCTGCTCGACTTCGAGGGCCCGAACGCCGCGATCATGGTCAACAACCTGGACTGGACCCAGGGGCTGTCGGCCATCGAGTTCCTGCGGGACGTCGGCAAGTACTTCCGGGTCAACAAGATGATCGCGAAGGAGGCCGTCGCCCGGCGGCTCAACTCCGACGCGGGTATCGGCTACACCGAGTTCAGCTACCAGATCCTCCAGGGCATGGACTTCCTGGAGCTGTTCCGCAGGCACGGCTGCACGCTCCAGACCGGCGGCAGCGACCAGTGGGGCAACCTCACCTCGGGCACCGACCTGATCCACCGGGTCGAGCCCGACGCCGTGGTGCACGCGCTGGCCACGCCGCTGATCACCAAGGCCGACGGCACCAAGTTCGGCAAGACGGAGTCCGGCACGGTCTGGCTCGACCCGGAGATGACCACGCCGTACGCCTTCTACCAGTTCTGGCTGAACGCGGACGACCGTGACGTCTCCAAGTTCCTGCGCATCTTCAGCTTCAAGTCCCATGAGGAGATCGAGGAGCTGGAGCGGCAGACCGAGGAGCGTCCACAGGCCCGTGCCGCGCAGCGCGCGCTGGCCGAGGAGCTGACGACGCTGGTGCACGGCGCCGACCAGACGGCCGCGGTGGTCGCCGCGAGCCGTGCGCTGTTCGGTCAGGGCGAGCTGGCGGACCTGGACGAGAAGACGCTCACGGCGGCCCTCTCCGAGGTACCGCACATCCAGGTCGCCGAGCTGGGTCTCGTCGTGGACCTGCTCGCCGAGGTCGGTCTCGTGGCCAGCAAGTCCGCCGCGCGGCGGACCGTGAAGGAGGGCGGGGCCTACGTGAACAACGCGAAGGTCGCGGCCGAGGACGCGGTTCCCGCCAAGGAGGACCTGCTGCACGGTCGCTGGCTGGTGCTGCGCCGGGGCAAGAAGAACCTGGCGGCGGTCGAGGTCACGGGCGCCTGAGCACACAGCGAGAGGGGCGGTCTCCCGTGCGGGAGGCCGCCCCTCTCGGCGCGAGTGCGCTCAGGTCCGCTGTTTCCTCTTGCCCAGCGTCGCCATGTACAGCATGTCGCCGACGCCCACGATGATGATCGCGGCGATGAGCTGGAACGCGTGGCGGCTCCAGTCGATGCCGGAGGTCTCCTCGACGCCCGCGGCACGCGCGATCGCGTTGCCGGCGATGGCGCCCAGCATGCCGAAGATGGTCGTCAACCAGAGGGGACTGTGCTGCTTGCCCGGGATGATCGCCTTCGCGATCAGACCCAGCACGAATCCCACGATGATCGCCCACAACCAGCCCATGGCTGCCTCCTAGTACGGCTCGACGTGAGCATTACGCCCAGTGTCGACCCGTGCGCGGTACGGCGCATGTCGAGTAAGCCGTACGCGCTACGGCGCAGGCCGCTCGCCCGGACGGGAGGTGCCCCGGTCTCGTAGGCGGCGGAGGCGCGGCGTAACGTAGGACGTGTCCGGGCCCGGTTCCTTCGCCGGGGGCGGCGTGGGTACGGGCCGGGGAGAGTCCGATGCGGGCGGATGGTGGAATGTGATGCGGAAGCAGCATGCGGCAGGCAACGCCCAGGTTTTCCGGATCACCGGGGCTCGTCAGGGGCTTCAGGACGATGTCCGCGGCCGGCAGCGGCGGTATGTGATCTCGATGGCTGTGCGTACGGCGTCGGTGATCCTCGCGGTCTCGCTCTGGAACGTCGAACGGCACGTCGCGATCGTCGCGTTGGTGCTGGGGGCTCTGCTTCCCTATGTAGCGGTGGTGATCGCCAACGCGGGGCGGGAGAACGCGCCCTCGTTGCCGTCCACGTTCGTCACCGTGCCGACGCCTCCGATGATCGCTCCGCCGAGCGCTCAGGGGGCCGCCGCGGAATCGTTCCCGGAAGACATCGTGGGCGATTCGGAGGCGGGTGTGCGGGGGGAACCGCGCGAGCGGACATGACCTTGGCGGAGGGTCCGAATCCGGAAGTCACCTCCGTACCAAGCTCAAGAAAAGCTCAGATCAATCATGTTGTTCCAGTGCCGGGCGACGGGTTACCCGTGACATACTTCCTACGCGCTCCGCATCCCCCGTCGGAGCGACAGACCGACGCCGGGCAGCTCCCCCCGTGGCTGCTCGGCGTCGCCTTGTTCACGGCACTTTGTGAGACGAACCAGTGAGTGAAGAACCCGCCCCGATCTGCTCTGCGAAGGGCTGCCGCCTGGATGCCGTGTGGGTGCTCGCGTGGAACAACCCGAAGATCCATACGCCGGAGCGTCGCAAGACGTGGCTGGCGTGTGAGGAGCACCGGGAGCACCTGTCCCAGTTCCTTGGTGTGCGGGGGTTCTTGAAGGACGTGGTCCTGCTCAAGGAGTGGGAAGAGCGGGGCTAGCTTGCTCTAGCCGCCGATCGCCGACATGGGCCGGTCCGGCTGGACGAACGTCGGGTCGTCCAACCCCGCGCCCGCCTTCTTGCCCCACATCGCCACCTTCCAGATGCGGGCGATCTCCTCGTCCGGCGCTCCCGAGCGCAGCGCCGCGCGCAGGTCGGTCTCCTCCTGTGCGAACAGGCAGGTGCGGACCTGGCCGTCGGCGGTCAGACGGGTGCGGTCGCAGGCGGAGCAGAACGGGCGGGTGACCGAGGCGATGACACCCACCACGTGCGGGCCGCCGTCGACGATCCAGCGCTCCGCCGGGGCCGAGCCGCGCTTGTCCGAGCCCTCCTCCGTCAGCTCGAAGCGGGTGCGCAGGGAGGTCAGGATGTCCCCGGCGGTGATCATCCCGTCGCGCTTCCAGCCGTGCTGGGCGTCCAGCGGCATCTGCTCGATGAACCGCAGCTCGTAGTCGTGCTCGACCGCCCAGGCCAGCAGGTCGGGGGCCTCGTCGTCGTTCAGCCCCGGCATCAGCACCGAGTTGACCTTCACCGGGGTCAGGCCCGCCTCACGGGCCGCGTACAGGCCCTCGACGACGTCCTTGTGCCGGTCCCGGCGGGTCAGGGTCTTGAAGACGTCCGGACGCAGCGTGTCCAGCGAGACGTTCACCCGGTCCAGGCCCGCCGCCTTCAGCGCGGTGGCGGTGCGCCTGAGACCGATGCCGTTGGTCGTCAGGGACATCTGGGGGCGCGGCTCCAGGGCCGCGACCCGCTCCACGATGCCCACCAGGCCCGGCCGCAGCAGCGGCTCGCCGCCCGTGAAACGGACCTCCTCGATACCCAGCGAGGTGACCGCGATGTCGATCAGACGGACGATCTCGTCGTCCGTGAGCAGATCCGGCTTGGCCAGCCACTGCAAGCCCTCCTCGGGCATGCAGTAGGTACAGCGCAGATTGCACCGGTCGGTCAGCGAGACTCTCAGGTCGGTGGCCACCCGGCCGTAGGTGTCGATGAGCACGTGGGCCCCCTCCCTCGTCTGCGAAGCACTGCGGAGCACTTGAGAAGCACTCGTCTACCGTCACCTGCGAGCCTACGTGACAGGACTGACATCGACAGTGCCCGATCCCACGAGGTAAGACGCGGCCGCGTCGTAGAGACCTACGACGCGGCCGGTCACAGCGGGTTTCCCGGTGGACTCAGTGGGCCCCGGTGCCGGTCAGGGACCGGACCTCCAGTTCCGCGTACTTGCCGGCGTCGGGCTCCTCCTTGGACAGGACGGTGCCGAGCCAGCCCATCGCGAAGCCGAACGGGATGGAGATGATGCCCGGGTTCTTCAGCGGGAAGTAGGCGAAGTCGACGTCCGGGAACATCGCCTTCGGGTCGCCGGAGACGACGGGCGAGAACAGCACCAGGCCGACGGCGACGATCAGACCGCCGTAGATCGACCAGAGGGCGCCCTGGGTGGTGAACTTCTTCCAGAACAGGCTGTAGAGGATCGTCGGCAGGTTGGCGGACGCGGCGACCGCGAAGGCCAGGGCGACCAGGCCGGCCACGTTGAGGTCACGGGCGAGGGCGCCCAGGCCGATGGCCGCGGCACCGATGAAGACGGTCGCCACGCGGGCCGCGCGGACCTCCTCCTTGCCGGACGCCTGGCCCTTGCGGATGACGTTGGCGTAGATGTCGTGCGCGAACGAGGACGACGAGGCGAGGGTCAGGCCCGCCACCACCGCCAGGATCGTCGCGAAGGCCACCGCCGAGATCGTGGCCAGCAGGATCGCGCCCCATGCCGAGTCGACGCCGCCCAGGTGCAGGGCGAGCAGCGGGGCCGCCGTGTTGCCGGACGGGTTGGACTCGATGATCTCCTTCTGGTCGATCAGCGCGGCGGCGCCGAAGCCGAGCGCGATCGTCATCAGGTAGAAGCCGCCGATGATGCCGATGGCCCAGTTCACGGACTTACGGGCGGCCTTGGCGTTGGGCACCGTGTAGAAGCGGATCAGGATGTGCGGCAGACCCGCGGTGCCGAGCACCAGGGCGATGCCCAGGGAGATGAAGTCCAGCTTGGAGGTGCCGGTGGCGCCGTACTGGAGGCCGGGCTCCAGGAAGGCAGAGCCCTTGCCGCTCCTCTCGGCGGCCGTGCCGAGCAGGTCGGAGATGTTGAAGTTGAACTTCAGCAGCACCAGGAAGGTGATCAGGATCGTGCCGCTGATGAGCAGGACGGCCTTGACCATCTGGACCCAGGTGGTGCCCTTCATGCCGCCGATGGAGACGTACACGATCATCAGGATGCCGACGAGGGCGACGATGGCGACCTTGCCCGCGTCGGAGGTGATGCCGAGCAGCAGCGAGACGAGGACGCCCGCGCCGGCCATCTGGGCCAGCAGGTAGAAGATCGAGACGACGATCGTGGAGGTGCCGGCCGCGGTACGGACCGGGCGCTGGCGCATGCGGTACGCCAGCACGTCGCCCATGGTGTAGCGGCCGGAGTTCCTCAGCGGCTCGGCGACCAGGAGCAGCGCCACCAGCCAGGCGACCAGGAAGCCGATGGAGTACAGGAAGCCGTCGTAGCCGAAGAGGGCGATCGCGCCGGCGATGCCGAGGAACGACGCGGCCGACATGTAGTCGCCGGAGACCGCGAGGCCGTTCTGGAAGGCGCTGAACTGGCGTCCGCCGGCGTAGAAGTCGGCGGCGTCCTTGGTCTGGCGGCCCGCCCAGACCGTGATGATGAGGGTCGCGACGACGAACACCGCGAAGAGGCTGATGATCAGTGGTCGGTGCTCGCTGGCCTCGCCGGCCGCGAGGACGCTCTGCTGCGCGATGCTCATGCGTCGCCCTCCATACGGGACTTGATCGCCTCGGCCTTGGGGTCGAGCTTCGCGGCGGCGTGCCGCGAGTACCACCAGGCGATGAGGAACGTGGTGACGAACTGGGCGATGCCGAAGACGAAGGCGACGTTGATGTTGCCGAACAGCTTGGTGCCCATGAAGTCGCCGGCGTAGTTCGACAGCAGGACGTACAGCAGGTACCAGGCGATGAAGCCGACGGTCAGGGGGAAGGCGAAGGAGCGGTAGGAGTGGCGCAGTTCACCGAACTCCGCGCTCTCCTGCACCGCGGTGAACTCCTCGGTGCTGGGGAGTGTGTGTTGCTCTTTCGAGGGGGGCGGTGCGTCGGTAGCCACGGAGTCTCCTCGCGTTGCGGGTGCTGTTGCCACGGTGGACGGGGACGGTTCTGGGTTCGGGGACGGGTTCGGTACGACGGACATGTGACGGCTCTGTTCCTCGCGGTGACCAGGGGGCTCGATCGTGCTCGTGCTCCCTGCCCAACGTCACGGCGGCACGCGAGGAGCGGTTCAACTGCCCGGGCTTCTTTCCGAAGTCACCCCGGGTAGGTCATTGCTGGCCAGCGACTTCGCAAGATAGCTTCGCCACTGCACCACCCGTCATGTACCTGCCCGAGCACCACCTGTGTTCGGGCGGTTCTCGTTTCCGGATGATGTGGAGATCCCATGCCTCATCTGCGTTCCAGACGTCGGCTCGCGCTCGCCGTGCCCGTCGTTCTGTCGCTGACCGCCTCGCTCGGCTTCCTGCCGGCGGCCGCCTCGGCCGCCCCGTACGCGGCGCCGACCGCGCAGACAGCGGACGCGCCCAACCTGTCGTACGTGGTCAACACCAAGGTGGACCGCAAGACGATCGCGTCGGTGAAGAAGGCCGTCGTCGCCAAGGGCGGCACGATCGTCATCACGTACGAGAAGATCGGCGTGATCGTCGTCCACTCGGCCAACCCCGACTTCGGCGCGCAGATACGCGCGGTGCGCGGTGTGCAGTCGGCGGGCGCGACCCGCACCTCGGCGCTGACTCCCGCGAGCACCACGGACGAGGGCGCGGCCCAGATCCTGACGAAGGAACAGGCCGAGAAGATCGAGAGCGCCTCCGCGGCCACCGCGGAGAGCGAGCCCCTCGAGGCCGACCAGTGGGACCTGCGGGCGATCGGCGCCGACAAGGCCGCGCAGATCAACCCGGGCAGCAAGAAGGTCACCGTCGCCGTCATCGACACCGGCGTCGACGACACCCACCCGGACATCGCGCCGAACTTCTCCGCCTCGCAGTCGGCCAACTGCGACGGCGGCGTCCCGGACACCTCCGAGGGCGCCTGGCGGCCGTACACCGTGAACGACTACCACGGCACGCACGTGGCCGGTGAGATCGCCGCCGCCCGCAACGGCATCGGTGTGGCCGGTGTCGCGCCCGGCGTGAAGGTCTCGGCCATCAATGTGACCGACCCGAGCAACGGCCTCTTCTACCCGGAGAGCGTCGTCTGCGCGTTCGTGTTCGCCGCCGACCACGGCGTCGAGGTCACGAACAACAGCTACTACGTGGACCCGTGGCTGTACAACTGCCTCGACGACCCCGACCAGCGGGCCATCGTCGACGCGGTCAACCGGGCCTCGCTGTACGCCCAGAAGAAGGGCACGCTCAACCTGGCCTCGGCGGGCAACTCCAACGACGACCTCGACTCGGACGCCCTCGTCGACGACAGCAGCCCCGACGACTCCACGCCGGTGACGCGCACCATCGACCCGCACGAGTGCTTCGATGTGCCGACCCAGCTGCCGGGTGTCGTGACGGTCAGCGCGACGGGTGTGCAGAACCTGAAGTCGTACTACTCCTCGTACGGTTACGGCGTCGTCGACATCGCGGCCCCGGGCGGTGACCGGCTCTACCAGATCCCGGACACGCCGTCGAAGAACGGCCGCATCCTGTCGACCATGCCGAACAACTCCTACGGCTTCCTTCAGGGCACCTCGATGGCCTCCCCGCACGCCGCGGGCGTCGCCGCGCTGCTGAAGTCGACGCACCCGAAGGCGTCCCCGGCGCAGCTTCAGGCGCTGCTGAAGGCGCAGGCGGACAACCCGGGCTGCCCGGCCTCCTACGACCAGGACGGCGACGGCACGCAGGACGCGACCTGCGTCGGCGGCAAGCGGGTGAACGGCTTCTACGGTTACGGCATCGTCAACGCGCTGCGTGCGGTGAAGTAGCCCGAACCGGGCCGGTGCGGGGCTCTGATGCCCCGCACCGGTGTCAGGAGTGGCGGTGCCCAGCTTCCCGCCGGCTAGATTGATTGAATCAATACTGCATAGTGAAGTCGTGACTGGAGTCAATGCCAAGGGCGTTCTGCAAGCGCGGCTTCCCGTGCGGGAGTTGGCTCGTGCCTGTGTCGAGGCATGTGCGCAGGCCGCCGCCGAGTTGGGGGCGCGGCGGGCCGGGCTCGGCGAGGTGCCCGCCGTACGGGTGGACGACGGGGCCGTCGCCACGGCGTTCGTCAGCGAGCGGCATCTGTTGATCAATGGCCGGGCTCCGGTCACCTTCGCGCCCCTGTCCAGGTTCTGGCGCACGGCCGACGGCTGGGTGCGGACGCATGCCAACTATCCGCACCACCGGGAGCGGTTGCTCAAGGTGATGGGTCCGGCGGACACCCTTGAGGCGGCGTTCGCCGAGCGGTCCGCCCTGGAGGTCGAGGAGGCCGTGTACGCGGCCGGGGGTCTCGCCGTCGCGCTGCGGACGCCGCGGGAGTGGGCGGCGCATCCTCAGGCCGTGGCGGTGGCCGCGCGGCCGTTGGTCGAGCGGGGCCGGCTCGACTCCGCACGCGCGCGTGCGTTCGCGCCGCTCGACGCGACGGCTCCACTGCTGCCGGCCGCCGGACTGCGGGTCCTGGATCTGACCCGGGTGATCGCGGGCCCGGTCGCCACCCGCACGCTCGCCCTGCTCGGCGCGGACGTCCTGCGCCTGGACGCGCCCCGGCTGCCCGAACTCCCCGACCAGCACGCCGACACGGGCTTCGGGAAGCGGTCGGCGACGCTGGACCTGGCGGCCGACCGGCGGACCTTCGAGGAACTGCTCGCGGCGGCGGACGTGGTCGTCACCGGGTACCGGCCGGGCGCCCTGGACCGGTTCGGGCTGTCGCCGCAGGCGCTGGCGGAACGGCGGCCGGGCGTCGTCGTCGCGCAGTTGTCGGCCTGGGGCGCGTACGGGCCCTGGCGCGAGCGGCGCGGGTTCGACAGTCTCGTGCAGGTGGCGACCGGGATCGCGGCGGTGGAGGGGTCGACGGAGCGGCCGGGGGCGCTGCCGGCGCAGGCTCTCGACCACGGGACGGGGTATCTGCTGGCGGCGGCCGTGCTGCGGGAGCTGGCCGAGCAGGCGGACGAGGGCGGCAGCCGGTTCGTACGGCTGGCGCTGGCCCGGACGGCGGAGTGGCTGTTGAACGGCATCGAGGCCGACGCGCGCGGGGACGCTTCGTACGATGGGCCCGGTGCCTGGCTCGCCGAGACGGACAGCGGCATGGGGCGGTTGCGGTACGTCCTGCCGCCGGTCTCCTTCGCGGGCGGGCCGACGGACTGGGCGCGACCGCCGGGACCGTGGGGGACGGACCCCGCGCGGTGGTCGTGAGCGGCCCTCGGCCGGACAACGTACCCCTGGGCGGAATGCCGTACCGCCAGTTGTTTTCCTGGACTTGCCCGGTTCTGCGACAGCTGGTGAAGATCATGAGGTGACCTTGACAAGACCCACGACCGGGGCCGCCGACGCGACCGGGCCGTCGCCGCGCTCCGGTGCCGGCCGGGCCGTCGCCGTCCTCGTGCTGGTGACGCTCGGCGCGCTGATCCCGCTGCTCGGCCCCTCCACCGCGCTGCACGGCACCGGGGAGGCCGCGGCGCCCGGCGTCGGCGGCATCGCGCTGCTGCGGGCGGTGCTGTTCGCGGCGCTGTGCGTCCCGGTGGGCGAACTCTTCGTGAACCGGCTGGCCCGTGCCGTGCCCGGCGCGCCCCCGGCCGCACCGCGCAGCTGGGCCCCGTACGCGGCCGCCGCCGGTTTCGTCGCCGCGCTGGGGCTCGCCTCGGTCGTGGCGACCGGCAACCTCGTGCCGCACAGCCTCGCCGAGATCGACGTCGGCGGCCTGTACGAGTCGCGGGACGGCAAGCTCGCGCTCGTCGAGGTGAACGCCTTCCTCGTGGCGGGCCTGTGCTCGCTCTCGGCCCGCCCTGTCACCCAGGTCTGGCCGCTGGCCGCGGTCGTCGTGGCGGAGTCCCTGCGTGCTCATCCCCCGACCGAGCAGAGCCCGTTGGTCGGGTCGGGGCTGACCCTGGTCCATCTGACCTGTGCGGCGCTGTGGGTGGGCGGGCTGCTGTACACGCTGCGGACGCTGCGCCGGTGGGGGCCGACGGCAGCGGGCGCGGCTCTGCTGGGCCGCTACGCGCGCGTGGCCGTCGTCCTGCTCGCCGCGATCACCGCCACCGGGCTGTGCAGCACATTGCGCCGGATGCCGCCGGGCACGGTCCTGGACCAGCTGACGGCGACCGCGTACGGGCGGGTGCTGCTCGCCAAGGTGCTGCTCGTGGCCGTGGTCGCGGCGCTCGCCCTGTGGGCGCGGCTGCGGCTGCGCCGGGCGTCCGACCCGCTGACCGCCTGCTCCCCCGCGCGGGCGGAGGTCCTCGCGCTGGGCGTGGTGGTCGTGGTGTCGGGGCTGCTGACGGCGCTGCCGGTGCCGATCCGCTGGTGAGGTGCCCTGGGGAGGGTCAGTTGGCGACGAGCACCTTGAGGGCCGTCCGCTCGTCCATCGCCTTGTAGCCGGCCGGGACGTCCTCCAGACCGAGGGTCAGGTCGAAGACGGGCGACGGGTCGATGGTGCCGTCCAGGACGTCGGCCAGCAGCTCCGGGATGTACGCGCGGACCGGGGCGACACCGCCGCGCAGCGCGATGTTCCGGTCGAACATGACACCCAGGTCGATCCCGGTGCCGCTGCCGTGCGGCACGCCCACCCAGCCGACGGTGCCGCCGTCGCGGGTGATGTCGATCGCGGTGCGCATGGACTGCTCGGTGCCGACGGCCTCGATGACGGCGTGCGCGCCCTGGCCTCGGGTGAGTGCGCGGACGGCCTCGACCGCCGCGTCCCCGCGCTCGGCGACCACGTCGGTGGCGCCGAAGCGGCGGGCGATGTCGGTACGGGCCCGGTGGCGGCCGAGCGCGATGATCCGCTCGGCGCCCAGCCGCTTGGCGGCGAGCACCGCGCACAGGCCGACGGCCCCGTCGCCGACGACGGCGACCGTGGCGCCCGCGCGGGCTCCGGCGCCGAGGGCGGCGTGGTGGCCGGTGCCCATGACGTCGGACAGGCTCAGCAGGGCGGTCAGCAGCCGGTCGTCGGAGGCCGCGTCCTTGGGCAGCTGGACGAGGGTCCCGTCGGCGAAGGGCACGCGCACGGCCTCGCCCTGGCCGCCGTCGTAGCCGACGGAGCCCCAGAAGCCGCCGTGCTCGCAGGAGGTGTTCAGGCCTTCGCGGCAGTAGTCGCAGACGCCGTCGGACCACATGAAGGGCGCGACCACGAGGTCACCGCGCCGGACGGTGCCCACCTCGGAGCCGGTCTCCTCGACGACGCCGAGGAACTCGTGGCCGATGCGCTGCCCCGGCTGCCGGGCGGCCGTGCCGCGGTACGCCCACAGGTCGCTGCCGCAGATGCAGGAGCGCAGGACGCGGACCACGGCGTCGGTAGGCAGCTGCACCACGGGGTCGGGCACGTCCTCCACGCGCATGTCGAAGGGGGCGTGGATGGTGGTGGCGCGCATGGCGAGGATCCTTCTCGTCTCTGGTGGTACGTGCGCTCAGGGGGTGGTCGAGCGCACTTCACCGTACGCCGACTCCCGCGGCCGTCGCTCGCCGAGTATGCCGGTGACCAGCAGTGACTGCGCGGCAATATAGGTGAGCATGATCCACAGGTCCGGCCGGGGCGGCTGGGGCCACTCCGCGACGCCGGTCGCGATGAGACTGTCGGAGAGCACGAAGAGCGCGCCGCCGAGCCCGGCGACCAGGCCGAGCCGGGTGGCGGCCGTGTACGCCATGGCCGTGAGCAGCAGGCTGTATCCCGCGACGGGGACGCGCAGGTCGGCGGGCAGGTCGGGCCAGAGCAGGGCGACCGTGACGACGAGGACGGTGCCGTAGACGGGGGCGAGGAAGGCCCTGCGCGCGCGTGCCTCGTCGTACGACCTGAAGAGCGCGAGGTAGCAGATGTGCCCGGCGGCGAAGGAGCCCATGCCGGCGAGGAAGGCGGGCTCGGCGTCGAGGAGGAGCAGGGTGTCGCCGCCCCAGCCGCACAGCAGGGCGGCGATCAGGAGCCGGGGTGCGCCGCGGGCGGCCGCGTACGCGGCGAGCAGCGGCATCAGGAGGGGCTTGGCGACGGTGTGCCCGGCGTCCCAGCCGGCGGCCAGGGAGACCAGGTCGACGACGGCCGCGAGGGCGAAGGCTTCTGCGAGAAGGCGTCTCACGCGGCCACGGTCTCCTCGGCCGGTTCCGCCGCCGGCGCCGGTTTCCACCCGGGCCCCCGGAACACCCGCCCCGCGCGCTCGCGCCAACTGCGCGCCGCCTTGATGTCCTTGACGATCGCGACGTACTCATGAGTGGCGACCTTGATCGGGTTGAACGTGTTGATGTTCTTGGTCAACCCATAGACAGGCCGTTCGGTCTCGGCGACGAACGACCCGAAGAGCCGGTCCCAGACGATGAGGATGCCGCCGAAGTTGCGGTCCAGGTAGCCGCCCTGGGAGGCGTGGTGGACCCGGTGGTGGGAGGGCGTGTTGAAGACGAACTCGAACCACCGGGGCAGCTTGTCGATGCGCTCGGTGTGGATCCAGAACTGGTAGACGAGGTTCGCCGAGGAGCAGAAGGCCAGGGCCGCGGGGTGCACACCGGCGGCGATCAGCGGCACGTAGAACGGCCACACGGTCAGCGTGGTCCACGGCTGGCGCAGGGCGGTGGTGAGGTTGAACTTCTCGCTGGAGTGATGGACCACGTGGCAGGCCCACAGGATGCGGATGACGTGGTGGCCGCGGTGCGACCAGTAGTAGAAGAAGTCCTGCGCGAGCAGCATCAGCGGGACGGTCCACCACAGCACGGGGACGCTCAGGGGCGTGAGTTCGTAGACCGCCGTGTAGATCGCGACGATCGGGATCTTCCAGAGGAAGTCGAAGGCCAGGCTTCCCAGGCCCATGCCGACGCTCGTCGCGGCATCCTTCGTCTCGTATCCGGCGGCGTCCTCGTCCGGATGGATACGGACGCTGATCACCTCGACCACGGTGAGCAGCACGAAGGCGGGTATCGACCACAGCACGACATCGGGCAGGTTCGGCATGGTCGCACCGTAGAACCGCTGGTCGGCCACGGCTAGACGTTGTTACTGACAAGTATTACCGAGGGTACGCGCTTACTTGTTGGTGATCTCCGCCAAAGCCACTATCAGCGGTTTCAGACTCCGGCCGCCCCCAGGAGCGTCCCCGCGGCGTAGGTCACCCCCATGGCCAGCGCCCCGCCCGCCACATTGCGCAGGGCCGCGCGGACCGGGTCGGCGGCGCCGAGGCGGGCGCTGCTCCAGCCGGTGAGGAGGAGGGCGGCCAGGGAGGAGACGACCGTGACGGCCAGGCGCCAGTCGGTGGGCGGCAGGACGATGGCGAGGAGCGGGAGCAGGGCGCCGACCGTGAAGGACAGGAAGCTCGCCCATGCGGCGTGCCAGGGGTTGGTGAGCTGGTCGGGGTCGATGCCGAGCTCCACACGCGCGTGGGCTCGCAGGGCGTCCCGTTCGGTGAGCTGGACGGCAGCCTCGCGGGCCACGTCCCGGGACAGGCCCCGGCCCTGGAGGAGTTCGGTGAGCTCCTCCAGTTCGGCCTCGGGCTGCTCGCGCAGCTCCCGCTTCTCGACGGCGAGGGCGGCCTTCTCCGAGTCCCGTTGGGTGGAGACGGAGACGTACTCCCCCGCCGCCATCGACATCGACCCCGCGAGCAACCCTGCCAGGCCCGCCGTCAGAAGGGCCGAGCGGTCGTCCGTGGCGCCGGCGACGCCGACGACGAGGCCCGCGGTGGACACGATGCCGTCGTTGGCGCCCAGGACGGCCGCCCGCAGCCAGTTCAGCCGCTCGGCGAGCGAGCCGCCATGGGCCTCGTCATGCGTGGGTTCGGTCACAGACGGGAGGATCGCACCCCGGGCGCCCTCGGGTCCGGACCGACGCTCGCCGGTCCCGCCCCGGCTCCCTCTGCCGTCCTGTGCCTCACCAGACCCGTACCGACGCCCCCTTCGCGAACACCGGGCTCGTCGCGTCCGCCGGTGGCTCGGTGAGCGGCTCGGCGATCTCCTCGACCGTCGGGCCGACCTTCGCCGCGATGGGGTCGAGAAGGTCCAGGTCGAAGCCGTACACGCGCGCGGCGTTGCCGCCGACCATCGCGGCGACCTCCGCGCGCGGCACGCGCGCGTAGGCGAAGCGCAGGCCTTCCCGGGAGTACGGGTAGGTCCCCTCGTCGTGCGGGTAGTCGCTCCCCCACATGATCTTGTCGATGCCGATCCGGTCGCGCAGCGGCACCTCGTGCGGTCGCATGAAGCTGGCGCCGACGAAGCAGTTGTCGCGCCAGACCTCGGAGGGCGCGTTGCCCATGCGGGCGGCCAGGCCCGCGCCGAACTTGGACTCCGCCGTGGACGCCCGCGTCGCGGCGGCGACCAGGCGCCCGTGGTAGTAGTCCAGCATCTCCAGCACACCCGGGATCCACCCCGACCCCTGTTCGGTGAGCACGAGCCTCAGCTCCGGGTGACGGCGGAAGGCACCGCCGAACACCAGGTGCCACAGCGCCCGGTGCGAGAACCAGGTCGTCTCGACCATGAAGACCGCGCGGGCCGCCGGTTCGTCGCCGAGCGGCGGGGAGGCCGAGCCCGCGTGGTGGTTGACGGGCACGCCGAGTTCCGCGCAGACGGCCCAGAGAGGGTCGTACGTCGACGAGTAGAGCTCCGGGAGCCCGCTGCCCGGCGGTGTTCCCGGCAGCAGCAGGCCGCCCTTGAGGCCTGCCTCGACGGCCCATCGGATCTCCTTGACGGCCTCCTCGACGTCGTTGAGGAGGATCTGGAAGACGCCCGCCCGCCGCCCCGGGGCCGCCGCGCAGAAGTCCGCCAGCCAGCGATTGTGGGCGCGCAGGCCGGCCCAGCGGCGCTCGAACTCCGCCGGGTCCGGTGCAGGTGCCATGAGCGAGCCGGACGGGAAGAACGGCGGGATGGTGTTGGGGAACACCACCTCCGCGACGATCCCGTCCTCCTCCAGCTCCGCGAGCCGCCGTTCGGAGTTCCAGTTCTTGTCGGCCGTGTCGGCGAGCAGGTCCTCGTAGGGATTGACGTACGTCGCGGCCCACGCGTCGAACTCGTCGTGGTACCGCCGCTCCAGATAGGGCTTGTAGTCCAGCAGGTCGGCGCCCGCGTGGCAGTCGGCGGAGATCACCGTGTACCGGTCGGTCATGGCGTCACCCCCAGGGTCGGGAAGTCATGGTCCGTCAGCCAGTGCCGGCCGACCTCGCGCGAGCGCGCCCAGGACGCCTCCACGGCCGCCTGGTCGGCGGACTGGCCCAGTTCGGCGGGGGTGGGGCCGATGCGGCGGGCGAGCGGGGTCAGTTTCGCCACGTCGAAGCCGAAGACCTCCGCCGCGGCCAGGCCGAGCATGCGGCGGGTCTCCGCCACCGGGATGTCGTGGAAGGTGCGCTTGAGCCACGCGCGCGTGTCGGGCCAGGTGCCCTCGGGGTGCGGGAAGTCGCTGCCCCAGAGGATGTTGTCGACGCCGATCTCGTAGCGCTGGGCAAGTTCGCGGCGCTTGGTGTTGGTCGCGCAGATGAAGACCTGCCGGTCGAGGTACTCGTGCGGCGGGCGCCGCACCTCCTGGAAGGGCGAGAGCTTCTTGCCGCCGTGTGCGCCGAGGTAGAGGCGGTCCATGAACCACAGCAGGTTCGGCAGCCACCAGCAACCCGACTCGGCGACACCGAACCTCAGCCCCGGGTGGCGTTCGAAGACGCCCGACCAGAGCAGGAACCACAGCGGACGGGCGGGCCACCAGGTGACCTCGGAGACGAAGATCCCGAGGTGGTCGCCGTACTCATGGCGCGGCGCGGCACCGGAGTGGGTCATCACCGGCATCCCGCACTCGGCCGCCGCGGCCCACACCGGGTCGTAGCGGTGGTCGTGGTAGGGCTCCTTGTCGACCCACATGGACGGGATCATCAGCGCGCCGAGCCCGGACTCCTTGGCCCGGTACACCTCGGCGACGACCCGCTCGGTCGGGGCGGTGACCGGCAACAGGGCCACTCCGCAGTGCCGTTCGGGGTGCTCGGAGACGAAGTCGGCCAGCCAGCGGTTGTGCGCCCGCGCACCCGCCATGCCCAGCTCCGGGTCGTGATCGCCGGAGAGCCCGAGCCCCACCCCGAAGGGCGCGGCGGTCTGGCTGTCGACGGCGTCGGCGTCCGGGAAGACGACCTCGGCGGCCACCCCGTCGCCGTCGAGCTCCTTCAGCCGCTGAGCGGTCTCCCAGCCCCCGCGCAGGCCCTCCTCGTTGTCCTGGAACCACTTGTTCGCGAACGCCTCGTTGCGGATGCCGAGCCGGGTCATCTCCTCGCGGCGCCGGTCGCGCCCGGCGAGGAAGTCGTCGAACTCCCGGTGGAAACGGGAGTCCAGATAGGGCCGGTACTCCTCGGTGGGCAGTCCGGCGTGGCAGTCGGAGGAGATGATCAGGTAGGGATCGTCCTGGTCGGTCATCGAGACCCCCTCGGTCCAGTCAGTCCAGGATGAAGTTCTCTAGGTACGACGGGTTCGCGCGGTCCAGCATCGACTGCGCCCGCGCCCTGATCCGATCGTCACTGTGCTCGCTCGCCGGCAGGATCCAGAAGCGGTCCGCGCGGATGCCGTCGACCACCGTCTCGGCGACCTCCTCGACCGGGGTGAACTCCACCTCCCGGCCCGCTTCCTTCATCGCGGCCTCCCATTGGCCGAGGCTGCGGTACGGCGTCCTGCGCGGCCGTTCCTTGGCGTACCGCTCGGGCCGGTTGCGGTGCGACTCCCACAGGCCGGTGCGGAGCATGTGCGGGCCGGGGAAGAGGACGGAGGCGCCCACGCGCGTGTGCTCGGCCTTCAGGTGGGCGTACAGGGACTCGGTCATCGTCACGACGGCCGCCTTGGTGACGGCGTACACGGAGGCGGTGGGGAGCGGGGCGATGCCGCCGTCGCCGGAGGACGTATTGACCACATGACCGGGTTGACCCGACTTGATCATGTGAGGGACGAACGCCTGGATGCCATGGAAGACACCCCACACATTGACGGCGAACGCCCACTTCCAGTCGTTCGGCTC
Source organism: Streptomyces sp. NPDC001536 (assembly GCF_042894505.1). Lineage (NCBI taxonomy): Bacteria > Bacillati > Actinomycetota > Actinomycetes > Kitasatosporales > Streptomycetaceae > Streptomyces > Streptomyces sp. NPDC001536. Next base: position 44,630 of record NZ_JBIAVQ010000005.1, read on the forward strand.
GTGCTCCCACATCCGGCCCTCGGCACCCGAGCCGACCCCGGCGTTGTTGCACAGCACATGGACGGCCCCGTACGTCTCATAGGCGAAGTCCGCCAGCTCCAGGACCTGTTCCCGCTCGCCGACGTCCACCACGCGCGCGTGCACGTCCGCGCCGTCCGCGCGGAGCCCCGCCACGGCCTTCTCCAGGGCGCCCTCCTCGACGTCGGCGAGGACGACCTTGAGCCCCTCGGCGGCGAACCGCCGGACCATCGCGAGGCCGATGCCGCTCGCCGCGCCGGTGACCACGGCGACCTGCCCTTCCCTCAGATCCACAGCCGCTCCTCTTCCGACATCGCTCGCACCGACCCCTCTGTCGGCCGGAGGTCCGGGGGTCGTCCCCCGGGAAGACGCAGCATCAGGCACTCCCCTCGGGAGGCGCGTCGAGGACCTGCGCCGGATCGTCGTAGCGCTGGTGGATGTAGGGCAGCAGGGCCCGCGCGTCGACCCGCTCGACGACCTTGCCGCGCTGGTCGCTGGTCTTCTCACCGATGGTGATCTCGACGAGGCGGCGCACCGGGAGGTCGGCGACCGGGTCGTACATCGACTCGCGCAGGACGACGTCGCCGGTGATCCGCTCCAGCCTGCGGACCTTCTCGTTGCGCAGACAGTGCACGAGCACCGGGTCGGCGTCGAAGCCCGAACCGTCCACGGCGGGCAGGAACTTGAAGTAGAAGTCGGTCTTCTGGACCGGCTCCGGCACCGGCAGTTCGCCGGCGACCGCGCCGCGCACCTCGGCGAAGGCGATGCCGTGGCGGGCGAGGAACGCGCGGACGACCAGGCCGTCGCGCTCGACGACCACCTCGCCGAGCTTCTTGGGCTCGCCGAAGACCTCGCGGCCGCCGATCAGGGCCCGTTCGTGGGTCATCGGCATGACGAGGGGGTACCAGCCCTCGACGCCGTCATGGGCCGCGGCGACCGCGAACGAGCCCGCGCCGAGCGGATATCCGGGCAGGTCGACCTTGCTGACGCTGACCCGGGCCAGCGGCCGGTCCGTGGGTTTCAGGGGTGGTGGCAGAACCGCCGCGACCGCGTCCGGGTCGGTCTCCCAGATCGCCACCACACCGGTGGACCAGATGTCCGGGAGCCTGGAGCTCGCGGTGCGCGCGGCGGCGATCTCCGCCTCGGTCCGTGCGCCGTACCGTACGCGTGCCATGTCGTACCGCCCCTTCTTCTGATGGGCCGTCACCTGTAACACAGTTACAGCACCTGCCCCGCGGGGTAAATACGCGTGCACGAGCCGGACTTGGGGGCAGCATGGCGAGACCGTCGCTCACCCGGGACGAGGTCCTGGACACGGCCGCGAACCTGGTGAGGCAGCACGGCCCCGAGGCGCTGACGATGCGCAAGCTCGCCGCCGAACTGGGCACCGCCGTGACCTCGATCTACTGGCATGTCGGCAACCGGGAGTCCCTGCTGGACGCGCTCGTCCAGCGGACCGTGGCCGACCTGGGCGAGTTCCGGCCGGTCGGGCGCACCCCGGTCGAGCGGGTCGTCTCGGTGGCGCGCATCCTGCGCCGGCGGCTGCGCGCCCATCCTCATCTGATCGCGATGGTCCACGAACGCGGCCTGACCGAGCGGATGTTCCTGCCCGCGCGGCAGGCTCTCGTGCGCGAGGTGCACGCGGCCGGACTGCGCGGCACCCGGGCGGCGGAGGCGGTACGGGCGGTGCAGTTCCAGGTCGTGGGCTTCGTCCTCGTAGAACGCAATCGGGAGCGCGCGCCCGCCCAGCGGCCCGCCGAGGAGACGACCGCTGACGACGACCCGGCGCTCGCCTGCGCCTTCGCGCAGCCGGTGAACGAGGAGCGGCTGTTCGTCATGTCCGTGCGGGCGTTGGCCCGGTCACTGCTCGACGATAAATAGGTGGCGCTTATCGAAGGCGCCCTCCTAGAGTCGTGTTCGCGGGGGCGGCTCCGCAAGCGTGCTTCCTTCTCCCTTTTCTGACGCTGACAGCGCGCTCACTCTCCGCCTCCCGCCTCTCTTCTTCTCTTCCTTCCCGCCGGGGGCCTCCGCTTGTCCGTACTGTCGTCCGTGCTGCTCCGCCGCCTTCGTACCGTCTACGTCGACCAGGCCGGGCCACGCCCGGGCGACCCGTCGACGACGCCAGGGCTCGTCGCGCTCGAAGCCGAGCTGCTGGACCGGGGATTCGCACCGACGGCGCAGCTGCACGCGGCGCTCTCCTGGCTGGGGCCCGCCGGGCTCGGGGACGCGGGCAGACAGCTGATCGGGCACATCGACGCCGAACTGGGCGCGGACCGCACCCATATGCCGATGTTCCGCAGCTTCCCGGCCTCGGTGCCGGACGACACGTTCCAGCTGTACGTCGACCGGATCTTCACCCTGCTGCTCCAGTGGCCGGCCCAGCCGTGTGTGCTGTGCGGCACGGTCGGCAGCGTGCACGCGGTGTCGCCGTGCGCACATCTGGTGTGCCGGGAGTGCTGGGACGGCACGGACTACGCGGGCTGCCCGATCTGTCATCGCCGTATCGACCGGGCAGACCCCTTTCTGAAGCCGGAGCAGCCGCGCCGCGAGCGCGAACTCGCCGTCGGACCGCTGAAGTTGCTGGCGCTCGGCACGGACGCCAAGGCGGACGCGGTCAAGGCCCTGCTGAAGCTGCTGGCCCGGCGCACCCCGCTGCCTCCGCAGGACCGGGACGACGTGAAGATCCTGCTGGCGCACGCGCCGGCCGACCTCGGCTGGTTCCCGGCGGACATCCCGGTGCGCCAGACCAAGGCGCTGGCCCTCGGCACGCTGCTGCTCGACCGGCACACGCGCGTGACGGCGACCGAGCTCCTGGCCACGCATCTGACGACCGCGACGGACGTGCTGCGGCTGCTGTGCGTGTGGTCCGGCGGCGAGCCCGACCTGCTCGACCCTCGCCGTATGCGCTCCCTGCCGCGCGCGCTGCGCCGGCAGCTGCTCGGCATACTCGACGGCCTGGCGATGCCCTCGTTGGTCGAGGACGTGCTGCGGCACCCGGGCCCCTGGAAGCGCGCCGCCGAGATCCTGCACCCCTACGAGCAGCACGCCCGCCATCCCAGGGCCGCGCTCGCGTTCGCCGTCCTGCGCGCCACCGACACCTCCGAGGGCGCGCTCGGCGAGGCGCTGCTGCGGACTGCCGCCGCGCACCCGGACGCGGTGCGGGTCGACGGCGTCCGCGTCAAGCCGGCCACCTGGGCGGCACGCGTCGAACAGGCGCTGCACGAGAAGGACATGACGGCTGCCCTGGAGCTGCTCGCCCAGCGGCCGGGCGAACTGCTGCGCAGGCTCGACCATCTGCTGCGGCTGCGCGAACTCGACGCACTGCCGCAGGGGTTCGGGGACGCTCTGCGCCGGGTGCTGCCCAAAGCCGGCCCGGGTCCGCTGCTGGCCGCGCTCGGCCGGATGCGGATCCGTCATCTGCCGGGCGGGCGCCGGGTGTTCTTCCCGCGCGGGCAGGTCACCCACTCCTTCACCATCGACGACACGCGCGTGCCGCTGTCGTCGGAGGTGACGGACGAGGTGTGCGCGCTGCTGGAGGCCGAGGCGCTGCGCCGGCTGGCCGACGGGCCCCGGCTCGACCTGGCCGTGCTGGACTCGGCGCTCACCGGTCTCGCGGTGCCGGCCGCCGAGAGCGCCGCCGCGAGGGCGCTCGTGACGGTGCCGCGCGGCAGCACCCAGCCACTGCCCGAGGGGGAGGTGCTGCGGCTCTTCCTGCACTGGACGGAGCCCGCCGGGACCCGGGTGGACCTGGATCTGTCGGTGGCGCTGTACGACGGGGACTGGAAGTTCGCGGGGCTGTGCGACTACACCAGCCTCGTGTACGAGGGCCGTTCGGCGGTCCACTCCGGTGATCTGGTCTCGGGGCCCGCGCCGGACGGGGCGACCGAGTACGTCGACCTGGACCTCGGCGCGCTCGCCGACCGCGGGGTGCGGTTCGCGCTGCCCGTCGTCTTCAGCTTCAACGACGTCCCGTTCGAGGCGCTCCTGGACGCCTTCGCCGGCTTCATGGCGCTGCCGTCCGCGGCCCTGGAGGACCGCGACGCGTCCTACGACCCGCGTACGGTCCGTCAGCGGTACGACCTGGTGGGCGACTCGCGCATCCACGTCCCGATGCTGGTCGACCTGGACCGCCGCACGTTCCTGTGGACCGACCTGCATCTGCCGGCCGCCGAGGGCTTCCACAGCCTGTATGTGCACGGCGCCGACCTGGGGCGGGTCGCCGAGGACCTGTACCAGTACTTCTCGTGCGGCCGTACGACCCTGTGGGACCTGGCCGTGTGGCGGGCGGCCGCGCGAGGCGACGAGATCGCGGTGGTACGGCGCGCGCCGCATCCGCGCGCGGTGGACGAGCTCTGGCACTACCGGCGGCACGCCGGGGAGCGGGACACGGAGTTCGCGGCACGCGTGCGTGCCCTGGAACCGCCGCAGAGACGGCAGCCGTCCGAGGACGCCGACACCCTCGCGGGTGAAGCGGCCGCGAAGAAGCACGTGTTCCTCGCGCTCGTCCACGGCACAGTGGCCCCCGAGGGTGCGACCGGGGCGGCGTACCGGCTGCTGCCGGGGCCGGTCGACGGCTGCGGCCTGGAGACGCTGACGGCGGGAGACCTGGTGGCGGCGCTGGGGTGAGAGGGCGGGACCGGTGAACAACTTCCGGGCTTCGCGGCGAGGTTGGTCGCCTTACGCGCGCGTGCGTGCGGTTCCTCACGTCTTTGTACGAACTCCCGGCACCGCCCGCCGTCGCACACGGCCGGGTGCGCGCGGCGCTGTCAGTGGGGGCCCGTATCCTCAGGGACCATGCTCGAAGACCAGACGACCGCAGCGTCCTCCCCCACGACGTGGCCGGCCGCGTATCCGCAGGGGTACGCGGTCGTCGACGTGGAGACCACCGGCCTCGCACGGGACGACCGGATAATCTCCGCGGCCGTCTACCGGCTGGACGCGCGCGGTGAGGTCGAGGACCACTGGTACACGCTGGTCAACCCGGAGCGCGACCCCGGCCCGGTGTGGATCCACGGTCTGACGAGCGATGTGCTGCGGGGCGCGCCCCTCTTCCAGGACATCGTCGAGGAGTTCTCGACCCGGCTGGACGGCCGGGTGCTCGTCGCGCACAACGCGGTCTTCGACTGGCAGATGATCGCGCGGGAGTACGCGCGCGCGGAGCGCGAGGCGCCGGTGCGGCAGCGGCTGTGCACCATCGCGCTGTCCAAGGAGCTCGCCCTGCCGCTGCCCAACCACAAGCTGGAGTCGCTGGCCGCCCACTTCGGCGTCGTCCAGCAGCGCGCGCACCACGCGCTCGACGACGCGCGCGTGCTCGCGGAGGCGTTCCGGCCGAGCCTGCGGGCCGCGGCCGAGGGGGGCGTACGGCTGCCGCTGCACGAGTGCCGGCCGCTGACCGAGTGGACGGACCGGGCCGTGCCCCGGCAGCAGCAGTCGAGCTATGGAAGCTATCGGCCGACCAGTTGGCGCCCCGCCCGCAAAAGGCCCGCATGCCCCTATCCCAACCCGGGACGTTACGAAGAGGGCAAACCACTCAAGCAGGGCATGCGCATCGCCTTCTCCGGGGACACCTCGATCGAGCGCGACCTCCTGGAGGACCGCGCGATCGAGGCCGGGCTGCACGTCGCCACCAGCATCTCCCGGCTGACCAGCCTGCTCGTCACCAACGACCCGGACTCGGGCACGTCGAAGGTGGTCAAGGCCCGCCAGTTCGGCACACCCGTCGTCGACGAGGCGGCCTTCGGGCAACTCCTCGGCAATGTGGCACCGGCGTCGAGGGAATGACCGTACGGACGGGTGATTGCGTCGCGACTCGCCCGTCGCCGCCTCGCCCGGGCCGGACCGACGGCTCACCCTGTGGCGCATGGCGACTTGCGAAGTATGCGGAAACAACTACGGCATGACCTTCGAGGTGCACGCACAGGGAGCGGTGCACGTCTTCGACTGCTTCTCCTGTGCGATCCACCGCATGGCCCCGATCTGCGAGCACTGTCGTGTACAGATCATCGGCCAGGGCGTCGAGGTCGAGGGCCACTGGTTCTGCGGCGCCCACTGCGCTCGCGCGGAGGGAAAGGTGGGCATCGTCGACCGCGTCTGACCACACCCCTGTGCGAACACCCCATGACCCGAGTTGTACGGTCATGGGGTGTACCGCTTCCTGTTGTCCCGGCAGTGGGTGATCCTCACGCTGGTCGCCCTCGTTCTCATCCCCACGATGATCCGGCTGGGCATCTGGCAGATGCATCGCTACGAGGAGCGCAGCGCCCGCAATCAGCTGGTCTCCGACGCGCTGTCCGCCGAGCCGGTGCCGGTGGAGCGGATGACAGCCGCCGGGCACACGGTCACCAGCAAGGAGCGGTACCGGTCGGTGACCGCGAAGGGTCACTTCGACACCGATGACGAACTCGTCGTCCGCCGCCGCACCAACTCCGACGACGAGGTCGGCTACCACGTCCTGACCCCGTTCGTCCTGAACGACGGCAAGGTGCTGCTGGTCAACCGCGGCTGGGTCCCCACCGGTGCCACCCAGACCGCGTTCCCGAAGGTCCCGGCGCCGCCCGCGGGCGAGGTCACCGTCACCGGGCGGCTGATGCCGGACGAGACGACCGAGGCGAGCGGCATCAAGAACCTCAAGGGTCTGCCGGACCGGCAGATCATGCTGATCAACAGCGCGCAGGAGGCCCAGCGCCTCGGCAAGCAGGTCCTCGGCGGCTACATCGCCCTGACCACGCCCGAACCCAAGGGCGACACCCCTGAGCCGCTCGGCAAGCCGGGCAAGGAGAACGCCCCTCTGAACTACGCGTACGCCTACCAGTGGTGGCTGTTCGCCGCGGGCATCCCGATCGGCTGGATCGTCCTGGTCCGACGCGAGCTGCGGGACCGCCGGGAGGCGGCGGAGAAGGAAACGGCGACGGAAGCGGAGCCGGCGGCGGTCTGATCGGCCACCCCTCGGCGACGGCCGGCCCACGGACCCCCAAGGTCGGCCCACGGACCCAGGTGTCACTCCCCCGGCCGCCCCCCTGATTGCCACCCGGGTGCACCGGGAACCCGCATTCCCGTGCCCCTCATCGAGGATTACGCCCTCATCGGCGACGAACAGACAGCGGCCCTGGTCGGCAAGGACGGCAGCATCGACTGGCTGTGCCTGCCCCGCTTCGACTCCGCGGCCTGCTTCGCCAGACTGCTCGGCAACGAGGAGAACGGCCATTGGCGCATCGCACCCAAGGATGTCGACGGTGAGTGCACTCGTCGCGCCTACCGCCCCGGCACCCTCGTCCTGGACACCGAGTGGGAGACGGACGAGGGCGCGGTGCGGGTCACCGACCTGATGCCCCAGCGCCACCAGGCCCCCGACCTCGTACGCATCGTGGAGGGGCTCCGCGGCCGGGTCACCGTGCGCAGCACGCTCCGGCTGCGCTTCGACTACGGCTCGATCGTGCCGTGGGTGCGCGAGTCCGACGGGCACCGGGTGGCCGTCGCGGGGCCCGACTCGACGTGGCTGCGCAGCGAGCCCCCGGTCCACACCTGGGGCGAACACCTCGGGACACACTCGGAGTTCACCGTCGAGAAGGGCGAGAAGATCGCCTTCGTGCTCACCTGGCACCCCTCGCACCAGCCGCGCCCGGCACTGACCGATCCCTACGAGGCGCTGGAGAACAGCGTCGCCGACTGGCAGGCGTGGACGGCTCGCTGCCGCTACGACGGTCCGCACCGCGACGCCGTGGTCCGTTCCCTGATCACTCTGAAGGCGCTCACCTACCGGCCGACCGGCGGCATCGTGGCCGCGGCCACCACCTCGCTGCCCGAGGAGCTGGGCGGGGTGCGCAACTGGGACTACCGCTACTGCTGGCTGCGGGACTCCACGCTCACTCTGGGCGCCCTGGCGGCGTGCGGCTATCTGGAGGAGGCCGAGGCCTGGCGGAACTGGCTGCTGCGCGCGGTCGCCGGCGACCCGGCGGACCTCCAGATCATGTACGGCCTCGCGGGCGAGCGGCGGCTGCCCGAGCTCGAACTGCCGTGGCTGTCCGGTTTCGCCGGCTCCAAGCCCGTACGGATCGGCAACGAGGCCGTGAAACAGCTCCAGCTGGACGTGTACGGCGAGGTCATGGACTCGCTGTCGCTGGCCCGGCGGGCGGGGCTGCCCGCGAAACCGCACATGTGGTCCCTCCAGAGCGTCCTGCTGGACTTCCTCCGGTCCTCCTGGCGGCAGCCGGACGAGGGGCTGTGGGAGGTGCGCGGCGGCCGCCGCGACTTCGTCCACTCCAAGGTCATGGTGTGGGTCGCCGCCGACCGGGCGGTGCGCGCCCTGGAGACCTACCCGGAGCTCAGCGGTGACGTGGACGGCTGGCGGGCGCTGCGCGACGAGGTGCACGCCGAGGTGTGCGCGAAGGGCTACGACCCCGAGCGGAACACGTTCACCCAGTACTACGGCTCGCGCGAGCTCGACGCGTCCCTGCTGCTGATCCCGCGCGTCGGTTTCCTGCCGCCCGACGACCCCCGGGTGGTCGGCACCGTCGACGCGGTCCGCGCCGAGCTGAACCACGGCGGTTTCGTACGGCGTTACAGCGTCGAGGGGCTGCCCGTGGACGGGCTGCCGGGCGGCGAGGGCGCGTTCCTGGCGTGCTCGTTCTGGCTCGCCGACGCGCTCCACATGACAGGCCGCACGAAGGAGGCACGGGACCTCTTCGAACGGCTGCTGGCGCTGACCAACGACGTGGGACTGCTGGCCGAGGAGTACGACCCCGTGGGCGGTGTGCAGCTCGGCAACTTCCCGCAGGCGTTCAGCCACATCGGTCTGGTGAACACCGCCCTCGCCCTGTTCGGGGGCGAGGAGGCAGGATAGGGGCCATGGATCTTGGACTGAAGGATCGGGTGTACGTCGTCACCGGGGCCACGCGTGGCCTCGGCAACGCGTCCGCGCGTGAGCTGGTCGCCGACGGGGCGAAGGTGGTGCTCACCGGGCGCGACGAGAAGCGGGCCGCCGACGCGGCGGCCGAGCTGGGGCCGAACGCGGTCGGGGTGGCCGTCGACAACGCCGACCCGGAGGCGCCCGCCCGGCTGATCGCGGCCGCGCGAGAGAGCTTCGGCGGCTTCGACGGCATCCTCGTCAGTGTCGGCGGTCCGGCGCCCGGGTTCCTCGCGGACAACACGGACGAGCAGTGGGCCACTGCCTTCGAGTCGGTGTTCCTGGGCGCGGTGCGGCTCGCTCGCGCGGCGGCGGCCGAGTTGGAGGCGGGCGGTGTCATCGGGTTCGTGCTGTCGGGCTCGGTGCACGAGCCGATTCCGGGGCTGACCATCTCGAACGGGCTGCGGCCGGGGCTCGCCGGCTTCGCGAAGTCCCTCGCGGACGAGTTGGGCCCGCGCGGGATTCGGGTCGTGGGGCTGCTGCCGTCCCGCATCGACACGGACCGCGTGCGTGAGCTGGACGGATTGTCCGCGGACCCGGAGGCCACTCGTGCGGCCAATGAGTCACGGATTCCGTTGCGGCGATACGGGACGCCGGAGGAGTTCGGGCGCACGGCGGCGTTCCTGCTGTCCCCCGCCGCCTCCTACCTGACGGGGATCATGGTTCCCGTCGACGGCGGCATGCGGCACGGGTTCTAGGTCAACTCACCCTTTCCGCACGGTGCTTGACCGCCTTCATACGGACCTCTGCGGGCAGTGACGCCAGGCCCGCCGAGTTCCGCGCGTGCGTCAGCGCCTCCGTCGTCAGGTGGTTCAGGGCCGTCCCGGGGTCCACATGCGGTTCCAGCAGGAGCCGTACGCGGGTCTCCGGGGCGTTGCGCCTGCCCTTCAGGTGGACGTGGGCGTGGGAGACGCCGTCCAGCTGAGTCGCCTCGTTGGCCAGTACGTTTTCCAGCGCCCGGCCCCGGAGCAGCGCGCCCTCGCCGTCGCCGGTGTCCACCAGGACCTCGGTCAGCCGGTGCCGGCGCAGGTTCGCGGTCAGCCACCACAGGGTGAGCAGGACGAGGACGGCCAGTACGGCGAGGACGGTCGGCCACCACCAGCCGTGGTGCTCCCAACGGGTGCGTTCGCCGTCGTCGAGCAGGACGTCATGAGGGCCGTCGTGGATCCACCAGGACGGCGGGTCCAGGCCCAGCCCGACGGCCAGCACGGAGCCGCCGACCACCAGCAGGACGAGTCCGACCACCCCGAGCACGACACGGTTGACGATCCGGAGCATCGGCCTCACCCCTTCTTTCCCGGCCGCCGTACGTGCACCGACAGCTTCGGCGGCCGGGAAAGGCCCAGCCCCCCGATCGCCTCGGCCAGCGTGGCCTCCAGGTCGGCGCGTACGTCGTCCAGTTCGCGGAAGTGCGAGACCGCGCCGACGTCGGCCTTGGCGCGGCTCAGGCGTACACGTACCGACTGGACGCCGGAGACCTCCACGGCCCGGTCGCGCAGGACCAGGGCGGCGGCCTCGCGGTGGAGTCCGGCGCGGACGTCGGCCTGGGTGCGCCGCATCGGCAGGATGCCGCGCAGACCGGGGGTGGCGGCGAGCACGATCAGCCAGACGCCGAGCGCCGCGGCGATGCCGGCGCCGACGAGGACCCAGGTGTCGTCGAGCGGGCGTTCGGCGAGCTGCGCGGCCAGTTCCCGGCGCCAGCGCATGGCGGGCTGCTCGGCGCGGACCGCTGTGATGTCGTAGAGGAAGAATCCGGCGATCACCAGGAGCAGCAGCGCGAGGATGGCCGCGGAAACGCGCCGCGCCGACCAGAAGCGGCTCTCCGCTCCGCCCTCGCCCTCCAGTACGGGTGGGGGTTCGTACGCGCCGGTGTCGGTCTCCTTCTCCAGGACCGGCAGTCGTTGTGTGGTGCCTTCCGTACCCTGTGAGCCCTGGGGCTCGCTCATCGCGTCCTCCCCTGTGCCGGGCCGTGCGCCGGGGTCAGGTGCAGTCGTTCCACATGGACGACGACCTCCGACACCTCCATTCCCACCAACGCGACTACCCGCTCCACGACATGACGACGCACCCGCGCGCAGCGGGCGCCGATGTCGGCGGGGTAGGCGAGTTCGAGGTGGACACGGACGCGGACGGTCCCGTGGTGGACGACGACCGCGGCGTGCGCGGGCGCCGTGTCCCGCGGGAGGGCGCCGAGCGCCTCGCGGGCCGCCTGGGAGGCGACCTTCGCGACGACGCGGTCGGCGATCCGGGTCGCGCCGCGTTCGCCGGCCGGCACGACGGTCGGAGGTCTGCGGAGCTCACCGGTCTCGGTGGTCACCTAGGTCACCGCCGGTCACGGCGGCCGTCACGGGTACGGAAGAAGTCACCGAGCTCCAGGTCACCCTCCAGGAACCGCCCGACGACGAAACCGACGGCGCCCAGGGCCGCCACCAGCAGGAAGGCACCGAATCCGCCGAAGTACCCGGCGAAGCCCAGCGCCATACCGGCGATCATGCCGACCACGGCCATGCTCATCCTGCGCTCCCCTCAGCTCTCGCCGGACTCACTGGAGCCGGGACTCCGGCTCTTCGTCCTCTTCCTCGGGCAGCTTCACGTCGCTCACCGCGATGTTGACCTCGACGACCTCGAGGCCGGTCATCCGCTCCACCGCCGCGATCACGTTCTCCCGTACGGCGTGGGCCACCTCGTTGATCGACACGCCGTAGTCGACGACGATCTCCAGGTCGAGCGCGGTCTGCACCTCGCCGACCTCGACCTTCACACCCCGGGTCACGGACTTCGCCCCGCCCGGCACCCGGTCCCGCACGGCGCCGAAGGTGCGGCTCAGGCCGCTGCCCATCGCGTGCACACCCACCACGTCCCGGGCGGCCAGCCCGGCGATCTTCTCCACGACCCCGTCGGCAATGGTGGTGCGCCCGCGCGTCGCCGGGTCGCCTCCACCGCGTTTGGTGGGCTTGCGCGGCTGTACGCCGGTCTCCGCCTCGGGAGTCTGCGTCATGTCAGTCATCGCCGTACGTCCCTTCTGATCGTCCTCCTTCGACCACCGTAAGCGGGGTTACGTCGTTGTGCGCCGTCGATGCGGCAGGCTGGAGGAATGACGGCGGACCGATGGGCGCAGACAGTGCGCCATCAGCTGAGGCTCGGCAGGCTGCTGCCGCTGGGCGGCGCGCACGACGGCGCGTGGATCGCGGAGGAGGCGGCCGAGGCGGTGCTGCGGCGTGCCGTAAGGAATCTGCGCGGCGTACGGCTGGACGGGCTACGGATCGCCCTCGCCGACCCGGAGGACGTGCACGACCCCGTCGTACCGCCTCCGCCCAGTGCGCTGCCGCCGGGCCCGCTGCGGGTGACGGCGGACTTCTCGGCGACGGCGGACGAGCCGCTGCCGGCCACGGCGGAGCTGCTGCGCACCGCCCTGGCGACGGCGGCGACGCAGCGGCTCGGTCTGACGGTGACCGAGGTCGACCTGCGGGTGGCGTCCCTGCTGGACCAGGAACCGGAAGCCGGTCCCGTACGACAGCCGGAACCGCCGTCGGCCGACGCGGGCGACGATCCCGCGGCCGGCGCGGCGCTGTCGGTGCCCGGTGTCACCGGGCTGACCGCCGCGCTGGGCCGTGCGGTGCAGGCCGAGGAGCGGCAGGGCGAGACGGCCCTGCCGCGGCGCCACATCCGGGTGGAGGTGGCGGTGGACGCGGAGCACCGGGCGGTGGATGTCGCCCGGGCGGTCCGTACGGAGGTGGGGAAGGCGCTCCCCGGTCACCCGACGGTGGCGGTGCTGGTGACCGTCGTCGGGTGAGGGCTCACTCGCCCACGCCGGCCAGGTCCCGAAGACGGCGTGCCTGAGCGGCGCGCTCGGCGGCGCGCTGCTCGTCGTAGGTACGGTCCTGCGCACCGCGCAGCAGGGCCTTGGTCTCGATGACGGCGTCCCTGGGGGCGGCGAGCAGTGCCGCGGCCAGGTCCTGGACGGCGCCGTCGAGCTGGTCGAGCGGTACGGCGATGTTGGCGAGGCCGGTGTTCACCGCTTCCTCGGCCGGCACGAAGCGCCCGGTGGCGCAGATCTCCAGCGCCCGGGCGTAGCCGACCAGCGAGACGAGCGGATGCGTGCCCGTGAGGTCCGGGACCAGGCCCAGGCTGGTCTCGCGCATGGCGAACTGCACGTCGTCGGCGACGACGCGGAAGTCGCAGGCGAGCGCGAGCTGGAAGCCCGCCCCGATGGCATGCCCCTGGACGGCGGCGATGGACACGACGTCACTACGCCGCCACCAGGTGAAGCCCTCCTGGAACTCCGCGATGGCAGCGTCGAGTTCGGCGTCACCACTGCGGGCGAGGTCGATGAACGACCGTTCGCCCTCGATCCCCTCCGGCGTGAACATCTGCCGGTCGAGCCCCGCGGAGAAGGACTTGCCCTCTCCCCGCAGCACGACGACACGGACGGAGCCGGGCACGAGCCGACCGGCCTCGGCGAGCGCGCGCCACAGAGCGGGGCTCTGCGCGTTGCGCTTGGCGGGGTTGGTCAGCGTCACCGTGGCGAGCGCGTTGTCGACGGTGAGCCGTACGCCGTCCTTGTCGAGCAGGGGAACGAGTTCCTGGCCCATGGGGCGCCTCCGATGAGTGCGGTCATCCTCCGTGCCACATGGCACGGCTAAGTGACTGCACAGTAACCACCCGGACGATCAGAGAATCGACCGGGTGGCCACCATCGAAGCCGAGGGGCCGCCCGGAATCAGGACGACGCGGCCTTCTTGCCCCGGGTCGCGCCGCCACGCCCACGGAGCGTGACGCCGGACTCGCTGAGCATCCGGTGTACGAAGCCATACGAGCGGCCGGTTTCCTCGGCCAGCGCTCGGATGCTCGCACCGGAGTCGTACTTCTTCTTCAGGTCTGCCGCGAGCTTGTCGCGCGCGGCGCCGGTTACCCGGCTGCCCTTCTTCAGAGTCTCGGCCACCCGTGCCTCCTCATGGGAAGTGCGCTCTGGTCCCCTCATGATCACCCCTCCAGGGCTTCATGGCCACCCATTCGGCAAGGTCCGTAAGACAAGGTTGTGACGACAGGAGCGCATCCCCACATACGGAATCTGTAATTCCGGAGAGAGTCGTTCGTACCGCCGAACGGGTTCTTTTGTGAAGTGCCTGGTCAGAGACGCAGCGCGGCCGAGCCCTTGTCGATAAAGGGCTCGGCCGCGAAATGGATGTAGGACACACCTCGGTACGAGGAGATCTCACACAGATGATGGATCACCGATAGGCCGAATGATCCATACCTAGTTGATCAACCGTTCGATCAAGCGAGGGCGACAAGGTCCGCGTAGTCGGAACCCCACAGATCCTCGACCCCGTCCGGCAGCAGAATGATCCGCTCCGGCTGGAGCGCCTCGACGGCGCCCTCGTCGTGGGTGACCAGGACGACGGCGCCCTTGTAGGTGCGCAGGGCACCGAGGATCTCCTCGCGGCTGGCCGGGTCGAGGTTGTTGGTGGGCTCGTCCAGAAGCAGCACGTTCGCCGAGGAGACGACCAGGGTGGCGAGGGCCAGACGGGTCTTCTCGCCGCCGGAGAGGACCCCGGCGGGCTTGTCGACGTCGTCGCCGGAGAACAGGAAGGAGCCCAGCACCTTGCGGACCTCGACCAGGTCCAGGTCGGGGGCGGAGGAGCGCATGTTCTCCAGGACCGAGCGCTCCGGGTCGAGGGTCTCGTGCTCCTGGGCGTAGTAGCCGATCTTGAGCCCGTGACCGGGGACGACCGCGCCGGTGTCCGGCTGCTCGGCACCGGCGAGGAGCCGGAGCAGGGTCGTCTTTCCGGCGCCGTTGAGGCCGAGGATGACCACCCTCGATCCCTTGTCGATCGCCAGGTCGACGTCGGTGAAGATCTCCAGGGAGCCGTACGACTTCGACAGTCCCTCGGCCGTCAGCGGGGTCTTGCCGCAGGGCGCGGGGTCGGGGAAGCGGAGCTTGGCGACCTTGTCGGAGACCCGCACCGCGTCGAGCCCGGCGAGCAGCCGGTCGGCCCGCTTGGCCATGTTCTGCGCGGCGACCGTCTTGGTGGCCTTGGCGCGCATCTTGTCGGCCTGCGAGTGCAGCGCCGCGGCCTTCTTCTCGGCGTTCTGCCGCTCGCGCTTGCGGCGCTTCTCGTCCGCCTCGCGCTGCTGCTGGTAGAGCTTCCAGCCCATGTTGTAGACGTCGATCTGGGCGCGGTTGGCGTCCAGGTAGAAGACCTTGTTGACGACCGTCTCGACCAGGTCGACGTCGTGGGAGATCACGATGAAGCCGCCGCGATACGTCTTGAGGTAGTCGCGCAGCCAGACGATCGAGTCGGCGTCGAGGTGGTTCGTGGGCTCGTCCAGGAGCAGGGTGTCCGCGTCCGAGAACAGGATCCGCGCCAGCTCGATACGGCGGCGCTGACCGCCGGAGAGCGTGTGCAGCGGCTGGCCGAGCACCCGGTCGGGCAGGTTGAGCGCGGCGGCGATGGTGGCGGCCTCGGCCTCGGCGGCATACCCGCCCTTGGTGAGGAACTCGGTCTCCTGGCGCTCGTACTGCCGCAGGGCCTTCTCCCGGGTGGCGCCGCTGCCGTTGGCGATCCGCTGCTCGTTCTCGCGCATCTTGCGCATCAGTACGTCGAGACCGCGCGCGGAGAGGATCCGGTCGCGGGCGAGGACGTCGAGGTCGCCGGTGCGGGGGTCCTGCGGGAGGTAGCCGACCTCGCCGGAGCGGGTGATGGTGCCGCCGGCCGGCTGGCCCTCGCCGGCGAGGCACTTGGTGAGCGTGGTCTTCCCCGCGCCGTTGCGGCCGACCAGACCGATGCGGTCGCCCTTGGCGACACGGAAGGTGGCGGACTCGATGAGTACTCGGGCGCCGGCGCGCAGCTCGATACCGGAGGCGGAGATCACGGACAGACTCCAGGGCAGGTTGTATTGGCGGTCGGGCGGCTGAGGACGTTCCCGCCGTCTAATGCGCGAGGAGAATGGCCATGGGCCAAGTCTAACGGGACCGTGCAACCACTTTTTCTGAGTTCGGGTGTTCGATACGGCACGGTGCGGTGTCCCTCGTTCGGGTCAGCGCCCGGGGCCGGGCCCCGATCACGGGGCGACGATGGCCCCATGCAGTTCGACGACGACGCCAAGCTGGACACCTCCGAGGTCCAGGACGTGCGCGGCAGCCGCGTTCCCGGGGGCAGGGCGACCGTGGGCGGCGGCATCGCCGGGCTGATCGCGCTGCTGCTGGGACTGTTCTTCGGCGTCGGTCCCGACCAGCTCGGGCTCACCGACGAGGGCGGCGGGCAGCCCGTCGCCACGGCTTCCGGCCTCGCCCAGGTCCAGCAGTCCTGCCGTACCGGGCAGGACGCGAACACCAGGGACGACTGCCGCATGGTGGCCGTGGTCAACAGCGTGCAGGACTACTGGGACCAGGAGTTCGAGCGGCGCAGCGGGACGTACACCCGCTCCCCCACCGTCTTCTTCAGCCGGCGGGTCGGCACCGCGTGCGGCGCGGCCACCTCGGCGGTCGGGCCGTTCTACTGCCCCGGCGACCGGAAGGTCTATCTGGACCTGGACTTCTTCGAAGAGCTGCGCTCGAAGTTCGGCGCGAGCGGCGGCGCGTTCGCGCAGGCCTATGTCGTCGCGCACGAGTACGGGCACCATGTGCAGGACCTGATGGGCACGCTGAGCCGGTCGCAGGACGGGCGCACGGGCGAGAACAGCAACGCGGTGAAGGTGGAGCTCCAGGCCGACTGCTACGCGGGGGTGTGGGCGCACCACGCGACCACCACGAAGGACGAGTCGACCGGGCGGCCGCTGATCACCAGCCTCACCGAGGCGGACATCGCCGACGGACTGGACGCGGCCGCGGCCGTGGGTGACGACCGGATCCAGGAGCGCTTCCAGGGGCGGGTGACGCCCGAGTCGTGGACGCACGGGTCGGCGGCGCAGCGCCAGCGGTGGTTCCACCAGGGGTTCGAGAGCGGTGACATGGCCCGGTGCAACACCTTCAGCTGAGGCGGTCGAGGTGTCCTGCCTGGTCAGGTGCTGTTGTCAGTGGTCGCTGCAAGACTGTGCAGCAGGCGGAAATTCCCGGCATTTGATCACAAGGGAGTGATCGGCATGGCAGGCACGAGCGGTGGGCGTCCCAGCATCTATCCGACGCTGGTGTACGCGGACGCCAAGGCGGCGGTCAAGCAGCTCACAGAGGCCTTCGGCTTCTCCGAGCTGGCGGTCTACGAGGGCGAGGACGGCAAGGTGGCCCACGCCGAGCTGGTGCAGGGCAACGGCGCGATCATGCTCGGCTCGAAGGGCACCGGCAGCAAGTTCGACGCGGTCATGAAGGACGCCGGCACCACCGGGGTGTACGTCGTCGTGGACGACGTCGACGCACACCACCGGCGGGCGGTGGAACAGGGCGCCGAGATCCTGATGCCCCCGACCGACCAGGACTACGGATCGCGGGACTACATGGCCCGGGACCTCGAGGGCAATGTGTGGAGCTTCGGGACGTACGCCCCCGAGATCACGTCCTGACCCGCTGTCAGCTGCCCCCCGTGTGCACCTGGAAGGCCGCCCGGCGGACCGCCTTGGCCAGCGCGGGGTCGGGGTGGGCGGCGGCGAGGGCCACCAGCACCTGCACGGTGCGGGGGTGACCGACGGCGCGCACCTCGTCGAGGAGCATGGGGACGGTCGGCTGCACCGCGGACTCCAGGTGGCGCACCAGCAGCGGGGCCTCCCCGTGGTCGGCGACGGCGGCGGCGGTGTCGACCCACAGCCAGGTGGCCTCCTCCCGGGTGAGCACCTCGTGGGCGTCCTCCGGGTCGGCGCCGTCGTGCACGGCGAGCCACAGCAGGGCGTACGGCCGCAGGGTCGGCTCGTCGGCCACCGCGCGCACATCGGGCTCGGCGGGGGCGCCGACGACCCGCAGCGCCTCGAAGGCGAGGCCGCGCAGCAGGGCGTCCTCGCCGCGGGCGGCGGCCAGGAGCTCGGTGACGGCGCTGCCGACGGGTCTGGCGGCGAGCCAGGCGCGGTACTCGTCGCGGGCCGCCTTGGGGCGGAGCTGGGCGCAGCCGCGCAGCATCTCCTCGGCGACGGCCTCGATGTTGCCGGCGGGGCTCTGCGCGGCGACGCAGATCTGCTCCAGCTTGACCCAGACCGCCCAGCTGCCGAGCGGGGTCAGCGTGGCCTGGCCGTCGCCGTAGGTGAGGGCGCCGACGGAGGCCAGGGCGTGCAGGGCCCAGTCGAGCAGGGGGTCGAGGGGGGTGTCCCGGGGCTGGGCCTGGTCCGGATCGGGCTGCGGACCGTAGGGGATCTCACAGCGCTCGGTGCGCAGTTCGGTGACCCGCTGCTCCAGGAGGTCCAGCAGCTGCGCCACGGGCACGGGCCCGGCGGAGAGCTGGAGGAAGGAGAGCACCTGAGGCATGGCGGAGACGACCTCGGCGACCGTGGCGGCCTCCTGCTCCGCGGGTTCCGGATGGGCGAGCGACCAGGCGTCGAAGAGGGCGACCCAGCCCCGCAGGACGGCGCTGTCGTCCCGGTCCCAGGCGCGCAGGCGCCAGCCGGGGCGAGCGCTGTCGCCGTGCACCTCGACCAGTCCGGCGAGCCGGGCGGTGTCCCACTCGGCACGCACCTGAGCCGTGCTCAGGCCCAGGGCGGCCGCGGCCTGTTCGGCGCTGGCGTCGGACAGGGTGGCCTTGCCGTCGTGCTGCCCGGCGTCCCGGCCGGGGCCCAGGGCGGCGTCGGCCCAGTGGGCGACGCGGGCGGCGCCGGCCAGGAGGGAGCGCGCCATTCTGGCCAGCTCGGCCTGGGCCGGGGTGCCCTCCGGGGGGCGGGGTGCGGGGCGGCGCGAAGGCCGCTGGGTCATCGCTCGGGGGGCGGCGGCCAGGGGTCGCGGTCGGACGAGTCGAAGCCTGGAGTCGCGCGGGATACGGGACGTCACGGGTGCAGTCTTCCGGTTGACGGTCCGAAAACCCAAACGGAATGTAACGGCGGGCTACGGGGATGGCCAACGCAGAGGTCCCGACGGGCGGCCGGGGGCCGGAAACCGGCCAGTGGTACGGCCTTAAACGGAACCGTCGGCTCTGTCTGCCGGGTGCTGTCGGCGGTCGTTACATCAGCGGGGTCAGAAAGCGGCGCAGCGCCTCTTCGTAGCCCGCCGGGTCGGCGTTCCACATGGCTCCGTGCGGAGCGTGCGGGACGGTGTGGAGGGCGACCAGGTTGGGGCGGGCGGCGGCGAGACGGCGCGAGAGGGCCCAGGGGGCGATCGGGTCGTCGGGGCCGTGGAGGATCAGGGTGGGCACCTTGAGGAGGTCGGGGTCGGCGGCCTCGGCGGCGGCGTCGGCGTGCAGTCCGGTGCGGCCCTGGGCGGCGCGGACGGCGAGCGGCAGCAGGGCGCCGGGGGTGCGGCGGGCGGCGGCGAGGGCGCGCAGGGTGGTCTCCCAGCTGAGCACCGGGGAGTCCAGGATCAGCCCGGAGACACGGTCGCGGACCCCGGAGTGGGCGGCGGCGCGCAGCGCCATGGTGGCGCCGGTGGACCAGCCGTGCAGGACGACCTTCTTGGCGCCGTGGCGGACGGCGTAGCGGATGGCCGCGTCCAGGTCGCGCCACTCGGTCTCGCCGAGGTGGTTGAGGCCGTCCGGCGGTCGGGGCGCGCCGAGGTCGCCGCGGTAGGCGAGGGCGAGCACCGGGAAGCGGCGGCTCGCGAGGAACTCCATGACGTTCAGGGAGAGTTCGCGGGTGGTGCCGAGGCCGTGCACGGAGATGACCCAGGTGCTCCGTACGCCGGGGACGAACCAGGCGGGCAGGGTGCCGAGTTCGCCCGGGATCTCGACGTCCTCGTGGTCGAGGCCCAGGGCGGAGCGGGGGTCGCCTACGTGGGTGTTGGGGGTGAACCAGACCTTGTCGCCCGGGCTCAGGGTGCCGTGCGTGACGCGTTCCAGGCGGCGTACGACGGTGTCGGCGGAGTGGGACGCGGTGCCGAGGACGGGGCCGACGACCGCGTGGGCGGAGTCGCCGCGGAGGCCGTAGGTGCCGGGGCGCAGGGCTGCCAGGTCCCGGGTGAGCGCGACCTGGCCGGCGGCCGTGGCGTGCACGGTGAGCCGGGGTTCGTTGGGCAGGGGACGGCCCGGGGGCGCCTTCAGCGCGGCGTCGCTGGCGAGTCGTCCGGCGGCGACGCTCGCGGCGCCGGCGGCCAGGGCCATGGTGACGGCTGCGGCCGTCGCTTTGACAGTGCGCACCCGTCCAGTGTCCTGGCGTACCCGGTCACGGGCCAGTGGGAGGACGATTCGGAGTGATGCGGGACAGTTCGCCGCGGCCGGGCCCGGTCACTGGCGTGCGGGCCTGGCGCTCACGGGAGCCGTGTCATGCGCGCTGTCCGTAGCCCCTCAGCCGCTCCCCCGCCTCCGCCACCTGTTCCGGTGACAGCAGGGTCGGGGCCAGGCCCGGTACGGAGGACGCCGTCAGCCACAGGCGGCACATCCACTCCAGCTGGGCGGTGCGGTCGTAGGCCTGGTCGAGGGTGGTGCCGTAGGTGATCGTGCCGTGGTTCCGCAGGAGGCAGGCGGTGCGGTCGGCGAGGGCGTGGAGCATGTTCTCGGCCAACTCCTGGGTGCCGTACGTCGCATACGGGGCAACCCGGACGGCGCCGCCGAGGGCGCCGGACATGTAGTGGATCGCCGGGAGCTCCGGGACGAGGGTCGAGACGGCCGTCGCGTGGACGGCGTGGGTGTGGACGACGGCGCCGGCGTCGGTGCCGCGGTAGATCGCGAGGTGCATGGGGAGTTCGCTGGTCGGGACGAGCCGGCCCAGGACCCGGCGGCCGTCGAGGTCGACGCCGGTCACGTCGTCCGGAGTCAGCCGGTCGTAGGGCACCCCCGAGGGCGTGACCAGCACGGTGTCGCCGACGCGTACGGAGACGTTGCCGGAGGTGCCGACGACGAGTCCGTCGGCGACGGTGCGGCGGGCGGTCGCGACCAGCTCCTCCCAGGCGGATACCTCCTCGGCGCGCACACCGCGCCCCCACGGCTCCGGCACATCCTGTGCGCCCTCTTCGGCACCCCGTCCGTCCCGCTGGTCGCGTCCCTGCTCAGCCATGCCGCGATCCTGTCAGGTGCGGCCGCCGAACGCGGCCGGGCGGGGGCACTTTAGGGCGGAGGCCAGGCGTCCGGAAGGGCGCAAATACGGACACTTCCCCCTCTGCTGCGGCTTGGCCGTAGATCGACTGACAGGCGCGGATCTTCCAGTAATCTCTGCCTGTTTTGTCGTGCACGTCGCCATTCCGGGGGGAAATATGGCCCGTGATCGCACACCTTCCCGTCACCGCGGCCGCGTTCTCGCGGCGTCCGTGGCAGCGCTCACCCTCGCGGGGACCGCGCTGGCCGAGTTTCCGGCTTCGGCGGCCGGTAAACCCAAGGGGCACGACGTCTCTTCGCACCAGAAGAACGTCGACTGGCAGAAGGCGAAGTCCAAGGGGGCGAAGTTCGTCTACGTCAAGGCGACCGAGTCCCACACGTACCGCAACCCGTACTTCAACCAGCAGTACAACGGCTCGCGCAACGCGGGCCTGATCCGCGGGGCCTATCACTTCGCCCTGCCGAACAAGTCCTCGGGCAAGACCCAGGCGGCGTACTTCGTACGCAACGGCGGCGGCTGGAGCGGGGACGGCTGGACGCTGCCGCCGGCGCTCGACATCGAGTACAACCCGTACGACAAGAAGCACAAGTGCTACGGCCTGAAGAAGGCCGCGATGGTCAGCTGGATCAAGTCCTTCAGCAACGAGGTGAAGCGGCTGACCGGGCGCCGACCGGTGATCTACACGACCGCCCACTGGTGGAACACCTGCACGGGCGGCAGCGGTGCCTTCGCCTCGAACCACGCGCTGTGGGTGGCCCGCTACAACTCCGCGGACGCCGGAGCACTGCCGGCCGGGTGGGGGTTCTGGACGATCTGGCAGTACGACAACAGCGGCAGCCTGCCGGGTGATCAGAATCTCTTCAACGGGTCCCTGGCACAGCTGAAGAAGTTCGCCCGGGGCTCGTAGCCGTGCGGCGGTTGGGCCGTGCCGGAGGATCGGAGGGGAAACCCTCGGTTCCGGACACCGGGCGGCCCGCCTCAGTTCATCTTCCGTTCACTCAGGTTACCTACGTTCGTCCGGCCAACGACCTCGAACGATTGCCTGGGTAAATGGAAAACTTCTCGCTGATCCTCGCGATTGTGGTGGTAACCGCACTCGCGTTCGATTTCACGAACGGTTTTCACGACACCGCCAACGCGATGGCCACGACCATCTCGACCGGTGCGCTCAAGCCCAAGGTCGCGGTGGCCATGTCCGCCGTGCTGAACCTTGTGGGCGCCTTCCTCTCCGTGGAGGTCGCCAACACGATCTCCAAGGGACTTGTCGACGAGAGCGGCATACGTCCTGAGGTCATCTTCGCCGCCCTGGTGGGCGCGATCCTCTGGAACCTGCTGACGTGGCTGGTCGGACTCCCCTCCAGCTCCTCGCACGCCCTCATGGGCGGTCTGATCGGCGCCACCATCGCCTCGGCGGGCATGGGCGCGGTCCACGGTGACGTCCTGGTCACCAAGGTCCTGATCCCGGCGATCGCGGCGCCCATCGTCGCGGGCCTCGCCGCGATGCTCGCGACCCGCCTGTCCTACTCCATCGGCAAGAAGGCCGACGGCAAGGCCGCCGCGAAGGGCTTCCGCGCCGGCCAGATCGCCTCGGCGGGCCTGGTCTCGCTGGCCCACGGCACGAACGACGCGCAGAAGACGATGGGCATCATCACCCTGGCCCTGGTCGCCGGCGGCGCCGTCGCCCCCGACTCCGACCCGCCGATGTGGGTCATCCTCTCCGCGGGTCTCGCCATCGCGCTCGGCACCTACCTCGGCGGCTGGCGCATCATCCGCACGATGGGCAAGGGCCTGACCGACCTCCAGCCGCAGCAGGGCTTCGCCGCCCAGACCAGCGCGGCCACGGTCATCCTCGCCTCCTCGCACCTCGGCTTCTCCCTCTCCACCACGCACTCGGTCTCGGGCGCGGTGATGGGCGCGGGCCTCGGCCGCAAGGGCGGCGTGGTGCGCTGGTCCACGGCGACGCGGATGTTCGTGGCGTGGGGTCTGACGCTGCCGGCCGCGGCCTTCGTCGGCGCGGTGGCCGAGTGGGTCACCGGCTTCGGCGACTGGGGCACGGCGGTCGTCGCCGTCTTCCTCATCGGCTCCAGCGCGGCGATCTGGAAGATCTCGCGCCGCGAGGTCATCGACCACACGAACGTCAACGACACCGACGAGGAACCGGCCGGCGTGGTGACGACGGCGATCGCCGCGGTCACCCCTCCCCCGGCGGGCCCGGTGACCGAGGACCTCACGGCCACGATCCCGGCCCCGGCCGCCGCCGCGGAGCCCGCCGCTCCGCCGGCCGCCGTCTGAGCCCGCCGCACCCAGGAACGAAGGAATCACCGACATGAAGATCGACTGGGAAGCGCTGGGCTCCGTCTTCGGCGTCAGCCTCGTGGTCACCGTGGCCCTCGTGGCCCTGTTCACCCTCGGCATCATGGGCCTGTCCCGCCAGGAGCGGGCCACCGCCCAGGGCGGATCCGCGGCCCTCGCCGTCACCGGCGCGTACGCCTGCTTCGCGGCCTGCGCGGCGGCGGTGACGTACGGGATCTATCTGATCGTCGCCTGACGCGACGAGCGGACACCCCGTGGGGTGCGGGACGGTTCACCGTCCCGCACCCCACGCTTTGTTACGCCTGTAACCAGCCGTATGTGGGCCTCAGCACACTCTCCCGTCCCAGGTCAACGGCAAGTTGACGGCCCTTCCGGGCCCGTGGTGGACTGCCGGGGCCATGTACGACGGCAGGAGAGGAAGCCGGTGGAAGTCCGGCGCGGTCCCGCCACTGTCACCGGGGTAGGTAGCCCCGGGAGCCAGGAACTCTCGTCGTCGGTCTCGTCGAACCAGGGCGTGGACACCCTGAGTGAGGACATATCGCCATGCTCGCCTGCCGTTTGAGACACCGCACCAGGTCACTGCCCGACGCCACGGCCGGCTGAGCCGATGCGTGCCGATCGCGTCTTCGCGTACGGCGCCGCCGCCGGACTTCTCGGGGACCTGCTGCTCGGTGATCCACGCCGGGGGCATCCGGTCGCCGTGTTCGGGCGGGCCGCGGACGCCGTGGAGCGGGTGTTGTGGCGGGACCACCGGGGGTGGGGAGCCCTGCACACCGCGGTGTGCGCCGGGGGCGCCGTCGTGCTCGGTGCCGTGGCGCAGAAAGCCGTACGTCCCTCCGCTGCCGCCTCCGTCGCGCTGACCGGCGTCGCCACCTGGGCGGTCGTGGGCGGCACCTCGCTCGCGCGCGAGGCACGAACCATCGGGCGGGCCCTGGAAGTCGGGGACGTGGAGGCGGCGCGCGAGCGGCTGCCGCATCTGTGCGGGCGGGATCCGCAGGCCCTCGACGCCGACGGGATCGCCCGGGCCGTGGTGGAGTCCGTCGCCGAGAACACCTCCGACGCCGTCGTGGGCGCCCTGGTGTGGGGGGCCGTCGGCGGGGTGCCCGGACTGCTCGGGTTCCGTGCCGTCAACACGCTCGACGCCATGGTCGGGCACAAGTCGCCGCGGCACCGCCGGTACGGCTGGGCTTCGGCTCGGCTCGACGACGTCGCCGGATGGCCGGGGGCCCGGCTGACCGCCGTACTCGCCGCTGTCGCCGGGAGCGATCCGCGGGGGGCCGTTCGGGCTTGGCGCGCCGATGCCGGCAAGCATCCGAGCCCCAACGCCGGGCCCGTGGAGGCCTCGTTCGCGGGGGCCCTGGACGTGCGGCTCGGCGGGACCTTGTCGTATGCGGGGCGCGTCGAGCACCGGCCCGTGCTGAATCAGAAGGGGCGTTCCGTGGAGGTCCACGACATCGAGCGGGCCGTACGGCTGTCCCGTCGCGTCGGGCTGCTCGCGCTCGGCGTCAGTGTCGCCGCGCGGGTCGCCCTCAAGGGGCGTGCCTCATGAGCGGTGGTGGGCTGCTCGTCGCCGGTACCACCTCCGACGCGGGCAAGAGTGTCGTCACCGCCGGGATCTGCCGGTGGCTGGTGCGGCAGGGGGTCAAGGTCGCGCCCTTCAAGGCGCAGAACATGTCCCTCAACTCGTTCGTGACCCGTGAGGGCGCCGAGATCGGGCGGGCCCAGGCCATGCAGGCGCAGGCCTGCCGGGTCGAGCCGACCGCGCTCATGAATCCCGTGCTGCTGAAGCCGGGTGGTGAGCAGAGCAGTCAGGTCGTGCTACTCGGCAAGCCGGTCGGCGAGCTCAGCGCACGCGGCTATCACGGCGGGCGGCAGCAGCAGTTGCTCGGCACCGTGCTGGACTGTCTCGCCGAACTGCGGGGCACGTATGACGCGGTGATCTGTGAGGGGGCCGGCAGTCCCGCCGAGATCAATCTGCGGCGGACCGACATCGTCAACATGGGCATCGCCAGGAACGCCCGACTGCCTGTCCTCGTCGTCGGCGACATCGACCGCGGTGGCGTCTTCGCCTCCTTCTTCGGGACCGTCGCGCTGCTCTCGCCGGAGGACCAGGCCCTGATCTCCGGGTTCCTCGTGAACAAGTTCCGGGGGGATGTCAGCCTCCTGGAGCCCGGGCTCGACATGCTCCACGGCCTCACCGGGCGGCGCACCTACGGCGTACTGCCCTTCCAGCACGGGCTCGGCATCGACGAGGAGGACGGGCTCCGGGTCTCCCTGCGGGGAACCGTACGGGAGTCGAACACCGCCCCGCCCGTCGGCGAGGACGTGCTGCGGGTCGCCGTCTGCGCGATCCCGCTCATGTCCAACTTCACCGATGTGGACGCGCTCGCCGCCGAACCGGGCGTCGTCGTGCGGTTCGTGGACCGGCCCGAGGAGCTGGCCGACGCCGACCTCGTGGTGATCCCGGGGACCCGGGGGACGGTCCGGGCACTGGAGTGGCTGCGGGAGCGGGGACTCGCCGAGGCCATCGGACGCAGGGTCGCCGAGCGGCGGCCCGTCCTGGGCATCTGCGGTGGCTTCCAGGTCCTCGGTGAGCACATCGAGGACGAGGTCGAGAGCCGGCGGGGTCATGTCGAGGGGCTCGGCGTGCTGCCCGTGCGGGTGCGGTTCGCCCGCGAGAAGACCCTCACCCGGCCGGAGGGCGAAGCCCTCGGCGAGCACGTCGCCGGATACGAGATCCATCACGGGGTCGCCGACATCAGCGGCGGGGAGCCCTTCCTGGACGGCTGCCGGGTCGGCCAGACCTGGGGCACCCACTGGCACGGCTCGCTGGAGTCGGACGGATTCCGGCGGGCCTTCCTGCGCGAGGTGGCGGCCGCCGCGGGCCGCCGTTTCGTACCGGCCCCCGACACCTCGTTCGCCGCGCTGCGCGAGGAGCAGCTCGACCGGCTCGGCGACCTCATCGAACAGCACGCGGATACAGACGCGCTGTGGCGGCTCATCGAGTCCGGCGCGCCGCAAGGACTGCCTTTCATTCCACCGGGAGCGCCTGCATGAGCACTGTGTTGTTGTTGTCGACCGCCGACACGGACCTGCTGGCGGCCCGGGCCGCTTCCGGTGCCGACTACCGGATCGGCAACCCGACCCGCGTGGATGTCGCGGAGGAGCTGCCCGCGCTGGTCGAGGGCGCCGACATCGCCGTCGTACGGCTGCTCGGCGGCAAGCGCGCCTGGGAGGACGGGCTGGCCGCGCTGAAGGCCGCCGGGATCCCGACCGTGCTGCTCGGCGGGGAGGCCGTCCCGGACGCCGAGTTGATGGCCGAGTCGTCGGTGCCGGCCGGTGTGGTGGCCGAGGCGCTCAAGTACCTCGTCGAGGGCGGGCCCGCCAACCTGACCGAGCTGGCCCGGTTCCTGTCCGACACCGTGCTGCTGACCGGTGAGGGGTTCGTCGAGCCGCAGAAGATGCCGGAGTACGGCGTCCATGGCTCCCACGCCTTCGAGGAGGGCCGTCCGACCATCGGCGTGCTCTTCTACCGGGCCCATGAACTCAGCGGCAACACCGCCTTCGTGGACACCCTCTGCGACGCCATCGAGGCTCGCGGCGCCAACGCCCTTCCGGTGTACTGCGGTTCGCTGCGCGGGGCCGACGCGGAGTTCTACGAGCTGCTGGCCAAGGCCGACGCCCTCGTCGCCACCGTCCTCGCCGCCGGCGGCACCCACGCCTCGCAGGCCTCGGCGGGCGGTGACGAGGAGGCCTGGGACATCGGGGCGCTGGCCGACCTCAATGTGCCGGTGCTGCAAGGACTTTGTCTTACGTCGTCCAAGGCCGCCTGGGACGAGTCCGACGCCGCGCTCTCCCCCATGGACGCGGCGATGCAGGTCGCGATCCCCGAGTTCGACGGGCGGCTGATCACGGTTCCCTTCTCCTTCAAGGAGCAGGGTCCCGACGACGTCCCGGTCTATGTCGCCGACCCCGAGCGGGCCGCGCGCGTCGCCGGGATCGCCGTACGGCACGCCCGGTTGAAGCACAAGCCGAACGCCGAGAAGAAGCTCGCGCTCGTCTTCACCGCCTACCCGACCAAGCACTCGCGCGTCGGCAACGCCGTGGGACTGGACACCCCCGCGTCGGCGGTGCGGGTGCTGGACGCCCTCCGGGACGCCGGTTACGTCGTCGAGGGGCACCCCGACAACGGCGACGAGCTCATCCACCGGCTCATCAACGCCGGTGGCCACGACGTGGAGTGGCTCACCGAGGAGCAACTGGCCGCCGCACCCGCGCGGGTGCCGCTGGCCGACTACCGGGCGTGGTTCGACAAGCTCGACCCGGAACTGCGGGACGGCATGCTGGAGGCGTGGGGCGAGCCGCCGGGCAACCTGTACGTCGACGGGGACGAGATCGTGCTCGCCTCCCTCCAGTTCGGGAACGTCGTCGTGATGATCCAGCCGCCGCGCGGCTTCGGTGAGAACCCGATCGCGATCTACCACGACCCGGACATGCCGCCGTCGCACCACTACATGGCGGCGTACCGGTGGCTGGAGAACTCGTTCGGCGCCGACGCCGTCGTCCACATGGGCAAGCACGGCACGATGGAGTGGCTGCCGGGCAAGGGCCTCGGGCTGAGCGGCGGTTGCGCGCCGGACGCGGTCCTCGGTGAGCTGCCGCTGATCTACCCCTTCATCGTCAACGACCCCGGCGAGGGCACCCAGGCCAAGCGCCGCGGGCACGCCACGGTCGTCGACCACCTCGTCCCGCCGATGGCCCGTGCCGACACCTACGGCGACCTCGCCAAGCTGGAGCAGCTCCTCGACGAGTACGCGCTCGTCTCCGACCTGGACCCGACGAAGGCACCGGCCGTGCGGGCGCAGATCTGGACGCTGGTGAAGGCGGCCGAGCTCCACCACGACCTGCATGTCGAGGACCAGCCGGACGACGACGCCTTCGACGAGTTCGTCATGCACATCGACGGCTATCTGTGCGAGATCAAGGACGTACAGATCCGCGACGGGCTGCACATCCTCGGCGGCGGCCCGGTGGACGAGGCACGGGTCAACCTCGTGCTCGCCGTGCTGCGCGCCTCGCAGGTGTGGGGCGGGCAGGCGAACGCGCTGCCGGGGCTCAGGGCCTCCTTCGCGGCCCATTTCGGGCTCAGCGAGAAGGAGTTGCTGGCCGAGCCGGGCGCGCCGGTGAAGGTGCCGGTGGAGCTGACCGATCTGGTCGAGGGGCCGTCCCGTTCGGCCGCCGACGCGATCGATCTGCTGGAGCAGCTGTGCCGGCGGGTCGCGGAGGGGATGGAGGCGCGGGACTGGGACGTCACGCTCGCCCCGGCTCTCGTCCGTGGCGTGCTCGGCACCGAACTCCCGGACGCGGTCGCGGTGTTGGAGTTCGCCTGCAACGAGGTCGTGCCGCGGCTCGCGAAGACCACCGACGAGATCGACCACATCCTCAAGGCACTCAACGGCGGTTACGTCCCGGCGGGCCCGTCCGGTTCGCCGACGCGCGGTCTGGTCAACGTCCTCCCGACCGGCCGCAACTTCTACTCCGTCGACCCCAAGGCCATTCCCTCCAGGCTGAGTTGGGAGGTCGGACAGTCGCTCGCCGACTCGCTGGTGCAGCGCTACCTCCAGGACACCGGCGAGTACCCGAAGTCCGTGGGACTGACGGTGTGGGGCACCTCCGCGATGCGCACCCAGGGCGACGACATCGCCGAGATCCTCGCGCTGCTGGGCTGCCGTCCGGTGTGGGACGAGGCCTCGCGCCGGGTGACCGGCTTCGAGATCATCGGCCTGGAGGAACTGGGCCGTCCCCGTATCGATGTCACGGTCCGTATCTCCGGCTTCTTCCGGGACGCGTTCCCGCATGTGGTCGGGCTGATCGACGACGCCGTGCGCAGGGTGGCCGAGCTGGACGAGCCTGCCGAGGAAAACTTCGTCAAGGCGCACGCCGACGAGGACACCGCCGAGCACGGCGACCGGCGGCGCGCGACGGCCCGTATCTTCGGCTCCAAGCCGGGGGCGTACGGCGCCGGTCTGCTGCCGCTCATCGACGCCCGCAACTGGCGCTCGGACGCGGACCTCGCCGAGGTGTACGCCGTCTGGGGCGGTTACGCCTACGGGCGTGGGCTCGACGGGCGGGCGGCGCGTGGGGACATGGAGACCGCGTTCAAGCGGATCAACATCGCCGCCAAGAACGTCGACACCCGAGAGCACGACCTCGTCGACGCCGACGACTACTTCCAGTACCACGGCGGCATGGTCGCCATGGTCCGCCACCTCACCGGCGCCAACCCCGAGGCGTATGTGGGCGATTCGGCCACCCCCGACCAGGTGAAGACCCGCACGCTCGGCGAGGAGACCCACCGTGTCTTCCGAGCCCGGGTGGTCAACCCGCGCTGGATGGCGGCCATGCGCCGGCACGGCTACAAGGGCGCCTTCGAGATGGCGGCGACGGTCGACTACCTCTTCGGCTACGACGCGACGGCGGGCGTGGTCGACGACTGGATGTACGAGAAGCTCAGCGCGGAGTACGTCTTCGACCCGGAGAACCGGGACTTCATGAAGAAGTCCAACCCGTGGGCGCTGCGCGGTATCACCGAGCGGCTGCTCGAGGCCGCCGACCGCGGCCTGTGGGCCGAGCCGGACGCGGAGACGCTGGAGCGGCTGCGCGCCACCTACCTTGAGCTCGAAGGCGACCTGGAGGGCGACGACCAGTGACCACCCCCTTCCCTTTCACGGCCGTCGTAGGCCAGGACGATCTGCGGCTCGCGCTGCTGCTGAACGCCGTGTCGCCGGCGGTCGGCGGTGTGCTGGTGCGCGGCGAGAAGGGCACGGCCAAGTCGACGGCGGTGCGGGCGCTTTCGGCGCTGCTGCCCGAGGTGTCGGTCGTCGCCGGGTGCCGTTTCTCCTGCGATCCGACGAAGCCGGACCCGGCATGCCCGGACGGGCCGCACGAGGCGGGGACGGGCACCTCCCGTGCTTCCCGCATGGTCGAACTGCCCGTCGGCGCCTCCGAGGACCGGCTGGTCGGCGCCCTCGACATCGAGCGGGCGCTCGCCGAGGGCGTGAAGGCCTTCGAGCCGGGGCTGCTTGCCGACGCGCATCGCGGCATCCTCTACGTCGACGAGGTCAACCTGCTCCACGACCACCTGGTCGACCTGCTCCTGGACGCGGCGGCGATGGGCGCGTCGTACGTCGAACGCGAGGGCGTCTCCGTACGGCACGCCTCGAAGTTCCTCCTCGTCGGCACCATGAACCCCGAAGAGGGCGAGCTGCGGCCGCAGTTGCTCGACCGGTTCGGGCTGACCGTCGAGGTCGCGGCCTCGCGGGAGCCGGACCAGCGGGTGGAGGTCGTACGGCGGCGGCTGGCGTACGACGACGATCCGACGTCCTTCGCGGCGCGTTGGGCGGACGAGGAGGCTTCGGTACGGCAACGCATCGTCGCCGCACGGGAGTTGTTGCCGTCGGTGCGGCTGGGCGACGGTGCGCTGCGGCAGATCGCGGCGACCTGTGCCGCGTTCGAGGTGGACGGGATGCGGGCCGACATCGTGATGGCCCGTACCGCCACCGCACTCGCCGCCTGGGCCGGGCGGACCGAGGTGCTCGCGGAGGATGTGCGGCAGGCCGCGCTGCTCGCGCTGCCGCACCGGCGTCGGCGTAATCCCTTCGACGCGCCGGGACTTGACGAGGACAAGCTCGACGAGACGCTGGAGGAGTTCAGCGGCTCGGACGACGAGGACCCCGATCCCGATCCCGACGGGCCCGGTGGCGGTGGGCAGCCGCCGTCCGAGGGGCCGTCGCAGGACGACGGTGGTTCCGGTGCGCAGCCGGAGGCCGGTGAGGGCGGTGAGCCGCAGCCCGGTGGTGCCGGTGCGGGTGAGCAGTCCGCCGTACGGGCCGCCGAACCCTTCCGTACCAAGGTGCTCAGCGTGCCCGGGCTCGGGGACGGGGCCGCCGGGCGGCGTTCGCGGGCGCGGACCGAGCACGGTCGGACGACCGGTGCGCGACGGCCTCGCGGGGCGCTGACCAAGCTGCATCTGGCCGCGACCGTGCAGGCGGCCGCCCCGCATCAGCGGGCGCGCGGGCGGTCCGGGCCCGGGCTCGTGCTGCGCCGGGACGATCTGCGGCAGGCGACGCGGGAGGGGCGGGAGGGGAACCTCGTGCTGTTCGTCGTGGACGCCTCCGGGTCTATGGCGGCCCGGCAGCGGATGAGCGCGGTGAAGGGGGCCGTGGTGTCGCTGCTGCTGGACGCGTATCAGCGGCGGGACAAGGTGGGGCTGGTGACGTTCCGGGGGTCGGCCGCGGATGTGGCCTTGCCGCCGACTTCGTCCGTGGATGCGGCTGCGGCTCGGCTGGAGTCTCTGCCCACCGGGGGGCGGACTCCGCTTGCTGCGGGGTTGTTGAAGGCGCATGAAGTGCTTCGCGTGGAGCGGCTGCGGGATCCCGCGCGGCGGGCGCTCGTGGTGGTCGTGACCGACGGTCGGGCCACCGGTGGGCCCGAGCCCGTCGCGCTGGCCGGGCGCGCGGCTCGGCTGTTCGCCGCCGAGGGGGTCGCCTCCGTGGTCGTCGACTGCGAGACGGGGCCTGTGCGGCTGGGGCTCGCGGGGCAGCTCGCCGGTGAACTGGGCGGTACCGCGGTGACATTGGACGAGCTGCGGGCGGACTCCATCGCCGGGCTGGTCAAGGACGTACAGAGGAGGGCCGCGTAATGCCTCAGGGACAGCCGAGTGTGGTGCCGGACGACGGTCTGACCACGCGCCAGCGTCGTAATCGGCCTTTGGTGGTCGTGCATACCGGGATCGGCAAGGGGAAGTCGACCGCCGCCTTCGGGCTCGCGCTGCGTGCCTGGAATCAGGGGTGGCCCATCGGGGTGTTCCAGTTCGTCAAGTCGGCGAAGTGGAAGGTCGGCGAGGAGAACGCGCTGCGGGTGCTCGGTGCCAGCGGCGAGGGTGGGGCCGTCGACTGGCACAAGATGGGTGAGGGCTGGTCGTGGGTGCAGCGCGATCAGCAGATGGACAACGAGGAGAAGGCCCGGGAGGGCTGGGAGCAGGTCAAGCGGGACCTGGCCGCCGAGACGTACAAGCTGTATGTGCTCGACGAGTTCGCCTATCCCATGCACTGGGGGTGGGTGGACACCGATGAGGTGATCTCCGTGCTGCGGGACCGGCCGGGTACGCAGCACGTCGTCATCACCGGGCGGAACGCTCCCGAGAAGCTGGTCGACTTCGCCGATCTCGTAACCGACATGTCCAAGGTCAAGCACCCGATGGATGCCGGGCAGAAGGGGCAGCGGGGTATCGAGTGGTGATGTCCTCCTCGTCTGTTTCCGTTCCTCGGCTGGTCATCGCCGCGCCCTCTTCGGGCAGTGGCAAGACCACCGTTGCCACGGGGTTGATGGCCGCGTTCGCCGCGCGGGGGCTTGTCGTGTCTCCGCACAAGGTGGGACCCGACTACATCGATCCCGGGTATCACGCGCTTGCTACCGGGCGGGTGGGGCGGAATCTCGACGCGTATCTGTGCGGGCCTGAGTTGGTCGGGCCGTTGTTCGCGCACGGTGCGCGGGGGTGTGACATCGCCGTGGTCGAGGGTGTCATGGGGCTGTACGACGGGGCCGCGGGGGAAGGTGAACTGGCGTCCACCGCTCATGTGGCGAAGTTGCTTCGGGCGCCGGTGGTGTTGGTCGTGGACGCGTCGTCGCAGTCTCGGTCGGTGGCGGCGTTGGTGCATGGGTTTGCCTCCTGGGATCCCGAGGTGCGGGTCGGGGGCGTGATCCTGAACAAGGTCGCCTCGGATCGGCACGAGGAGTTGCTGCGGGAGGCGTTGGACTCGGCCGGGGTGCCGGTGCTCGGGGTGCTGCGGCGGGTGGCTCAGGTGGATACGCCTTCTCGGCATCTGGGGTTGGTGCCGGTTGCCGAGCGGCGGGCGGAGGCGGTGGACGCGGTCGCGGCCATGGGTGCGCAGGTTGCTGCCGGGTGTGATCTTGAGGCGCTGGTCGGGTTGGCGCGTGGGGCGGGTGCGTTGTCCTGTGCGGCTTGGGATGCGGCTGAGGTCTTGGCTTCTTCGCCCCCGCCGCCCCTTCCCGTCCCGACCCCGGGGGCTGCCGCCCCCGGACCCCCGCTGTCGGCCCTGAACGGGCCTCGTCCTCAAACGCCGGACGGGCTGGAGGGTGCGGACCCGAGTGTGACAGTTGCTGTCGCCGGCGGGTCTGCGTTCACCTTCTCCTACGCCGAGCACGCCGAGCTGCTCACCGCCGCCGGGGCCGTCGTCGTATCCTTCGACCCCCTCCGCGACGAGCGACTCCCGGACGGGACCCTCGGGTTGGTCATCGGTGGTGGGTTTCCCGAGGTGTATGCCTCCGAGCTGTCCGCCAACGAACCCCTGCGCAAGGCCATCTCCGAGCTCGCCCTCAGTGGTGCTCCCGTCGCCGCCGAATGCGCCGGCCTCCTCTACCTCTGTCGGGAGCTCGACGGGCTGCCCATGTGCGGGGTGCTCGATGCCTCCGCGCGGATGAGCGAGCGGCTCACGCTCGGGTATCGGGATGCCGTGGCCGTGAGTGACAGTGTGCTCGCCGTCGCCGGGACGCGGATGCGTGGGCACGAGTTTCATCGGACCGTCGTCGAGCCCGGCTCGGGGGCGGCTCCCGCGTGGGGGGTGCGCGCCCCTCAACGGCGGGTCGAAGGTTTCGTACAACAAGGGGTGCACGCGAGTTATGTGCACACGCACTGGGCGTCGCAGCCCGGGGTGGCCCGTCGGTTCGTGGAGAGGTGCCGGACGTCATGAGCAGCAAGCTGGTCGGAGTCGGGGTAGGGCCCGGTGATCCGGAGCTGGTGACCGTCAAGGGCGTCAACGCTCTGCGGGCCGCCGATGTCGTCGTCGTGCCGGTGATGGACACCGGGGAGCGGGGGCGGGCCGAGGCGACCGTCCTGCACTACGTGGGGCAGGAGAAGGTCGTACGGGTCGTCTTCGCGCTCAACGAGCGGACCGACCGGGCCCGGCGCGAGGCCGCGTGGGACGCCGCCGGGGAGCGGGTCGCCCAGCTGCTCGCCGAGCACTCCTCCGTCGCGTTCGCCACCATCGGCGACCCCAATGTCTATTCCACCTTCACGTATCTCGCGCAGACCATCGGCGAGCTCGTACCGGGGACCGTCGTCGAGACCGTGCCGGGCATCACCGCGATGCAGGATCTCGCCGCCCGTTCCGGTGCCGTGCTCACCGAGGGGACCGAGCCGCTGACCCTGGTGCCGGTGACCGCCGGGGCCGCCGCGCTCAAGGAGGCCCTCGCCGGGCCCGGGACGGTGGTGGCGTACAAGTTCGGGCGGCAGGCACAGGAGGTGGCCGAGGCGCTGCGGGAGACCGGGCGGATCGACGACGCCGTATGGGGGTCCGCGCTCGGGCTGCCGGAGGAGTCCGTGCGGCCGGCCTCCGAGCTCGGCGGGGCCCCGCTTCCCTATCTCTCCACGCTCATCGCGCCCGCTCCGCGCGAGGGTGGGCGGGGCGGCAAGCTGTGACACCCCCGAGAGCGCCCGCCAGAGGCTCAGTCGGCGATGCCGACCACCAGCCAGATGAACGCCGCGCCCGCGACCGTGCACAACAGGGTCGAACGGGCGGGGTGTTCGTGGTGCGCCTCGGGGAGGATCTCGGCCGCCGCCAGGTAGAGGAGCGCGCCGCCGAAGAAGCCCAGATAGGCGCCGAGCAGCTGCTCCGGGATGGTGAAGAACAGCGTGGACGCGGCTCCCACCACCGGGGCCGCCGCGTCCGCGAACAGCATCGCGAGGGCTTTGCGGCGGGCGTTCCCGTACAGCCTCGTGATCGTGTACGTGTTGAAGCCGTCCGCGAAGTCGTGGGCGACCACCGCCAGCGCCACGGCCGTCCCCATGCCACCGCCGACCTGGAAGGCCGCGCCGATCGCCACGCCGTCCATCGCGCTGTGACCGACCATCGCGGCCGCGGCCGTCAGACCCACCTCGGGGACCCGGCCGTCGTGTTCCTCGGCACCGTGTGCCGCCTGGCGGACCGCCAGGAGACGTTCCACCAGATGGGCCAACAGGAACCCGGCCACGAACAGCAGGAGTGCCGCCGGTACGCCGAACACCTCGGTGCCCGCCGCCTCCAGCGCCTCCGGCAGCAGGTCCAGGCCCACCACGCCCAGCATCAGGCCGCCGGCCAGGCCGAGGACGAGGTGGCGGCGGTCCGTCACCCGTTGGGCCGTCCAGCCGCCGGCCAACGTCATCAGGAACGCGCCGAGCGCGACGAACACCGCCATGGGCCCTTCGTATCCGATCAGCCCCCGTGCGCGCACATCCAGTTGCCCTGCGAATCCCCGTGAATCTTCGTTCGAGAGGACCCGAAACCATGGCCGACGCCTCTGCCGGCAAGGTGACCTTCGTCGGTGCCGGCCCCGGCGCCGCCGACCTGCTGACGTTCCGTGCCGCGCGCGCGATCGCCGAGGCCGACGTCGTGATCTGGGCGGCCAGCCTGGTCCAGGCGGAGGTCCTGGAGCACGCGGGTGAGGGTGCGGAGATCCTCGACTCGGCGACCATGTCCCTGGAGGACGTCGTCGCCGTGTACGAGCGGGCCGTCACCGAGCGCCTGCGTGTCGCCCGTATCCACTCCGGCGACCCCGCCCTGTGGGGCGGCACCCAGGAGCAGCTCGACCGGTGCGCCCGGATCGGTATCGCCACCGAGGTGATCCCCGGCGTCTCCGCCTTCTCCGCCGTCGCCGCGCTCGCCCAGCGTGAGCTGACCATCCCGGAGGTCGCGCAGTCCGTCGTCCTGACCCGGCTCGGCGGCGGCAAGACGCCGATGCCGCCCGGCGAGGAGGTGCGGGAGTTCGCCAAGCACGGGACCACCATGGCGATCTTCCTGTCGGCGGCCCGCAGCGGTCAGCTCGTGCGGGAGCTGCTGGAGGGCGGCTATCCGACCGGCACTCCCGTCGTCGTCGCCTACCAGGCCACCTGGCCCGAGGAGCTCATCGTGCGGTGCACGATCGAGACGCTGGAGGAGACCGTCAAGGAGCACAAGCTCTGGAAGCACACCCTCTTCCTCGTCGGCCCGGCGCTCGACGCCGAGGGCACCCGCTCGCACCTCTACCACCCCGGCCACTTCCACGGCTATCGCAAGGCCGACCCGGAGGCCCGCCGGGCGTTGCGTCAGCGGGGTGCGAGTACGTGATCACGGTCTTCGGTACGGGGACGGGGGCGCCGGTTCCCGCCGACGTGCTGGCCGGGGCCCGGCTGGTCGTGGGCGGTCGGCGTCATCTGGCGTCCGCGGCCGTGCCCGAGGACGCCGAGCGGGTCGTCCTCGGGCCGCTCGCGCCCGCGTTGGACGTCATCGAGCGGCATCTCGACAAGCAGGACCGGGTGGTCGTGCTCGCCTCCGGTGATCCCGGGTTCTTCGGGATCGTGCGGGTCCTTGCCGAGCGGTTCGGGGCCGAGCGGCTCGATGTCCGGGCCGGGGTCTCCTCCGTCGCCGCCGCCTTCGCGCGCGCCGGGCTGCCGTGGGACGACGCCGTGGTGGTCAGCGCACATGGCAGGGACCTTCGTACGGCCGTCAACGTGTGCCGGGCGCGGCCCAAGGTCGCCGTGCTGACCGGGCCGGGGGCCGGGCCCGCGGAGATCGGGGCCGCGCTCCGGGCCGACGACCGGATCCTCGTCGTGGCGTCCGCGCTCGGGGCGCGGGAGGAGCGCGTCGAGCGGGTCACGCCCGCCGAAGCCGCCGCCCGGGACTGGGGGACGGCGGTGAGCGTGGTGCTGTGCCTGGACGAGGCGCGGGCGCTCGGTGCCGTGCGGACGGTCGCCGGGGCCGCGTCCGGGCCCGCGGGGTGGGCCCTGAACGAGGGCGAGTTCGCCCATCGCGACTCGATGATCACCAAGTTCGAGGTACGGGCGCTGGCCCTGGCCCGGCTCGGTCCCCGGCTCGGCGATCTGGTCTGGGACATCGGCGCGGGCTCCGGATCCGTGGCCGTGGAGTGCGCGCGGTTCGGGGCCGCCGTCGTCGCGGTCGAGAAGACCCGGGACGGTGTCGAGCGGATCCGCGCCAACGCGGCGGCGCACGGGGTCGACGTACGGGCCGTGCACGGGTCCGCGCCGACCGTGCTGTCCGATCTCGACGACCCGGACGCCGTGTTCATCGGCGGCGGGGGCCGGGACCTGCCCGCCATCGTCACCGCGTGTGCGCGACGGGCCCGGCGGACGGTCGTGGTCGCGATGGCGGCGCTCGACCGGGTGCCCGCGGTGCGCGAGGCGCTCACCGGTGGCGGGTTCACCTGTGACGGGGTGCTGCTGCACTCCTCGCGGCTCGCGCCGCTGCCGGGTGAGGTGACCCGGCTCGCGGCCACCAATCCTGTTTTTCTGTTGTGGGGGGTCCGAATCCCCGCCCCTGACGAAGGAGTTGCTCAGTGATCGGCCTCATTTCCGCCACCTCGGCGGGCGCGGCTGCGCGGGACCGGCTGGCCGCGGCGTGGCCGGAGCGGACGCGGGTGTACGACGGCCCCGTCGGGGATGCCGTACGGGCCGCGTTCGCGGAGTGCGAGCAGCTCGTGTGCTTCCTCGCGACCGGTGCTGTGGTGCGGCTGGTCGCGCCGCTGCTCGGCGACAAGACGTCCGACCCGGGGGTGGTGTGCGTCGACGAGAGCGGGCGGTTCGCCGTGTCGCTGGTCGGCGGGCACGGCGGGGGTTCCAACGAACTCGCCCGTGAGGTCGGGGAGTTGCTGGGGGCGGAGCCGGTCGTCACTACGGCTACGGATGCCGTCGGGCTGCCTGGTCTCGACACGCTCGGGTTTCCGGTCGAGGGCGATGTCGCCGCCGTCTCGCGGGCGCTGCTGGACGGTGAACCGGTCGCCCTGAAGGCCGAGTCGGCCTGGCCGCTGCCCGCACTGAAGGTCACGGAGGAGGGCGGCGAGTACACCGTCCGGCTCACCGACCGTCTCGTCGCCGCCGCCGAGCGCGAGGTCGTACTGCGGCCGCCGTCCCTCGTCGTCGGGGTCGGTGCCTCGAAGGGGGCGCCGGTGGACGAGGTGCTCGGGCTGATCGAGAGCTCCCTGGCCGACGCCGGTCTCTCCGTCCGGTCCGTCGCCGAACTGGCCACCGTGGACGCCAAGTCCGAGGAGCCCGGCATCGTCGGGGCGGCTCAGCGGCTCGGCGTGCCCCTGGTGACCTACTCCGCCGAGGAGTTGGCGTCCGTCGAGGTCCCGAACCCCTCCGACGCACCCCTCGCCGCCGTGGGCACGCCGTCGGTGGCGGAGGCCGCAGCGCTCCTTCAAGGCGGCGAACTCCTCGTACCGAAGCAGAAATCCGCGGCTCGGCCCGCCATGGCGACCTGTGCCGTCGTACGGCGTCCCGCGCGCGGCCGGCTCGCGGTGGTCGGGCTCGGGCCCGGCGCCCGGGACCTCGTCACGCCCCGCGCGAAGGCGGAGTTGCAGCGGGCTTCGGTGCTCGTCGGCCTTGACCAGTACGTCGACCAGATCCGCGATCTGCTGCGGCCCGGCACCCGGATCCTGGAGTCGGGGCTCGGTGCCGAGGAGGAGCGGGCGCGGACCGCTGTGGCGGAGGCCCGCAAGGGGCAGGCCGTCGCGCTGATCGGCAGCGGGGACGCGGGCGTGTACGCCATGGCCTCCCCCGCGCTCGCCGAGGCGTCCGACGACATCGACGTGATCGGCGTACCGGGGGTGACCGCCGCCCTCGCGGCCGCCGCGATCCTGGGCGCTCCCCTCGGCCACGACCATGTCTCCATCAGCCTCTCCGACCTGCACACACCCTGGGAGGTCATCGAGCGGCGGGTGCGCGCGGCGGCCGAGGCAGACATCGTGGTCACCTTCTACAACCCCCGCTCGCGCGGCCGGGACTGGCAGCTGCCGAAGGCGCTCGCGATCCTCGCCGAGCACCGGGAGCCGACGACGCCGGTCGGTGTCGTACGGAACGCGTCGCGGGCGGACGAGTCCAGTCGTCTCACGACACTGGGCTCCCTCGATCCGGCGACGGTCGACATGATGACGGTGGTGACCGTGGGCAACACGGCGACCCGTGACATCGCGGGACGCATGGTGACGCCGCGCGGCTACCGCTGGCAGACGGCAGAGGAGGGTGCCCAGTGATCCGTGAGGTCCATCCGATCGAGGTGGAGTCCTACCGGCGGCTGCGCGCCCGCCTGGACACCTCGCACTTCCCGCCGCTGACCCGGTCGGTGGTCGAGAGGGTCATCCACTCCGCCGCCGACCTGGAGTACGCGAGCGATCTCGTCATGGACGAGGGCGAGCTGGAGAAGGCCCACGCGGCCCTGCACGGCGGTGCGCCCGTCGTCGTGGACGTGGAGATGGTCGCGGCCGGCATCACCCGGCGCGAGACCGTCTGCCGGCTCAGGGACGCCGTGGCCGGTGCGGGGCTGACCCGTTCCGCGCACGCCATCCGGCTCGCCTACGAGCAGGTCGGGCCCGGCGCCCTGTGGGTCATCGGCAACGCGCCCACCGCGTTGGAGGAGCTGCTGACCCTGGACGCCGCCCCGGCGCTCGTCATCGGACTGCCCGTCGGTTTCGTCGGCGCGGTCGAGTCCAAGGCCGCGCTGCGCGAGAGCGGGCTGCCCGCCGTCAGCAACGTGTCCGAGAAGGGCGGCTCCGCGGTCGCCTCGGCCGCGCTCAACGCCCTGCTGTACCACCCCGTTCCGTCTTCCGAGGAGACATCGTGACCACCCCCCAGCCCGCTCTGCTCATCGCCGGACATGGCACCCGGGACGACGGCGGGGCCGAGGCCTTCCGCGACTTCGTCCGGGAGCTGGGGCGCCGCAACCCCGAACTGGTGGTGGCGGGCGGCTTCATCGAGCTGTCCCCGCCGCCGCTGGGCGAGGCCGTCACCGAGCTGGTGGAGCGGGGCGTACGACGGTTCGCCGCCGTTCCGCTGATGCTGGTGTCCGCCGGGCACGCCAAGGGGGACATCCCGGCGGCGCTGGCCCGTGAGAAGGAGCGGCACCCCGGGATCTCGTACACCTACGGCCGTCCGCTGGGCCCGCACCCGGCGCTGCTGTCGGTGCTGGAGCGGCGCCTGGACGAGGCGCTGGGCTCCGCCGAACGGTCCCCCGGCGACCGTTCGGACGTGACCGTGCTGCTCGTCGGGCGCGGCTCGACCGACCCGGACGCCAACGCCGAGGTGTACAAGGCGGCCCGACTGCTGTGGGAGGGGCGCGGGTACGCGGGCGTGGAGACTGCGTTCGTGTCGCTGGCCGCGCCGGACGTGCCGAGCGGGCTCGACCGGTGTGTGCGGCTGGGCGCGCGGCGGATCGTCGTGCTCCCCTACTTCCTGTTCACCGGCATCCTTCCGGAGCGGGTCCGGCAGCAGACCGAGGGCTGGGCGGCCGCCCACCCGGAGGTCGAGGTGCACTCGGCGGACGTCATCGGTCCGGAGCCGGAGCTGCTCGACCTGGTGATGGAGCGGTACCGGGAAGCACTCCAGGGCGATCTGCGGATGAACTGCGACTCGTGCGTGTACCGCATCGCGCTGCCGGGCTTCGAGGACAAGGTCGGTCTGCCGCAGCAGCCGCACTTCCACCCCGACGACGACGGCCACCATCACCACGGACACCACCACCACGGCGCCCACTCCCATGCGCACTGACAGACAGGGCACCGAGAGCCACGACCTCCGCCACCACGGCGACGCCGAGGTCCGCGACGACGGGGCCCGGCTCACCGACCTCGCCGTGAACGTCCGCGCGGACACGCCCCCGGCGTGGCTGCGGGAGCGGATCGCCGAGTCGCTGACCGGCCTGGCCGCCTACCCGGACGGCCGGGACGCACGAGCGGCGGTGGCGGCCCGCCATGGTCTCCCGGCGGACCGCGTGCTGCTGACGGCGGGCGCGGCGGAGGCCTTCGTGCTGCTCGCCCGCGCCCTGACGACCCGTCACCCGCTGGTCGTGCACCCGCAGTTCACGGAGCCGGAGGCGGCGCTGCGGGACGCGGGCCACACGGTCGACCGGCTGCTGCTGCGCGCGGAGGACGGCTTCCGCCTGGACCCGGAGGCCGTCCCGGCGGACGCGGACCTGGTGGTGATCGGCAACCCGACCAACCCCACGTCCGTCCTGCACCCGGCCGACACCATCGCCCGACTGGCCCGCCCAGGGCGGACGCTGGTGGTGGACGAGGCGTTCATGGACGCGGTGCCGGGCGAACGGGAGGCCCTGGCGGGCCGCACCGACGTCCCGGGTCTGGTCGTCCTGCGCAGCCTGACGAAGACCTGGGGCCTGGCGGGCCTGCGCATCGGCTATGTCCTGGCCGCCCCGGAGACCATCGCGGAGCTGGAGCGCGCCCAGCCCCTGTGGCCGGTGTCCACCCCGGCCCTCGCGGCGGCCCAGGCCTGTGTCGAGTCGCAGGCCCTGGCCGAGGCGGCCCACGCCGCCCACCGCATCGCGGCCGACCGCGCCCATCTCGTCGCCGGGCTGCGGGAGTTCGCCCCGGACGGGCTGACGGTGGCCGAACCGGCCGAGGGCCCCTTCGTCCTCGTACGGCTGCCTCGTGC
The DNA here is from genome assembly GCF_042894505.1 of Streptomyces sp. NPDC001536. Taxonomy (NCBI): domain Bacteria; kingdom Bacillati; phylum Actinomycetota; class Actinomycetes; order Kitasatosporales; family Streptomycetaceae; genus Streptomyces; species Streptomyces sp. NPDC001536. The sequence goes on from NZ_JBIAVQ010000005.1 coordinate 86,452, forward strand.
GGCCGCCGTCCGCCGGCACCTGCGCGATCTCGGTTTCGCGGTCCGGCGCGGGGACACGTTCCCGGGCCTGGACGAGGAGTGGCTGCGGCTGGCGGTGCGGGACCGGCAGACGGTCAACTCGTTCCTTCAGGCGCTGGATCAGGCGATGGTCCTGGCGAAGTACTGATCCGCTCCCGGGTTCCGTCCGGGAAGCGGATGTCGATGACGCCTTCGTCGTCGAGGGTGGCGCTCGCGCCGGTGGTGCGGGCGTCGTCCCTGGTCAGGACGGCGAGGGTGACCAGGAGCGGGCCGGTGCCTTCGAGGACGGGTGTCGCGGAGTGGCGTCCGTAGGCGTTGGCGTCGCGGGCGCGGACGACCGTGCCCTCGGCGTCGCTCCAGCCGTACAGGCCGACGAGGGCGCTGGTGAGGCCGTCGGTGCGGCGGGCGAGGGCGTGACCGGGACCGGTCCGCGCGTGGGGCGCTTCGGCGTCGTCGGCGACGGCCCAACCCCCTTCGCGAACCCTCGAGTTGCCCGGGACCCGATGGACCCGCACCTCCCATGGCCCGTGCACGACACTCACCGTCTCGATCCCCGTGGTCTGGCGCGAGGCGGCGCGTCGGCCCTCCACACCCAAGGGGTGGATACGACCCCGCTGGGACGGCGTCCCGTCCTCCGCCTCGGCGAGGAGGGCGATGTGGTTGTCGGGCCCGATGGGTGTGTCCGGAGCGGTCGCGGTGGAGTAGGCGAGCTTGGCGTAGTGCGGGCTGTCCTCGTCCGTGGCCGGTGGGGGCGGGAGGCGGTCGCTGCCGTGGTTGACGAGCCGGACGATCCCGTCGGCCGCCGTGGAGTGCAGCAGCCAGCCCGGGGCGGGCAGGGCGAGGGTGGCGTCGGCGGTGTCGACGGGTCCTGGCTCCTCGGTGGCCGTCCAGACCGGGTGGGTCTCGGGCAGGAGGAGGCCGAGGAAGGCCTTGCTCGCCCAGTACGGGGAGGCCGGGCCCGAGTAGCGCTGGGTGACGGGGCGGAAGGGCCGGTACCAGCCGAGGCTGAGCAGGCCGTGCTCATCGGGTACGCCTCGCTCGGCGAAGTGCTTCAGGGTGCCGGAGGCCAGGCGCCGGGTGCGGCCGGGCGGCAGCGGGGTGGCGTCGGCGAGGGCGCCGGCCCAGAGGGGGGCGGCCGCGGCGAAGCGGTAGGTGAGGGAGCGGCCCTGGTGGACGGGGGCGCCGTCGGAGCCGAAGAAGTACTGGTGGGCGGTGAGGAACTCACGCAGCCGGGCGCGGTGCCGTGCGACGGTCTCGGCGTCCGCGCGGGCGCCTGCGATCCGCGCCCACAGCACCGGGTACAGGTGCAGCGCCCAGGCGTTGTAGTAGTCGAACTTCTTGCCGTCGCCGTCGGTGTACCAGCCCCCGCCCCGGTACCAGTCGTCCAGCCGGGCGAGCCCCGCGTCGATCTCGCCACGACTGTGCGGGGCGCCGACGGAGGCGAGGAACTCCTCCGTGATGACCTGGAAGAGCCGCCAGTTGGAGTCATTGGCGACGGCACCTACGAAGTGGCCCAGCCAGTCGGTGACTTGACCTCGTACGGTGTCGTCGAGTTGGTCCCAGAGCCACGGCCGCGACTCGTGCAGGGCGATCGCGATCGAGGCGGCTTCGACCATCGGCTGGCCCCGGTCGGTGATGGGCGGCCAGCGCTCGTCACTGCGCGGATCGGTACCGGCGGCCAGTCCGGCGGCGTAGCGCTCGATGAGGGCGGGGGCGACACGGCCTTCGGCGCCCGCGATCCGGAACGCGGCGAGGAGGAAGGACCGGGCGAAACCTTCGAGTCCGTCGGACCAGGGGCCGGAGTGGCTGGGGGGGCCGGGGAGGCGGTACTGGGCGAAGTTCGGGGTGGCGTAGGGCAGCAGCCCGTCGAGGAGCCGGTCGGCGAGGGCTTCCCAGTGGGCGCGGGTCCAGCCGGTGAGGGGTGAGAGCAGGAAGTCGCACTCGGGAAACTGCGTCACGGGTGGCGCGGTCATACGGGACTGAGTCCTCCGTCTTGTTAGAGGTGCGGTCGGACGGCATGCCTAGGGGCGCGGGGCTGTGTCGATTTGCGGCTACCGCCGCGTGGGCGCGACCAGCCACAACGCACCCGCAGCCTCACGACGACCGATCCAGCGGAGCGACACTGCGGCGAACAACGATGTGCGTGCCCAGCAGATGATGGCTCCCGGCCGCACTGTCCGGATCCCGCAGAGCGATCCGCACCGCGGCCCGCCCCAACTCCTCCGCCGGTGTACGCACAGTCGTGAGCGGCGGATTGAAGTCCTCGGCAAGCGGTATGTCGTTGTACCCCACGACGGAGATGTCCTCGGGCACCCGAAGCCCCGCTTCGGCAATCGCGCGCAGCGCCCCCGCGGCGACCATGTCGTCACCGGCCACAACGGCAGTGAACTCCCGTGTCTCCTTGAGTAGTTCGGTCATCGCCCGCAACCCGGCCGCCCGCCCGAGCCCGCAGTCGACGACACGCGCGGCCTCCACAGGCAGCCCGTGCTCGGCAAGCGCCGCACGATAACCGGCGACCCGAGCGTCCAAAGCCGTGTTCCCGGGCAGCCCCCCGAGGAAGACGATCCGCCGATGCCCCGCCGACAACAGATGCCCGGTGATCGCCCGCGCCCCCGCCTCGTTGTCGAACTCGACCACCAGCGCCGGGATTTCGGGATCCGGCGCCGGACGACCGCACAACACCAGCCGAGCCCCCGACGCATCCAGCGCCTGCGCATAGTGCGCCACGCGCGAGCGATACGCGTCGTCCTCGACGACCCCGCCCACCAGAATCACCAGCCGCGCCCCCTCCTCCCGCATGAGCTGCACGAACTCCATCTCACGCTGCGGATCGCCACCCGTGGCGCCGACGACGCACAGCCACCCCCGATCGGCGGCCTCCGCCTCGACCCCCTCGGCGACCTGGGCGTAGAAGGGGCTGGTCACCTGTCGGACGACAACCGCGGCCATCTTGCGGCCACCTCCCACCAGCGCCCGCGCATGCGCGTTGGCGACATAGTCGAGATCTCGCGCCGCGCGCAGCACACGGGCCCGGGTGGCCGGAGGCACAGGGTGGTTGCCGCTGAGCGCACGGGAGGCGGTCGCCGTGGACACGCCCGCGCGCTCGGCGACCTCGCGGATCGTGACCCGCCCCTTGCCCGTCATGTCGTTCCCCATCCCGTCCCCCGCGTTTCCTGTTCCATCGGCGGCGCGTCACGTATTGGCCGCATAGTCCTTCGCGAACTCCTCGGCCATTCTGTCGCCGCCCCGGCCCCGCCACTTCTTCACGGTCGCGTCCCATTCGGTGAGCGGGATGCGCCCGGCGATGATCCCGGTGAGGGTGTCGTCGAGGAGGGCCTTGAGGGTGGCGCCCTGGGAGTTGTTGGTGGCGGACTGAAGGCCGTAGGAGGCGTTGCGGACGGCGTGCGGTACGACCTGCTGCTGCCAGGCGTGCAGGGCCCGTACGGCGTCCGGCATGCCCGGCACGAACAGCACCTGGGGGCCTTCGGCGAGGTACTTCAGCGGCAGGTTGGTGTTGTTCTCGACCTCGCCGAGCTCGGTGGCCTCGGGCGAGCCGTCCTTGCCGCGGGTGAAGTGGGTGCCCTCGACGCCGTAGTGGACGAGTTCCCACTCCTTGCTGCCGAAGGGGGCGGCGAGATAGTCGAGGATGCGCAGGAGCAGCTCGACGCGTTCCTTCTTGGCCTTCTTCAGGATGGTGTAGCCGAAGGAACGGCGGGCGGCGACCACGCCGCCGGGGGTGCCGTCCACGGCGTACGGAAGGGCCGCGGCGGGAGTGAACTTGCCTGCGGAGTCGAGGTACTTGGGCAGATAGGCGCCGAAGCCGTCCTGCATGGAGCCGACCGTGCCGTTGAGGAAGAGGGTGCTGAGGTCGATCTGGGAGACGGACGTGGAGTCCGGGTAGAACGAGCCCTGCTTGCGCAGGTGGGCGCGGAAGGCGATCGACGCCTTGTAGCGTTCGTCGGCACACCCGGGCAGGAAGGTGCCGTCCTTGGTGACGGCCCAGTCCTGGGGGGCGTTGTGGGCGGCGGCGTGGAAGCCGTTGCCGAACCCGGAACCCTGGGCGGCGCCGAGGGCGTAGGTCCGGCCGCTGGTGGCCTTCTTGGCGACGGCGGCGAAGTCGTCGGAGGTCCAGCCGTCCGTCATGCCCGCGTCGCTGAACATCGCCTGGTTGAGCCAGAGGGTGGAGCCGGGCAGCGGGCGTTCCAGGGGGATGCCGTAGATCCGGCCGCCGACCCGCCCCATGTCGCGCCAGGCGTGGGTGGGGATGTTGGCGAGGTTCGGGTAGTCGGCGATCGCCTCGCCGGACAGGAACGGCGTGAGGTCCTCGGCGCGGCGCTGCACGAACTGGCCCTCGCGGGGCAGCACGAACCCGGAGAACATGTTGATGATGTCGGGCAGGCTGTCGGCGTCGCCGGCCATGACCGTGGCCATCTTCTTCTGGTAGTCGGCCTGGGAGATGATCGTGTACTCGATCTTCACGCCGAGGGCCTTCTCGACGGCCGCCCAGAACCGGTTGGCGGAGGCCGGCTTGGGCGGTACGCCGAAGGACACCGTCATGACCTTGACCGTGGAGCCGTCGCCCGGGGTGCGGGCCACGGACTGCACCAGGTCGGCGGGGTAGGCGGTGTACCCGGCCTGGACACCGGCCTCGGTGGGCGCCAGGTCGGGCTTGGGCGCCTTGGTGGTGGGGCGATGGGCCGGCCAAGGGGCCAGTTTCTTCCCGGCGTTGGAGACGTCGCTGTCGCCGGAGCCGGTGGAGCAGGCGGTCAGTACGCCCGGGACGGCGACGGCGGCCATGGAGCCGAGCAGGGTGCGACGGGACATGCGGGGCATGGGTGAATCACCTCGTGTCAGCTTGAATCATCGTTGAGTCAGCTCTTGATGGCGCCGGTGAGCACGCCCTTGGTGAAGTACCTCTGGAGGAAGGGGTAGACGAGCAGGATCGGTACGGTGGCGATCACCAGGACCGCCATCTGCACGGTCTGCGGGGCGGTGACCGTGCCCTCGCCGGTGGTCGCGTCGGTGAGGCCCGACCCGGAGACCACGTAGGTACGCAGGACCTGTTGGAGCGGCCAGTGGTCGCTCTCCAGGTAGAGCGAGGCATAGAACCAGGAGTTCCAGTAGGCCACCGCGTAGAAGAGCCCTACGACGGCCAACGCGGCCTTGGACAGCGGCAGTACGACGGAGAAGAGCACCCGCCAGTCCCCCGCGCCGTCCAGCCGCGCGGCCTCGTACAGCTCCTCCGGAATGCCCTGGAAGAAGCCGCGCAGGACGACCAGGTTGAAGACGTTCACCAGGACCGGCAGGACGAGCGAGGCGTAACTGTCCAGCAGGCCCAGCTCCTTGACCAGCAGGAAGCTCGGGATCATGCCGGGCGGGAAGAGGAAGGTGAAGAGCACCAGCAGCAGGACGGGCCTGCCGCCGAAGACGCCGGGGCGGGAGAGGGCGTAGGCGAGGGTGACCGTGCAGGCGAGGCTGAGGAGGGTGCCGATCACCGTCACTCCCGCGCTGACGCCGAGCGCGTGGGTGACGATGCCGCCGTCGAGGATGTCGCGGTACGCCTTCAGCGACGGCTCGGTCGGCCACAGCACCCAGCCGCCGTTCGCCACGACCTCGTCGGTGGAGGCGAGCGAGGTGGAGACGATGACAAGGAATGGGACGCAGACCAGGAGGACGACGGTCACGAGGGCGAGGGCCTTGGCCGCCTGGGTCACCGGTTTCGGCTTCTCCAGCCAGCCGGGCCGTATGTGGCCACGGGAAACGGCACTCACTTGTAGACCCCCTGTTCGCCGAGGCGGTGGGCGACCTTGTTGGCGGCGTAGACGAGGAGGGCGCCGACGACGCCCTTGAACAGGCCCGCGGCGGCGGCGAATCCGTAGTCGCCGCCGACGATGCCCTGGTAGTAGACGAAGGTGTCGATGATCTCGGCGGCCTCCGGGCCGACCGCGTCGCGCTGGAGCAGCATCTGCTCGAAGCCGACGGAGAGGATCTCGCCGAGCCGCATGATCAGCAGCAGCACGATCACCGGGCGGATGGCGGGCAGCGTGACATGCCAGAAGCGCCGCCAGGGGCCCGCCCCGTCGATCGCGGCGGCCTCGTACTGCTGCTCGTCGACCTGCGCGAGGGCGGCGAGGAAGATGATCGTGCCCCAGCCGGCGTCCTTCCAGATGACCTGGGCGACGACGAGCGGCTTGAAGGCGTCGGGGTTGCCGATGATGTCGACGGTGTGCAGGCCCATGCCGTCCAGGCCGGAGTTGAGCAGCCCGGTGTCGCCGAGGACCTGCTGGAAGAGGGCGACGACGATCACCCACGAGATGAAGTGCGGGAGGTAGGCCACCGACTGCACGAACCGCCGGACGCTGCTCCAGGTGAGGCTGTGCAGGAGCAGGGCGAGGGCGAGCGGCACCGGGAAGAAGAAGACCAGCTGGAGGACGGAGATCCAGAGGGTGTTGAGGACCGAGTCCCAGAACGCCTCGTCCTCGAACATCCGCTGGAAGTTGCCGAGTCCGACCCAGGGGCTGCCCCAGATGCCGTCGAAGGGGACGTACTCCTTGAAGGCGATGACATTGCCGACGAGGGCGCCGTAGTGGAACAGCAGGAAGTAGGCGAGGCCGGGGAGCATGAGCAGGAGGAGGGCACGGGACTGAAAACGTTTGCGCTCCACTGATCCCCTCACATCTCAATGACAGAGTGAGGGGAAGTTAAAACGTTTTCAGTCGGCAGTCAACAGCCCTGACACACACGGGCTGTTGACTGCGGCCTCCGCTCGGCCGGTCAGCTCCTGCCGCGCCGCGCGAACGCGAACGCGCCGCCGCCCGCGACCAGCAGGGCTACCGCCCCGCCCGCGATGTACGGGGTCGTGGAGCTGCCGCCGGTCTGGGCCAACCCCGCCTCGGCGGGGGCGCCTTGGGGCTTCACGCCGTCTGCGGGAGTGGTCTCGGCGGCGGGTGCGGCCGGGGCCTCGCAGGTGGCTTTCGCCAGCGTCAGGGATCCCTCGACCTCGGCCACGTTGAGCTTCAACGGGTTGATGGAGACGGTGAGTTCGAGGGCGGTGGCGGCTGCCGTGCGCGTGGTGGTCTCGGTCTTGGAGAGGTCGAGTCGGACCTCGCCGACACCGGGCACCTCGACCTCGGTCGGGCCGCCCGCGGTGAGCGTGACCTTCTTGCCGAGCACGGTGACCGAGCCCAGCAGGTTGGAGGTGGCGGTCGGCGTCCCGCCGGCCTCGCACGTCGCCTTGGAGGTGACCGTGCCGAGTTCGATGAGCGACAGCAGGGGCAGGCCGGGGACATGCAGCTTGGCGTGGGCCAGGGTCGTGGCGGCCTCGGCCTTGGCGTCGGTCACGTCCGCCTTCGCCGATGCCACCTGCGCGTCGAGCACGCTGAAGGCCTTTCCGCCGTCGACGCCGTCCAACTGGGCCGTCAGCGCGGTCTTCTCGGCGCTCTGCGGAGCCTGCACTTCGTTCAGGGAGACCGCGAGCGGGACGTTCACGGTCTTGTTGAGCAGGGACACGTCGAGCCCGGTACGCAGGACGACGGCGCTCGCTCGGCCTTCGTCACCGGTCGCGTGCGCGGAGCCGGCGCCGGCCAGGACCGCGGGACCGGCGGCCAGGGCCGTGGCCGTCGCGACGGTCGCGAGACGGCGTGCGGGCATGCGGAAGTTCTTGCCGTTCAAGGTGGGGACCCCTCAGAGGAGACTTGCTCGGGACCCGGCAAGAATTACGTACTCAGAGTGAACAGTCAGCAGTCCGGCGGGACTTCACTCCAACGTGGTGCTTCCGTGAACCTTTTCGAATCGTGCGGCACGGGTGTTCCTCGAAGTCACCCCTGTACCCCCATGTGTGCGAGCGCCCCCGTTGACGCGCCGGTTCGAGAGCCGGAGTGCACAACGACGCGGGGCGACTCTCGGTCACGCTCCGTCAATGATCCGCCCGTTCAGCACGATCCGCCGCGGCGCCGCCAGTACCCGTACATCGGCCCGCGGGTCCTCGTCGTACACCACGAGATCGGCCATCGCGCCCTCCTCCAGGCCCGGGCGTCCCAGCCACGCGCGGGCCGCCCAGGTCGTCGCCGCGAGCGCCTCGACCGGAGGGATGCCCGCCTTGGCGAGTTCCGCGACCTCGGCCGCGACCAGGCCGTGGGGCAGGGTGCCGCCGGCGTCGGTGCCGACGTAGACCGGGATGCCGGCGTCGTAGGCACTCCGGACCGTGTCGTAGCGGCGTTCGTGGAGGCGGCGGATGTGTGCCGACCAGCGGGGGAACTTCGACTCGCCGCCCTCGGCCAGCTTCGGGAACGTGGCGATGTTGACCAGCGTCGGGACGATCGCCACGCCTCGCTCCGCGAAGAGGGGGATCAGGTCGTCGGTGAGGCCCGTGGCGTGTTCGATGCAGTCGATGCCGGACTCCACGAGGTCGCGGAGCGACGACTCGGCGAAGCAGTGGGCCGTGACCCTCGCGCCCAGGCGGTGGGCCTCGGCGATCGCCGCCTTCGCCGCGTCGCGGGGCCAGCTGGGGGCGAGGTCGCCCACTTCGCGGTCGATCCAGTCGCCGACGAGTTTCACCCAGCCGTCGCCTCGGCGGGCCTCCTGGGCGACGTACGCGACCAGGTCCTCCGGTTCGATCTCGTGGGCGTAGCCGCGGATGTAGCGGCGGGTGCGGGCGATGTGCCTGCCAGCGCGGATGATCTTCGGGAGGTCTTCGCGGGCGTCTGTCCAGCGGGTGTCCGAGGGGGAGCCTGCGTCTCGGATCAGCAGGGTGCCGGCGGCTCGGTCGGTGAGGGCCTGTTGCTCCGCGACGTCCTGCGGGACAGGGCCGTGTGGGCCGAGGCCTACGTGGCAGTGGGCGTCCACCAGGCCGGGTAGGGTCCAGCCTTCGACGGTGCGGATGTCTTGGGCGGCGAGGGGTCGGTCGTAGGTGACGCGTCCGTCTACGACCCAGAGCTCATCGCGGACGTCTTCTGGGCCTACGAGGACGCGTCCCTTTACGTGCAGCACCGGCAGATCGTTCATGGCACGCACCATAGTTCGTCGGCTGCGGGTGCATCGTGGCTGGTCGCGCAGTTCCCCGCGCCCCTAAGGGGCGCGTTTGTCGTCCTCCTCCACTTCAGCCATCGCGGGGTCCAGGAGCCGCGACAGGAAATGGCGGGTGCGTTCGTGGCTCGGGTTCGTGATCACCTGGTTCGGTGTGCCGTCCTCCACGATCACCCCGCCGTCCATGAAGACCACCCTGTCGGCGACCTCCTTCGCGAACGTCATCTCGTGCGTGACGACCATCATCGTCATGCCCTCCTGGGCCAGCATCCGCATCACCGCGAGGACGTCCCCCACCAGCTCCGGGTCCAGTGCCGACGTCGGCTCGTCGAAGAGCATGACCTCGGGGCCCATCGACAGGGAGCGGGCGATGGCGACGCGCTGTTGCTGGCCGCCGGAGAGGGAGGCGGGGTAGGCGTTCGCCTTCTCGGAGAGGCCCACGCGTTCCAGGTTCTCGGCCGCCACCTTCGCCGCCTGTGCCTTGTCCCGCTTGAGGACCCGCCGCTGGGGCAGCGTGAGGTTCTCGGTCACGGTGAGGTGCGGGAAGAGGTTGAACTGCTGGAAGACCATGCCGATACGGCGGCGTACGGCGTCGATGTCGACATCGGGGTCGGTGAGTTCGGTGCCGCCGACGAACACCTGGCCCTTGGTGGGCTCCTCCAGCAGGTTCACGCAGCGCAGCAGCGTGGACTTGCCGGAGCCGGAGGGGCCGATGACACAGACGACGTCGCCCTGGCCGATCTCCAGGTCGATGCCCTTGAGGACCTCGTTGTCGCCGAACGACTTGTGCAGTCCGCGGACTTCGATTTCCGGTCGGCTCATTTCACGGCCTCCTGGGCCTTCGCCTCCATACGGCGCACGACGAAGCCGAGCGGGATCGTCACCAGCAGATAGCACAGGCCGGCGACGAGGATCGGCGTGGAGTTGGCGGTCGTACTGGCCAGGTCGCGGCCGTACTTGGACAGTTCGCGCTCCTCCAGGGTCACACCGAGGAAGAGGACCAGCGAGGAGTCCTTGAAGAGCAGGACGAGTTCGTTGGTCAGCGGCGGGAGGATGATGCGGAACGCCTGCGGGATGATGATCGAGACCATGGCCCGCGCGGGCGAGAAGCCCAGTGAACGGGCCGCCTCCAGCTGTCCCTTGGGCACCGCCTGGATGCCCGCGCGGATCGTCTCCGCCATGTACGCGGCCGCCACCAGGCCGAGCGCGAGCGCGACCTTGCCGTAGGTGCCGCCGGGGATCTCGGTCCCAGGGAAGGCCAGGGGGACGGCCACGCCGATGAAGATGAAGATCAGCAGGGCGGGCAAGCCGCGGAAGATCTCGATGTACACGCCGGCGAACCAGCGGTACGGACCCACCGACGACAGCCGCATCAGCGCGATGACCATGCCGAGGACCAGTCCGAAGACAAAGCCGGACAGCGTGTACAGGACGGTGTTCTTCAGCGCGAGCGTGATGACGTCCGGGAACATCTGCTCGGCGATGTCCCACTGCGCGAACTGGTTCTTGAGCCGGTCCCAGTCGGCCGACGCCGCGAAGGCGACGACGGCCGCGACGAACACGACGTACTGGGCGCCGCGCGACAGGCTGCGCTTCTGACTGCGGGTCAGGCCCTTCTTGCGGGGCTGGAGTTGTGCGTCGGGGCCCGTCATGAGGCGGACGGGGACGCGGAGGCCGCGGACTCGTCGTAGGGGCCGATCCACTTCTCGTACAGCGTCTTGTACGTGCCGTCGGACCTGGCCTCGGCGAGGGCCTTGTTGATGGCGGCGAGCAGCTTGGCGTTGCCCTTCTTGACCGTGAAGCCGTACTGCTCACCGGTGTTGATCTGCTCGGCGACCTGGAAGGCGTCGGCGTTGGCCTTGGTCTTCAGCCAGCCCTGGACGACCGGGTAGTCGATGACGACGGCCTTGACCTGGCCGGAGCGCAGTCCGTTGAGGACGGCGTCCGAGGACTCGAAGGAGACCGGGTCGAAGCCCTGGCTCTTGGCGTAGTCCTCGCCGGTGGTCTGTGCCTGGGCGCCGAGCGCGACCTTCTTGGACTTGGCGTCGGCGAGCGACGTGATGCCGCTGCCCTTGTCGACGAGGAGGGCCTGGGTGGCCTCGAAGTACGGGTCCGAGAAGTCGACGTTCTTCTTGCGCTCGTCGGTGATGGTCATGCCGGCGGCCGCGAGGTCGCACTCGCCGGAGTTGAGGAACGCGCCGGTCTTGAAGTTCTCGAACGGTGTGTCGAGGATCTCCTGCTTCACGCCGAGGTCCTCGGCGACGAGGTCGATCAGGGACACGTCGAAGCCCTGCACCTTGCCGTCGATCTCCGACTGGAAGGGCGGGTAGGGAAGGTGGGTGCAGGTGGTGAGCTGCCCCGCCTTGACGAGCTCGACACCGCCGGCGGCGGTCTTGGTGCCGGAGCCGCCGTCGTCGTCCGAGGAGCAGCCGGCCACGAGCATGAGCCCGGCCGTCGCGGTGGTGGCGGCCAGGATGCGGGTCCGACGCCCGAGGATCGTCTTCACGGGGAAGCCTCCTGTGAGGGAACTGTCTGTTCCGGATATCGGGTTCCGATTATAAGGAGAAGTTTGAGACCCTCAAATCAAACCGATGGTTATACGGCCGTCTGACCTAAGAAGTCGGTAGTGGGAGGGGGTGCCCAGGGTGCCGGTTACCCTCGATTCGTTGATCCCGTGAGTGAAGAGAGCAGCCCTGTGACGCACCCCTTCCTGGACCTGGCCCCGCTCAGCGCGGCGCACTTCGCGTCGATCGAGGACCGCGTGGCGCGGCTGCTGAGCACCTCGCAGGATGTCGTGATCATGCAGGGGGAGGCGTTGCTGCCGCTGGAGGGGGCGATCCGGGCGACCGCGGGTCCTGGCACCGTGGCGCTGAACGTGATCACCGGGCCGTACGGACAGACCTTCGGGGACTGGCTGCGGGACTGCGGGGCCACGGTGATCGATCTGGCGGTGCCGTTCCACACGGCGGTGACCGCGGAGCAGATCCGGGAGGCCTTCGCCGAGCATCCGTCGATCGACTTCGTGTCGCTGGTGCACGCGGAGGCGGCGACGGGCAACACCAACCCGGTCGCGGAGATCGGGGAGGTGGTGCGGGCGCACGGGGCGCTCTTCTACCTGGACGCCGTCGCCTCGATCGGGGCGGAGCCGGTGCTGCCGGACGCGTGGGGCGTCGACCTGTGTGTGATCGGGGCACAGAAGGCGATGGGCGGGCCGGCGGGTGTGTCTGCGGTGTCGGTGAGCGCGCGGGCCTGGGCCCGGATGGCGGCGAACCCGCGGGCGCCGCGACGGTCGTACCTCTCGCTGCTGGACTGGAAGGAGCGGTGGGTCGACGGCGGACGCAAGGCCCTGCTGCACGCCCCGGCCCAGCTGGAGATGCTGGCACTGGAGGCCTGCGTCGAGCGGATCGAGTCCGTCGGACTCGACACGGTGATGGCTCGCCACGCGTCGGCGGCCGCGGCGACCCGGGCGGGGGCCGTGGCCCTGGGCGGCGGCCTCGAACCGTACGTGCACGAGGCCCGGGACGCGGCACCGGTCGCCACGACCCTGCGGGCGCCGGCGGGTGTGGTGGCCTCGGAGCTGGTGGCCCGGGCGCTGGCCTCCGATCCCGTCCTGCCGCTGGCCGCGGGTGGGGGCGCCCTGGCCAAGGAGATGATCCGGGTCAACCACTACGGGGTGGACGCGACGCCGGGGGCCGTGCGCGCGAGCCTCGCGGCGCTGGGTGCCGCACTGAGCGAGCACGGGCTGGATGTGGAAGTGGAGGGGGCGCTGCGCGCCGTGGAGGACGGCTGGCGGTGAGCCGTCCGGCCGGTGCCGGGGGCATGCCGATATCTTGCGGGAACGAATCGACGACATGACCGGAGCCTAATTCAAAGGTAATTCTGGAATTCATTCGAGAACAGCTTCCCGTATTCGTCTGCCCGCTTTCCCTCGCCTTAAACGCAAAGATTCTGCGAACGCCAACCGGATGAATTCGGGCAGATCTCATGGGGGTTACATGGTTGTGACGCGTTACACACCCAGGGCGATTTGCCCCTTTTGATGCGGGCAAACCACCACATACTTCGCACCTTTCACGCGTCCGCCCGCGCCCGCGTGATAACACATGCATCGCCGACCCGTAACCCCTCCCGGCGATGCAATTTTTAATTTCCCTCGGTAAATTCAATTCGCATGACTGCCGCACAAGCAGACACGACAGCAGAACTCCAGATCGACCGTCCGTCCGTCGCGGACGGCGCCGCGTTGTGGCGGATTGCGAGGGACTCGAAGGTCCTCGACCTGAACTCGTCGTACAGCTATCTGCTGTGGTGTCGCGACTTCGCCGCCACGTCGGCCGTCGCTCGGGACGGACACGGAGAGCCGGTCGGCTTCGTCACCGGGTACCTGCGGCCGGACCGTCCGCGCACCCTGCTCGTCTGGCAGGTGGCCGTGGACGAGACGCACCGCGGGCGCGGGCTCGCCGGGGCGCTGCTCGACGCACTCGCCGTGCGGGCCTCGGCCGAGCAGCGGATCACCGCCGTCGAGACCACCATCACGCCCGGCAACACCGCCTCCGAGCGGCTGTTCAGCGCCTTCGCCGAGCGGCACGACGCCGACCTGGAACGTGAGGTGCTCTTCGACGCGGGCCACTTCCCCGACGGACCGCACGAACCCGAGGTCCTGTACCGCATCGGCCCCCTCTCCCTCTGACGACCGAGACGACCGAGACGACCAGACCACCCCAACGCACTCCCCTCCCCCACGCATCGAGGAGCGATTCTTCGTGACCATCACCCAGCCCGACCTCAGTGTCTTCGAGACCCTCGAGTCCGAGGTCCGCAGCTACTGCCGCGGCTGGCCCACCGTCTTCGACCGTGCGCAGGGCAGCCGCATGTACGACGAGGACGGCCACGAGTACCTGGACTTCTTCGCGGGCGCCGGCTCCCTGAACTACGGGCACAACAACCCGGTCCTGAAACGGGCGTTGATCGACTACCTGGAGCGCGACGGCGTCACGCACGGGCTCGACATGTCGACCACCGCCAAGCGGGCCTTCCTCCAGACCTTCCAGGACGTCGTCCTGCGGCCGCGCGACCTGCCGTACAAGGTCATGTTCCCCGGCCCGACGGGCACCAACGCCGTCGAGTCCGCGCTCAAGCTGGCCCGGAAGGTCAAGGGGCGCGAGGCCATCGTCTCGTTCACCAACGCCTTCCACGGGATGTCCCTCGGGTCGCTCGCCGTCACCGGCAACGCCTTCAAGCGGGCCGGCGCCGGAATACCGCTCGTGCACGGCACGCCGATGCCGTTCGACAACTACTTCGACGGCACGGTCGAGGACTTCCTGTGGTTCGAGCGGCTCCTGGAGGACCAGGGCTCCGGACTCAACAAGCCGGCCGCCGTGATCGTGGAGACCGTGCAGGGCGAGGGCGGCATCAACGTCGCCCGCCGCGAGTGGCTCCAGGCGCTCGCCGCGCTGTGCGAGCGGCAGGACATGCTGCTCATCGTCGACGACATCCAGATGGGCTGCGGTCGTACGGGTGCCTTCTTCTCCTTCGAGGAGGCCGGCATCACGCCCGACATCGTCACCGTGTCCAAGTCGATCAGCGGCTACGGCCTTCCCATGTCCCTCTGCCTGTTCAAGCCGGAGCTGGACATCTGGGAGCCGGGCGAGCACAACGGCACCTTCCGCGGCAACAACCCCGCCTTCGTCACCGCCACCGCCGCCCTGGAGACGTACTGGGCGGACGGCTCCGCGATGGAGAAGCAGACCCGCAAGCGCGGTGAGCAGATCGAGCAGGGCCTCATCTCCATCACCGAGGAGAACCTCGCCGATGTGAAGGAGTACCGGGGGCGCGGGCTGGTGTGGGGCCTGGAGTTCCACGACAAGGAGCGCGCCGGGCGGGTGGCGCACCGGGCCTTCGAGCTCGGGCTGCTCATCGAGACGTCGGGCCCGGAGAGCGAGGTCGTGAAGCTGCTTCCGGCGCTCACGATCACCCCCGAGGAGCTGGACGAGGGACTCAGCGTGCTCGCCCGCTCCGTACGGGAAACCGTCTGAACCACCGACCGCAAGGACAGACCGTCTACATAGGAGGCATCGCAGCACCGTGATCGTCCGTTCGTTCAAGGACATCGAAGGCACCGACCGGCATGTGAAGGCCGCGTCCGGCACCTGGGAGAGCAAACGCATCGTCCTCGCCAAGGAGCGGGTCGGCTTCTCGCTGCACGAGACGATCCTGTACGCGGGTACGGAGACGTCGATGTGGTACGCGAACCACATCGAGGCCGTCGTCTGCGTCGAGGGCGAGGCCGAGCTGACCGACCACGAGAGCGGGCTGACGCACTCGATCACGCCCGGGACCATGTACCTCCTGGACGGGCACGAGCGGCACACGCTGCGGGTCAAGGAGGACTTCCGCTGCATCTGTGTGTTCAACCCGCCCGTGACCGGCCGGGAGGACCACGACGACAACGGCGTCTACCCACTGCTCACCGAACCCGAGGAGGTGTGACCGCATGACCACCGTCACCGATCTCTACCCCAGCCGCGGCGCCACCGAGGTGGCCCTCCCCCGCAAGGACCCGGTCGTCTGGTCGGCGCCCGGCACGCCGGGACCGATCGCCACGGGCGAGCTGGAGTCGTTCGAGCGCGACGGCTTCCTCGCCGTGGACCAGCTCATCGGCGATGACGAAGTGGCCGTCTACCGGCAGGAGTTGGAGCGGCTCGTCACCGATCCCGCGATCCGCGCCGACGAGCGGTCGATCATCGAACCGAAGTCCAAGGAGATCCGGTCCGTCTTCGAGGTGCACCGGATCAGCGAGGTGTTCGCGAACCTCGTGCGCGACGAGCGGGTCGTGGGGCGGGCCCGGCAGATCCTCGGCTCGGACGTGTACGTCCACCAGTCGCGGATCAACGTCAAGCCCGGGTTCGGCGCCTCCGGCTTCTACTGGCACTCGGACTTCGAGACCTGGCACGCCGAGGACGGGCTGCCGAACATGCGGACGGTGTCCGTCTCCATCGCCCTGACGGAGAACTACGACACCAACGGCGGCCTCATGATCATGCCGGGTTCGCACCGCACGTTCCTCGGCTGTGCGGGGGCGACGCCGAAGGACAACTACAAGCAGTCGCTTCAGATGCAGGACGCGGGCACGCCCTCGGACGAGGCGCTGACCGCGATGGCTAGCGAGTACGGCATCAAGTTGTTCACCGGCAAGGCCGGTTCGGCGACCTGGTTCGACTGCAACTGCATGCACGGGTCCGGCGACAACATCACGCCCTTCCCGCGCAGCAATGTCTTCATCGTGTTCAACAGCGTGGAGAACGAGGCCGTAGAGCCGTTCGCGGCTCCGATACGACGGCCCGAGTTCATTGGGGCACGGGACTTCACCCCTGTGAAGTAACCCTCACAACCACGCCAGCGACGCGGCCGACTCCAGTACGTTCCGTACGGCGGCCGCGTCGCCCGTTGCGCCCTTCGGCACCTCGTCCGGCGCGTACCGGCCGCCCACCAGCAGGCAGAAGTCGACGGGATCCAGGGTGAGTTCGGCACGCACCGGCTCGTCCTCGGAACCCAGCACCCACTGCTCGACACCGGTGACCGAGAACAGCACCGGCGCGGCGTCCTGTCCCAGAGCCAGGCCGAGGATGCGGACGGCCAGGCGGACCAGCTGCCACAGGTGCGCCTCGGGCGGCGGCGGGACGGCGAGTCCCAGGGCGCGGCCGATGTCGTCGGTGTGGATCCACGCCTCGAAGGCCCGCACCACGTAGTGGTCGGCGACCGGCAGCCGTACCCCCATCGACATCACCGCGCGGGCGGCCAGTTCGGGATCGGTGGCCTCGGGTGCGGTGAGCAGTGCGTCCGCCTGTGCGGACCAGTCGGCGACGGTCTCCTCGGGCGTACGGCCGTACTCGTGGGCGATGACCTCGGCGGTCCGCTCGTTCCAGGCGTCGCCCCAGTGGGTGTCGTCCGGGATCCGGGAGAGCGGCAGCCGGGTGTCCAGGCCGAGCAGCCGCACCAAGTGCTCGTCGGCGGCCAGGAGATGGGCGACGGTCGCGTGGACGTCCCAGTCGTGCACGACCGGGGTGGACCAGCGGCCCTCGATCTCGGGCAGCAGCGCCTTGAGGCCGGCCACCGCCGCGGCGTAGGGGGCGGCGTACGCCGCGACCCGGGGTGCGGCGGGGCGGGTGCGCAGGGCGCCGGACAGGATGGCGGCGGCCGGGCGGCGGCCCGAGCCATTGGCCGAAGGGCCGTCGAGCAGCCGTACCGTCTCCCGCAGCCGCTCCGCCTCCGCCGCGCAGCTCTCGCACTCGGCCAGATGCAGCGGGACCGTCCTGCGGTCGGCAGGGTCCAGCGCCCCGAAGGCCCAGGCGGCCAGCAGGTCTCGTACGCCGTCGTGTTCAGCGGTCACCGCATGCCCCCTTTCCTGGAGCGAGCGTCCCCTGCCATCATGCGCCCCTTTCGAGCGCGGGGTCGGGTGGGTCTGCCAAAGACTCGGCCAAGGTACGTAACGCGGTGCGCAGGCGGGTCTTCGCGGTTCCTTCCGGGATGCCCAGTTCGACGGCGGCCTGGCGGTAGGTGCGGCCCGCGAAGTAGGCGAGGTGCACCACCTCCCGCTGGGGCTGCGGGAGTTCGGCGAGGGCGGAGTGCAGGAGGATCGAGCGTTCGCGGTCCACGACCGTCTCGTCGGGGCCGGGACCGGGCTCGGGGATGGCCTGGAGCGCGGAGTCGTCGGCGCCGGCGTCCTTGCGGTGCCGGGCCTCGCTGCGCACCCAGTCCACGGCCCGCCGGTGGGCGAGCATGGAGAGCCAGGTGCGCAGGGTGCCGCGGCGCGCGTCGAAGGCGTACGGCCTGCTCCACAGGTGGGCGAAGACCTCCTGCGCCACGTCCTCGGCGGCGCCCGGGCTCCGGGTGACTCGCACGGCGACGCGCCGCACCAGGCCCCCGTACTCCTCGTACACCTCGGCCAGCGCGGACTCGTCGCCGTACACGAGCCGCCTGTGCAGCTCCGCGTCGGCGGGAGGCCGCACTGACGTATCGCCCGCGTGTTCCACCGGCACCACCACCCCTGGTGCCTTTCCTAGCGTCCTCGCCGGGCCCGCGCCAGCGATTCACGACAACAGGCCATGGCCAATGATTCACGAGCCGTAGATCACCCGGACAGGACGTCCAGGAGGCGGTCGACGTCGGCAGGGGTGTTGTAGAGGTGGAAGGAGGCACGCAAGTTGCCCGCGCGGTCGGAGACCTCGATGCCCGCCGCGCTCAACTCCCGCTGTTTGACGCCCAGTCCGGGCACCGAGACGATCGCCGAGCCGGGCGCGGGCAGCACGTCATGCCCGAGAGCGGCCAGTCCGGTCCGGAAGCGGTCGGCGAGGGACAGGTCGTGGGCGCGGATGGCCGGCACGCCCAACTCCTCGATCAGGGAGAGGGAGGCGCGCAGTCCGGCGTACACGAAGAGGGCGGGGCTGATGTCGAACCGGCGGGCGGAGTGGGCGAGTTCGGCGATCGGGCCGTAGCAGCTGTCCCAGGGGATCTCGCCCGCGACCCAGCCGGCCAGCAGGGGGATCAGGGCGCCGAAGTCCTCCGGGACCACCAGGAAGGCGGCGCCGTGCGGGCCGAGCAGCCACTTGAAGCCGGTGGAGACGGTGTAGTCGTACTCGGTGGCGTCCATGGCCAGCCAGCCGGAGGCCTGCGAGAAGTCGACGTACGTACGGGCCCCATGCGCGCGAGCCGCCTCCCGCAGGGCGGGCAGGTCGGCGAGCCGGCCGTCGGCGGACTGGGCGGCGCTGACCGCGACGAGGGCGGTCTCCGGGCGGACGGACTCGGCGAGCCGCTCCAGGGGGACGATGCGGACCTTGAGGTCGCCTCGGGCGTGGAAGGGGTTCACGACGGACGTGAAGTCGTCCTCCGCGGTGAGGACTTCGGCGCCCGCGGGCAGCGAGGCCGCGACCAGGCCGGAGAAGGTGGAGACGGAGGCGCCGGCCGCCACCCGGCGCACCGGCACTCCGGCCAGCCGGGCGAAGGCCGCCCGCGCCGCCTCCACGTCCTGGAACAGCGGGTCCAGCGGCCTGCCCTCGGCCCGGATCCTCGTGGCCTCCGTCAGGGCGGTCACGGTGCGGGCGGGGAGCAGACCGCTGGACGCGGTGTTCAGATAGGTGTTCTTCGGGGCGAACTCGGCACGGACGAGGCTCTCGAAGGTCTCCATGGGTCCACTGTGGAGCCGCTCGGAGCATTGGTCCATTGCGGATTTTTACGTGGTTCCCCTAAGGGATGCTTATGGATCCGCCGCGACCTGCGCCGTCTCAGTGCTGCGGTACCGCGCATCCGTCGGGGCCGCAGGCCTCCGCGCCGTTGTCCTCGATCAGCTTCAGCGGCGGGCGCTCGCCCCAGGCCTGGGTCAGCGCCTGGGTGAAGACGTCGGCGGGCTGGGCGCCGGAGACGCCGTACTTGCGGTCGAGGACGAAGAACGGCACACCGCTCGCGCCGAGCTCGGCGGCCTCGCGCTCGTCGGCGCGGACGTCGTCGGCGTAGGCGGTGGGGTCGGCGAGGACCTTGCGGGCGTCGTCGGCGTCCAGGCCGGCGGCGACGGCCAGCTCCACGAGCCGCTCCTCGCCCTCGGCGTAGACGGAGCGCTCCTCGGCGAAGTTGGCCTTGTAGAGGATCTGGATGAGCTCGTCCTGCCTGCCCTGCGCCTTGGCGAGGTGGAGCAGACGGTGCATGTCGAAGGTGTTGCCGTGGTCGCGGCCGTGGGTGCGGTACTCCAGGCCCTCGGCGGCGGCCTGGGCGCCGAGGTTCTCCTCGCCCGCCTGGGCCTGGGCCTCGCTCATGCCGTACTTCTTCGTGAGCATCGTGATCACCGGCTGGACGTCGCCCTTGGCCCGGCCCGGGTCCAGCTCGAAGCTGCGGTGGACGACCTCGACGCTCTCACGGTGCGGGAAGGCCGCCAGCGCCTTCTCGAAGCGGGCCTTGCCCACGTAGCACCAGGGGCAGGCGATGTCGCTCCAGATCTCGACGCGCATGTCTTCGGCTCTTTCCAGGTCGCACGGGTACGGAGACGGCCTCCGATTAATCGGTGAACGTTCAAGGAGTGGGGTTCATTCCCCGGTCGGCGCGAGGGTCATGCGCAGATGGTGGTGCCCCGGCTCGACGGGGTGCGCGGCCCAGCCCTGGCGGGCGTAGAAGGCCTGCGCCCGCGTGTTGTCCACATGCACCTCCAGCACGGCGGTCCGCTTGGCGTCGGCCTGCCACTGCTCGACGCAGGCCGTGTGCAGGGCGGTGCCGAGGCCGGAGCGCCACCGGTCGGGGTCGACGTGGAACTGGAAGAGCTTGACCGTGCGCGCCGGGGCGCCCTCGGGGGTGCGGAAGGAGGCCAGCCCGACGATGCGGCCGTCGTCCACCAGGCACAGGACATGGCCGTCCGGCCGGGCGATGGCGCTCCGCCAGGTGGCGAGCCAGTCCGTGCCGTCGTCCGGGACGCCGTCCGGGTAGTACGTGGCCCGGGCGCGGGCGTGCAGCGCGGTGACGGCCTCCGCCTCGGCGGGTACGGCGGTCCGGATCACCCGGGCTCCGGTGACTCTGTCATTGATCACGCAACGGAGGACGAGACCTCGGTCGGGCCGGTTCCCAGGCGGCTGTACTGGGCCCGGTAGGCGCTCGGGGTCAGTCCGGTGCGGCGGACCAGATGGGCACGGAGGGAGTCGGCGGAGCCGAGGCCGCAGGAGCGGGCCACCTGGTCCATGGGCAGGGTGGTCGTCTCCAGGAGCTCCTTCGCGCGCTCGATGCGCTGGTGGAGGAGCCACTGGAGGGGGCTGACGCCGCTTTCCGCGTGGAAGCGGCGGGTGAGGGTGCGTACCGAGACACCGGCGTGGCGGGCGAGGTCGGTGAGGGTGAGGGGCTTGTCGAGGTTGCGCATGGCCCAGCCCCGGGTGTCGGCGCAGGCGGTGCCGCGTTCGGGGGGCAGCGGGGTCTGGGTGAACTGGGTCTGGCCACCCGGCCGTACCGGGGCGACGAGGGAGAGACGGGCCACCTCGTTGGCGACCGCGGCGCCGTAGTCGGTACGGATCATGTGCAGGCACATGTCGATGCCGGCCGCGTAGCCGGAGGAGGTGAGGACCTGACCGTCCTGCACGTACAGGACGTCGCCCTGGAGGTCCAGGGACGGGTGGCGTTCGCGCAGTTCGTCCGCCAGTTGCCAGTACGTGGTGGCGCTGCGTCCGTCCAGGAGGCCCGCCTCGGCCAGCACGAAGGCGCCGCTGCAGATGGAGGTCACGCGCCTGTCGGCCGCCGCCGCCTCGCGCACCGCGTCGATGGTGCGCGGATCGGGGGCGTAGCGGTGGCCCGTCCCGGCCACCACCACCGTGTCGGCGTCCCGGACCGAGTCCAGGCCCCGGTCGATGTGCAGGGCGAGGCCGCCGGTGGTGGCGACGGGGCCCGGGTCCGGGGTGCAGACGACGACCTCGTAGCCGCGGCCGCCGTCCACCTCGACCTTCTCGAAGAGCAGTTCGGGGATGGCGAGGTTGAACATCGAGACCGGGGACGGCGCGATGACGGCGACGCGGTGCGGGACGCGGGGCATGGCCAGAACCTCCGGAGGTATGGCGTTCCGGCCACTACTGTACGTCGGTGAAGATCAGCAGCATGGGGGCATGTCCGGTAAGCACTTGGCCAAGAAACATCAACTCGCCGATTCCTCCGGGGAGTCGCAGTCCATGAGGACGTCTCCCGCCACCACTCTGGTCGCCGCCCTGCTCGGCTTCGCACTGATCACCCTCGACGCGTCCGTGGTCAACGTGGCCCTCCCCGCCATCGGCTCGGCGCTCGGCGGTGAGATGGCGGGACTGCAGTGGGTGGTGGACTCCTACACCCTGGCCTTCGCCGCGCTGATGCTGTCCACCGGCGCCTTCGCGGACCGGGCCGGGGCGAGCCGGGCGTACGCGATCGGCATCCTGCTCTTCACCCTCGCCTCGGCGGCCTGCGGACTGGCACCGAACCTGGCGGTGCTGATCGGCGCCCGGGCGGTGCAGGGTGTCGCGGCGGCCGTGGTGCTGCCGGCGTCGCTGGCCCTGGTGCAGCAGGCCTATCCCGATGCCGAGCGCCGGGCGCGTGCCGTGGCCGCGTGGGCCGCGGGCGGTTCGGTGGCGGTCGCCCTGGGTCCGGTGGCGGGCGGCGCGCTGACCACGGCCTGGGACTGGCGGGGCATCTTCTTCATCAACCTGCCGCTGGGCGCCGTGGCGCTGGCGTTGCTGGTGCGGGCCCCTCGGTCCGAGCGGCGTCCGGCCCCGCTCGACCTGCCCGGACAGCTGACGGCGATCGTGACCTTGACGGCGCTGACGTTCGCGGTGATCGAGGGCGGGGCGACCGGGCTGGTGGCGCTGACGGTGGCCGTGGTGTCGGGCGCGCTCTTCGTGCGGGTCGAGACACGGCAGGCGCATCCGGTGGTCCCGCCGGGTCTGTTCCGCACCCGGGCCGTCTCCGTGGCCGTCGCGGCGGGGGTGGCGTGCAGTGTGGCCTTCTACGGGGTGGTGTTCGTCTTCTCCCTCTTCTTCCAGCAGGTGCAGGGGCGTTCGGCGCTGTACACCGGACTGATGTTCCTGCCGATGTCGGGGCTGATCGCGGTGTCGAACGTGGTCGCGGGAAGGCTCGCGGGGCGCTACGGGCCGAGGGTGCCGATGCTGATCGGCCAGGCCCTGGCGACGGCCGGTCTCCTGCTGCTGCTCGGGTACGTCGACGAGCGGACCCCCGCTGCCCTGGTGGCGGCGCTGCTCGTCCCCGTGTCCGTCGGCTGCGCGCTGACGGTGCCGCCGCTGACCTCCCTGATGATGGAGGCGGTGCCGGCGGAGCGGGCCGGGCTGGCGGCCGGTGTCCTCAACTCCGCCCGCCAGATGGCCGGCGGGCTCGGGATCGCCGTGTTCGGGGCGCTGGTCTCCCACGGGTTCATGGCGGGCATGCGGGTGAGTCTGGGAGTGGGCGCTGCGCTGTTCGCCGTGTCGTGGTTGTTCGGTTACGGCGTACGACACAACTCCGGTGGTTTGGCGGGACGTTGACCCTAGACTGCCGACCATGGAATGGGACTACTTCATCAGTCACGCCAGTGAGGACAAACGTCTCGTGGCCTCGCCGCTGGCCCATTACCTGAGATCGGTCGGTTTCCGTGTCTGGTACGACCAGTTCACTCTGAAACTCGGGGATTCGCTGATGGCCGGGATCAATACGGGCCTGGCGAATTCGGCCTTCGGTGTCGTGGTTCTGAGCCCGCCCTTCTTCGCCAAGCACTGGCCGCAGCGGGAACTGGCCGGGCTGATGGCGGTGGCTCAGGGCGAGCGTCGCATTCTTCCCGTCTGGCACGGGGTGGACGCGGACGACGTGGTCAGGGCGTCGCCGATGCTCGCGGACCTGGTGGGGGTGAGCACGCGGCGCGGGCTGAACGCGGTGGCGGAGGAGGTGATCCGGGCGTCGTTTCCCGACCGTCTCGATTCCCTGCCGGTGTCGAACACGCGCCGGGAGTCGCCGGCGGATCTACGGGAAGCCCTCGCGACCCTGACGGACATGCTGGACGACGGCGCGAGCCGGGACGACGTCTTCCTCCTCGTCTCCGCGTACCACGACCTCCTGCGGACGGTGGCGAGAGGGGGCGATGTGATCCCGGCTTCGCGGATCTCGGGCACGGTCCCGTTCGACTTCGCCGCAGTGAGCACCCACGGCCTGACGGGGCCGATGGGGCTGGAATTCATCGTGCTCGGCCCCACCGAGGCGGCGGAGGATCCCGCCGCGCTGCTGAACCGGCTCGACGCCGGATTCGGCACGACCGTGGACTTCCACGAACGGCCCTACAACGACTATTTGTCGGGGCGACTCGTGGGCGAGTTCCCGGAAGTGCGGAAGGTGGCACACGAATTGGCCGGCCTGATCGAATCGGGCAACGTACACCACGCGCATCCCGACCGCTGGCGATTCTCCATCACCCTTCTCAACGGCCGTCGAGCTGCCGATCCGTCCGCCCTGGCCCGCAGGGACGAGCTGGCGTCGACGTCACGCATCCCCCTGCACATCGCCTCCTACGACCGGCTGACCGACCTGGACGTGTCGAGCATCCGGACGTGAGACGTGGCTGTCAGCTTCCGTCTCGCAGGTCCTTCGGCCAGTCGGGCCTGAACTCCAGGTGGTCGTAGGTCACGACGCACCCCTCCCCCATCGGTGACTGCGTCATGAAGCCGACGAGGGCGGCGTCGCTCTTCTTCTCGTCGTCGAGGGTGAACAGCCGGACGAATATCCAGCGTTCACCGTCCCGCGAGGCGTGGAAGGCGAAGGCCCGGCCGGTGCGGCTCACTCTGAGCCAGACCGAACTGCCGTCCACGGTGAAGGAGTTGGCGTCGTCGGAGTGTCCCCGGGTGACCACCGTGCAGATGGTGGCCACGTCCGGGGAGTACTCCAGACACAGCTTGGCCCAGGCCCGCTCCCCGACATGGACATAGAGCACCCCCGCGTCGAACGACGCGTTGAACCCCACGGTGACACGGGCAATGAGCTGGAAGTCCCCCTCGGGCGCACCCAGCAGACGCGGCGCGTCGGAGGCAGGATCGAGCCCTTCCGCAGTGGGCGGCACGAACCGGTCCTGCCGGGGCCCGGCCCACCCGGTGAGCACACCGTCCTCGTAGGACCAGTGCCCGTCGGGTCCATAGGTACGGAGGGAAAAGGGCAGTTCAGGGAGCAAGACGTCCATCGACTGATTATCGCAGGGTGACTGCACCCACCTAGGGGCGCGGGGAACTGCCTGACAAGCCACGACGGGCTCGCAGCCGCAGAACTCCCGCACCCCCCACGGCGCTATCGCTCCAACTGCCCGTTAAACCGACGAGGCAGCCCCAGCGGGTTGTCATCCCGCAGCTCGACCGGCAACAACGCCTCCGGCGTCGTCTGATACACCACCGGCCGCATCCACCGCTCAATAGCCGTACCGCCGACCGACGTGGACGTGGACGTCGTAGCCGGGTACGGACCGCCGTGATGCTGAGCCGCCGCCACGGCGACCCCGGTCGGCCACCCGTTCACCAGCACACGCCCCGCCAGCGGCGTCAGCTCCGCCAGGATCTCCGTGCCACGACCCTTGCCCTCGGTCTCCTCGGTCGACAGATGAACCGTCGCGGTGAGGTTGCCCGGCAGGCGCGACAGCACGGCGCGTGCCTGCGCGTCGTCGTCGTAGCGCGCGACGACCGTCACCGGACCGAAGCACTCCTCCAGGAGCAGGTCGTGGTCGCCCTCGGCGGCCAGCCTGCCCGCCGGCACCGTGAGGAATCCCGCGCTCACCGTGTGCTCGCCGCCTGAGCCCGGCGTCACCGGCGTCTCCACATCGGCCAGCTCCGCGCGCTCGGCGACCCCGGCGATGAAGTTGTCCCGCATGCGGTGGTCGAGCAGCACGCCCGCGTCGGTGTCGCTGACGGCGTCCGTGAGGGACTTGACCAGGCCGTCACCGGCGGCTCCCGTCGGCACCAGCACCAGGCCCGGCTTCACACAGAACTGGCCGACGCCCAGCGTCATGGAGCCCGCGAGGCCCGTACCGATCGCCTCGGCGCGCTCGGCGGCCGCGGCCTCGGTCACGACGACGGGGTTCAGGGAGCCCAGCTCGCCGTGGAAGGGGATCGGGACCGGACGGGCGGCGGCCGCGTCGAAGAGGGCCCGCCCGCCACGGATGGACCCGGTGAAGCCGGCCGCGGCGACCAGCGGGTGCTTGATCAGCTCGATGCCCGCCTCGAAGCCGTGCACGAGACCGAGCACGCCCTCGGGGATGCCGTGCTCGGCGGCGGCCCGCCGCAGGACGGCCGCGACCAGCTCGGACAGGGCCGGGTGGTCGGGGTGGGCCTTGACGACGACCGGGTTGCCGGCCGCCAGCGCGCTCGCGGTGTCACCGCCGGCGACGGAGAAGGCGAAGGGGAAGTTGGAGGCCGAGTAGACGGCGACGACCCCGAGCGGCACCTTGTAGCGGCGCAGATCCGGGATCGGCGGGGTCGCGGTGTCGTCGGGGTGGTTGATCACGACGTCGAGGAAGGCGCCCTCGTCGACGATGTCGGCGAAGGCCCGCAGCTGGTAGCTGGTGCGGGCGAGTTCGCCGGTGAGCCGGACCGGGCCGAGCGCGGTCTCGGCGTCGGCGGCCTCGACGAGCTGGTCCTTGGCGGCCTGAAGCTTGTCGGCGGCGGTACGCAGGAACGCGGCGCGGACCGTGCGGTCGGTCAGGGCGCCGCGGGCGTCGTGCGCGGCCCGGACGGTGGCGTCCACCTCCTGCGCGGTAGCCTCCACGGCAACCTGCTCACGCTGCTTCCCGGTTCGGGGGTCGACACTCCAGACTGGTGCTGCTGCCACCGCGGGTCCCTCCACACAGTTCCTGGGTCATCCACCAGGGTCGTTCGATATACTGAACGCTGTCTCTGATGATGAATATGCTGTTGGAGACTATTTCCCGTCCAACGAAGGGGTCAAGGGCGATGTCGGCAGGCGAGACGGGCGGCGGGGCGCAGGTCAAGTCCGCGGTACGGACGGTTGAACTGCTCGAATACTTCGCCGGACGCCCCGGTATGCACTCCCTCGCGGCGGTCCAGGAGGCCGTCGGTTATCCCAAGTCCAGCCTCTACATGCTGTTGCGCACGCTGGTGGAGCTGGGCTGGGTGGAGACGGACGCGACGGGCACGCGGTACGGCATCGGGGTGCGGGCCCTGCTGGTCGGCACGTCGTACATCGACGGCGACGAGGTGGTCGCGGCCGCGCGTCCGACGCTGGACCGGCTCTCGGACGACACGACGGAGACCATCCACCTCGCGCGTCTGGACGGGACGAACGTCGTCTACCTGGCCACCCGGCAGTCGCAGCACTATCTGCGCCCCTTCACCCGGGTCGGCCGCCGGCTCCCGGCGCACTCCACCTCCCTCGGCAAGGCGCTGCTGAGCACCTACTCCGACGAGCAGGTCCGCAAGATGCTCCCGGAGACACTGCCCGCGCTCACCGAGAACACGATCACCGACCGGGAGAAGCTCATCGAGGAGCTGCACCTGGTGCGGGAGCAGGGCTTCGCCGTGGACCGCGAGGAGAACACGCTGGGGCTGCGCTGCTTCGGTGTGGCGATCCCCTACCGGACCCCGGCGCGGGACGCGATCAGCTGCTCGGTGCCGGTGGCCCGGCTGACGCCCGCGCACGAACAGATGGTGAAGGACGCGCTGTTCGACGCGCGGGACCGGCTGACACTGGCCACCCGTAGGCTCTGAGGCATGCAGATCACGCTCCGAGAGGTCCACGACAGCGATCTGCCGGTGTTCTTCCGGCAGATGAACGATCCCGAAGCCCTGCACATGGCGGCCTTCACCTCGAAGGACCCGGCCGACCGGGACGCCTTCGACGCCCATTGGAAACGCATCCGGGCCTCCGACGCCGTGCACCGCACGATCCTGGCGGACGGGGACGTGGTGGGCAGCGCGTCGGTGTACGGCGAACCGGCCGAGCGCGAGGTGACGTACTGGATCGATCGCGCGTACTGGGGGCGGGGCATCGCCACGGCGGCCCTGCGCGAGCTGGTGACCCAGGTGCCCGAGCGGCCCCTGTACGCGCGTGCCGCCGCGGACAACGCCGGTTCACGGCGGGTGCTGGAGAAGTGCGGGTTCCGGCTGTCGGCCCATGCGCGGGGGTACGCGAACGCCCGCGGCGAGGAGATCGACGAGGTCGTCCTGACGCTGGACGGCTGACGGCGCCGCGCATGAACGTCCCATGAGAAAAGCGGACGCACGGGAACGATTCGCGGCGCTCCGCTCGTCTACCTGAGCGGAATGAACAAGACGATCAGGCGCGCTTCGGTCTTCACGCTGCTCCTGGTGTTCGCTCTGCTGGTGCGGGCGACCTGGGTGCAGTTCTACGAGGGCCAGGCGCTCGCGGACGACAGCGACAACCGGCGGAATGCGATCGAGACGTACTCGTCGCCGCTCGGGAACATCATCGTGGCCGGTGAGTCGATCACCGGTTCCGCGCAGACGAAGGGCAGCGACCTCAAGTACAAGCGCACCTACAAGGACGGCGAGCTGTACGCCGCGGTGACGGGCTACGCCTCACAGGCCTACGCCCCGACCCAGCTGGAGGGCATCTACACCGACCTTCTCAACGGCACGGACAGCCGGCTGAAGTCCGTCATGGACACGGTCACCAACCAGCGCGCCGAGCCGGGCAACGTGGTCACCACGATCGACCCGGACGTGCAGAAGGCCGCCTACGATGCGCTCGGCGACAAGCAGGGCGCGGCCGTCGCGATCGATCCGACGACCGGCAAGCTCCTGGCCGTCGTGTCGACCCCGTCGTACGACCCGTCCTCGCTGACCGACGCCAACACGGCCGGTGCGGCCTGGAAGAAGCTCAACGCGGACCCCGACAAGCCGCTGACCAACCGCGCGCTGCGGCAGCCGGTGGCCCCGGGTTCGACGTTCAAGCTGGTCGTGGCGGCGGCGGCGCTGGAGGACGGGCTGTACTCGTCGGTGGACGAGAAGACCGACAGCCCGGACCCGTACCGGCTGCCGGGCACGGTCACCGATCTGGAGAACGAGAACAAGTCCGCGCCCTGTGAGAACGCCTCGATCCGCACCGCGCTCCAGTACTCCTGCAACAACGTCTTCGCGAAGATGGCGTACAACCTCGGCCAGGACAAGCTGCGGGCGATGGCGGAGAAGTTCGGCTTCAACGACGCGTCGCAGGACGTGCCCGTGCGCGCGTACACCAGCGTCTACCCCTCGGACATGAACGACTCGTCGACGGCCCTCACCGGCATCGGCCAGTTCGACGTCACCGCGACGCCGCTCCAGATGGCCATGGTGTCCGCGGCCATCTCCAACGGCGGCAAGCTGGTCTCGCCGCACATGGTCTCGCAGATCACGGACAGCGGCGACGATGTGCTGGAGAACTACGACGACGAAGCGTCCACGACCGAGGTCGTCAGCTCCGAGACCGCCGAGCAGCTCCAGTCCGCGATGCAGACGGTCGTCAAGGACGGCACCGGCACCAACGCCCAGATCGCCGGGGCGACGGTCGGCGGCAAGACGGGTACGGCCCAGCGCGGCGAGAACAACAGCGAGTCGCCGTACGCCTGGTTCACCTCGTACGGCAAGGCCGACGGCAAGGAGGTCGCCGTCGCGGTCCTGGTGGAGCAGTCGGACGCGGAGCGCTCCGAGGTGAGCGGCAACGGCCTGGCGGCGCCGGTGGCCAAGGCGATGATGGAAGCGGCACTGAAGAGCTAGGCAAGAGGGGTGGCTCCTTCACAAGGAGCCACCCCTTACGTCACTTCACACCCAGGATCTGCTCGATCGGGTCGATCGCGAAGTAGATCAGGAACAGCACCGACGTGCCCCACAGCAGCCAGTGGATCTCCTTGGCCTTGCCGAGGACCGTCTTGATCACGACGTAGGCCAGGAAACCCGCCCCGATGCCGTTGGTGATCGAGTACGTGAACGGCATGACGGCGATCGTCAGGAACGCCGGGATGGCGATCTCGTACTTCTCCCAGTCGATGTTCTTGACCTGGGTCATCATCAGGAACCCGACGGCCACCAGCGCGGGCGCCGCCGCCTGGAGCGGGACGATCGTGAGCAGCGGGCCCAGGAACAGGGCGAGGCCGAAGAGGCCACCGGTGATCAGGTTCGAGAAGCCGGTGCGCGAGCCCTCGCCGACACCCGCCGCCGACTCGATGTACGACGTGGCGGAGGACGACGAGGCCGCGCCGCCCGCGACCGCCGCCGCACCGTCGATGAGCAGCACCCGGCCGAGGTTGGGGACCTTGCCCTCCTCGTCGAGGAGACCCGCCTCCGCGCTGATGCCGACGACCGTGCCCATGGTGTCGAAGAAGTCGGACAGGATCAGCGTGAAGATCAGCAGGACGACGGTGATGACAGAGACGTCGGCCGCGCTGAACGCCCCGAACAGGCTGAACTGACCGATCAGCCCGAAGTCCGGGGTGTCGACGAGCTTGTCGGGCCACGCGGGCGTGGTCAGCCCCCAGCTCTTGACGTCGGCGGCCGAGTTGATGATCATCGCGATGATCGTCATGGTCACGATGCTGATCAGGATGGCGCCCTTGACCTTGCGGGCGAGCAGTCCGATCGTCAGCAGCACGCCGAGGCAGAAGACCAGGATCGGCCAGCCGGAGAGGGTGCCGGTGCCGCCGAGCTGGACCGGCACGGTGGTGTTCGCGGCGTCGGGGATCCGGCTGACGAAGCCGGCGTCGACGAAGCCGATGAAGGCGATGAACAGACCGATGCCGACACTGATCGCCTGCTTGAGCCCTTGCGGGATGGCGTGCATGACGGCCTCGCGCAGACCGGTCACCACCAGCACGCAGATCAGCAGGCCTTCGAGGACGACGAGGCCCATCGCGTCGTCCCAGCTCATCAGCGGGGCGATCTGGAAGGCGACGACTGCATTCAATCCGAGGCCCGCGGCGAGCGCGAGGGGCAGGTTGCCGCCGACGCCCATGACGATCGTCATCACCGCGGCCACCAGGGCGGTGGCGGTGGTGAGCTGGACCGGGTCGAGGGTGTCGCCGAACTTGTCCTTGGCGCTGCCCAGGATGATGGGATTCAGGACAAGGATGTAGGCCATCGTGAAGAACGTGGCGAAGCCGCCGCGTATCTCGCGGGCGAAGGTGGATCCCCGTTCGGAGATCTTGAAGTACCGGTCGACGCCGTTCGCCGCTGGTGGCGGGCCGCTCGGCCGGTCGGCCACCTTCTGTGTGTCGGACATGGCTGTTGCTCCTTGTTGCCTGATGGATCTGTGCGCGGATGCTGGCTGGATTGTTCCCGTGTTGAACGCGTTTCAGGTTTTCAACGTGTTACGGAATCAGGGTCGGTGGGCCAGACTGCGTTCGAAGCCCCGTACGAACCACGTGGATGATCACTGCTACGCTTCCGGATCTCGCCCGGGTCCCCTCCGGACGATCACGTGTCATTCACATGACAGACACAGGGAGGTCTCGCCCGTGGGCACGGTCGTCGACGACGCAGCCTCCGTGGAGTTCCATGCCTTCTTCGAGCGTCACTACGCCGAACTGTCCCGTCTCGCCCATCTGTTGACCGGTGAGTCGGACGCCGCCGACGACCTCGCGGCGGACGCGCTGCTCGCGCTGTGGAACCGCTGGGACCGGGTGCGGGCGGCCGACCATCCGGCAGCGTACGCCCGTGGTGTCGTCGCCAATCTGGCCCGCACCCGCATCCGCAGCGCGGTCCGGGAGCGCCGGCGGATCGCGCTGTTCTGGTCGCAGCGCGAGGAGAAGACGGAGAACCCGGACATAGCGGGCGTCGTGGACGTCCAAGAGGCGCTGCGCAGACTGCCGTTCCGCAAACGGGCGTGTGTGGTCCTCCGCCATGCGTTCGACCTGTCGGAAAAGGACACCGCTCTCGCCCTCGGTGTTTCCGTGGGTACGGTTAAGTCCCAGACGTCCAAGGGCATGGCGGAACTGCAGCGGTTGCTCGGCTCCCAGGGCGTACCCCAGAAGGTGGCCGTGGCCATGGCGCGCGGCGGCGAGACCGGAGGACGGAACCGATGAGGCAGCAGGACGTGCACGACGAGCTGCGCGCCCGGCTGCACGAGGCGGCCGGGCAGCACGAGCCCGACCGCGCGCGCATCCTGGCGCGGATCGAGCGCGGCATGGCCGAGGAGATCCGCCCCGACCACCGGGCGACCCGTCCGCCGGTGTTCGGCTGGGTGCGGGTGGTCAGCGCCACGGCCGCGGTCGCGTGTGTGCTCGGTATCGGCGGCTACGCGGTGGCGTCCGCCGTGAAGGACGACGCCCCGCAGCAGACCGTGGCGACCACGGCGACGCCCGAGCCGTCGCCGCCCGCGACGAGCCGGGCGCCGATCAAGCCGGCCGAGCCGTCGCCGGGCGAGGCCCAGGAGACCGGGAAGCCCAGCAGCACCCCCACCCGGCAGCAGCCCTCCGCGACCCCCACCGGCCGGCCCCCGGCCGCCGCCTCCGGCGAGGAGGACGGCCCGCTCTGGTCGGACGGCTCGGTCGACCCGCACAGCAACGACTTCTGGGCGCAGAGCAACATCACCCTGAAGACCGCCGAGGAACTGACCGCGCTCACCGTGCAGTTGAAGGTCGCGCAGACCGGCGGGGTCACCTCGACCGGCGCCTGGCGCTCGCTGCCCGAGGACGACTTCACGCTGACGACCGAGGAGAAGGACGGCTTCGTCGTCTACACCTGGACGCTCAAGGAGGACCGCAAGGTCGCCAAGGGCGAGTGGGTGTTCGCGGGGCAGTACGACCATGAGCGCGGCGGCCGTGACGCGGCGGGCGACAGCTACACCGTGACCGGCACCGCGGGCGGCGAACAGCTCGCGGTGAAGGGCGACTTCGCCGCCCACGAGGGCGACGACGCGCCCTCCGACGGGGATTCGTAAAGAATTTCCGGAGGGTGGCAACCCTTTCCTTCACCAGTGGCGACCAGGAGACGCAAGGATCCTCTCCCACGCAAGGAATGGGCATGACTGCACGAGCTGAACAGCGCTTCCGCCACCGCCGCCGGGTCACCAAGCGCCGGGCGGTGATCGCCGGCGCCTCGGCGCTCGGCATCACGGGTGCGGCGATCGTCACGACGACGATGCTGTCCTCCGCGGGCGCCGCGTCCTCGTGGCCGACCGCCACCGGCAAGCAGGCCGTGAGCAGCACCATCAAGGTCACGGGCACCTACAACGGTGGCTACAAGCAGTTCTACGGCAGTGGCGCCCTCGGCGGCGGCAGCCAGGACGAGGGCCAGGATCCGGTCTTCCAGTTGGCGGACGGCGCCGTCCTCAAGAACGTGATCATCGGCACCCCGGCCGCGGACGGCGTCCACTGCCTGGGCAGCTGCACGCTCCAGAACGTGTGGTGGACGGATGTCGGCGAGGACGCGGCGACCTTCAAGGGCAAGTCCTCCTCGTCCGTGTACACGGTCTACGGCGGCGGCGCGAGGAACGGCTCGGACAAGGTCCTCCAGTTCAACGGCGCCGGCAAGCTGGTCGTGAGCAAGTTCCGAGTGGAGAACTCCGGCAAGCTGGTGCGCAGTTGCGGCAACTGCTCCACGCAGTACAAGCGCACGATCATCATCAACGACGTGGACGTCACCGCGCCGATGAACTCGATCGTCGGCATCAACACGAACTACGGCGACACCGCCGCCCTGCGCAAGGTCCGTGTCCACGGCGACAGCGGCAAGAAGATCAAGACCTGTGTCCGCTTCAAGGGCAACAACACGGGCGCCGAGCCGACCCAGATCGGTACCGGGGCCGACGGAACCTTCTGCAAGTTCTCCTCCTCTGACATTTCGTACGAGTGAGTGAACCTTCAAGCAAGACGGAGCCATCCCCTTGAGCACGCACAAGAGACACCTCACGCGCCGACGGGTGCTCGGGGCCTCCGCGATCGGCGTGGCCGCCACCGGCGCCGCCGTCGCGGGCGGCACCGGCCTGCTGTCGTCGGCGTCCGCCGCGACCTTCGGCCACACGGACGACGGCAAGAACTACGTCGTCGACACCGGGGCCTCGCTCGTCTTCAAGGTCGCCAAGTCCACGGGTGACATCACGTCGCTCGTCTACCGGGGCAAGGAGTACGAGGGCTACGGCGGCAGGCACTCGCACGTCGAGTCCGGCCTCGGCGCCTCCACGGTCACGGTCAAGCAGTCGGGCTCGACGATCCTGGTGAAGGTCGCGCACGGCGCGATCACCCAGTGGTACGCGGCCCGCAGCGGCCAGAACAACGTCTACGCCTGGACGAACAAGGCGGACGCCTCCTTCACCGCGACCCGCTACCTCGTCCGCCTCAAGCCCGGGATGTTCCCCAACGAGGGCTCGGACTCCTGGATCGAGGCCTCCGACAAGGTCATCGAGGCCGGTGACGTCTGGCAGCGCGGCGACGGCACGACCCACTCCAAGCACTACTCGGGCAAGCGGACCATCGACTACGACCACGTCGGCTTCACCACCGGCTCGGTCGGTCTGTACCTGGTGCGCTCCAACCACGAGAAGGCCTCGGGCGGCCCCTTCTACCGCTCGCTGCTGCGCCACTCCAACGACCTGGGCGCGGGACTCTACGAGATCCTGCACTACAACCAGGCCCAGACGGAGGCGGAGCGCTTCGGCCTCCAGGGCCCGTACGTGCTGGCCTTCACCGACGGCGGTACGCCCTCGTCGTCCCTGTTCCACTCGAAGCTGGACACCTCCTGGGTGGACGGCCTCGGCATCACCGGCTGGGTCGGCGCGGCCGGCCGCGGCAAGGTGGCGGGGGTCGGGCTGAAGGGCATGGACGCCACGTACGCGTACACCGTGGGCTTCGCCAACGCGGACGCCCAGTACTGGGCGAAGGCCGCGGCGGGCACGGGCGGGTTCTCCTGCAAGGGGATGCTGCCGGGGACGTACACGATGACCGTCTACAAGGGCGAACTCGCCGTGCACACCGCGTCGGTGAAGGTCACGGCGGGCGGTACGACGTCCCTGAACAGCCTGACGATCAGCGGTGACCCGTCCACGGCCAAGACCATCTGGCGGCTCGGCGACTGGGACGGCACTCCCGGTGAGTTCAAGAACGCCAAGCTGATGACGTACGCCCATCCCTCCGACGCCCGCGCGGCGAAGTGGACCGGCAACGTGACGATCGGCAGCGGCAGCGAGGCCGCGTCCTTCCCGGCGTACATGTGGAAGGACGTCAACGACGGCATCCTGGTCTACTTCAAGTTGACCGCGGCCCAAGCGGCGGCCGCGCACACTCTCAGGGTCGGAGTGACGGACGCCTTCTCCAACGGGCGCCCGCGGGTGACGGTGAACGACTGGGTCTCGGCCATCCCCACGGCTCCCGCACAGCCCAACACCCGCTCTCTCACCACAGGTTCATACCGGGGGAACAACCATTCGTTCACCTTCAACGTCCCTAGTAGTGCGTGGAAGACGGACACCTCTCAGTACAACGTGCTGAAGCTCAACATCGTCAGTGGTTCGGGCGGCTCGGCCTACCTCAGCGCCGGCACCTCGTTCGACTGCATAGACCTGCTGGCCTGAGCCCCCCTCGGCCAGCAGCAGCCGGCTGGAGCCCCCCTCGGGCCGGCGAGGAGAACGCCCCCGTCAGTGACGACTGACGGGGGCGTTTCCGACCTAGGGGCCCGGGGAACTGCGCGACCAGCCACAGCCGGCCGGCAGTCCGCGAACCGCAGTCAGTTCATGGTGGATCCGATCGTCGTCGAACCGGTGGTCAAAAACGTCGTGGCCGGAAGCGCCCCGTTCGCCTGCCGGGAGGCGTACGCGGTGGTCGCGTCCGTCGACTTGAAGGACGGTGCCGAGACCCCGCTGTCCCAGTTGTTGGCGGCGGAGACGGCGGAGCCGCCCAGCTTCGAAAGCCCGCCCTTGTTGCTCACCGCGAGGTTCCGGGCCAGCCGCGCCTTGCCGGTGGCGAAGTAGAAGCCCGCCTCGGCGTTGGCGTACGCCGTGTTGCGGTTCAGGACGATCGCGCCCGGGTTGGAGTTCTCGGTGAACCCGTTCAGCGTGTTGTCCCAGGCCGCGTTGTTGTTGACGACGTGCGCGACCGTGACACCCCCGCCGCCCAGCTTGTAGCCGTTGCCGTTGCCCTCGAAGGCCGAGTCGTTCCAGCGGTTCTTGCCGTTGCCGAAGGCCCAGGAGTGCTCGATGGTGACCGGGGAGGAGAACTGCCAGAGGTCCAGGCCGTCGTCCGAGTTGTTGTAGAGACGGGCACCGGTGATCTTGTTGCCGGTGCCGGAGCCGAACTTCACCGCGATGCCGTCGGCGTTCTGCCCGTGCCCGGCCGGGTCGTAGTTGCCGTGACTGTCCAGGTTCTGCACGAGGTTGTTCGTCGTGCCGTCGCCGCGCAGGGTGAACCCGGAGTCGCCGTTGTTCGCGGTGACGAGGTTCTTGAAGACACCGCCCACGGACGAGGTCACGACGAAGCCCTGGGCCGGGGAGTTCTGGAAGGTGAGGTTCTGCACGGTCCAGTAGTCGCCGTAGATCCCGGTCAGCCAGGAGCCGTCGGGCAGCTTGGAACCGTCGATCTTCACCTTCTCGCTGCCGTACGCCTGGAGCGTGATCCGTGCCGAACTCGTGCCGTTGGCGGTCGACTTGAGGGTGGCCGTCGGGTAGTACGTGCCGGCGCGGAGCTGGATGGTGGTGCCCGCGGCGGCGCTCTTCACGGCTGCTTCGAGCTGCGCGGTGGTGGACACGGTGACCGTCGACGCGGCGGCCTCGGCGCCGCCGTTCGACAGGCCGAGATAGACGCCGCCCGCCCCGGCAGCGACGGCCACCGCCGCGGCGACGGAGAGCGTGCGGGTCCTGCGGTGGCGTCCGGTGCTGTGACGCACGGGGCGTTCCTTTCCTAGGCGATGAGGGCGAAACGGGCCGGAGGGGCCGCCCCGGCCCGTTTCTGCATCCAGGTCGCCGCCGCGCGCCGAAAAGGTTGCCGCGTTCCGTGAAGATCGATCGAAACTTTCGGTCCCGCCCATCCCCCGCACACCGATTGACGCCCCCCGCCCCACCGATGACACTCCGATCGAACACAAACCCCCACACTCCCACAGGATGTGTCATGCGACCCCGCACCGCTCACACGCTCCTGATCCCCCTCCTCGCCCTTCTGCTCGGCCTCCTGTCGGCCCCGCCCAGTACCGCGAACCCCGGAGCTCCACCCGTGAACAAGCCCCAGTACGCCGGATATCTCTTCACCTACTTCACCGGTGAGGGCACCGCCGACGGCGAGCAGATCCGCTACGCCCTCAGCCGCGGCAACGACCCTTTGCACTGGCGTGAGCTGAACGCCGGCAAGCCGGTCCTGACCTCGACGACCGGCGAGAAGGGGCTGCGCGACCCGTTCGTGATCCGCTCCCCCCAGGGTGACAAGTTCTTCCTGATCGCCACTGACCTGCGCATGTACCAGAACAGCAGCGGCAGTTGGGACGACGTCCAGCGGCACGGCAGCAAGTCGATCATGGTGTGGGAGTCCACCGACCTGGTCCACTGGACCGACCAGCGCCTGGTGAGGGTCTCCCCCGACTCCGCCGGCAACACCTGGGCGCCGGAGGCCTACTGGGACGACTCCCTCGGCGAGTACGTCGTCTTCTGGGCGTCGAAGCTGTACGCCGACGACGACCCCGACCACACGGGATCGACGTACAACAAGATGCTGTACGCGACCACGAAGGACTTCCGCGCCTTCAGCGAGCCGAAGGTCTGGGACGACCCGGGCTACTCGGTCATCGACTCGACGGTCGTGAAGCACAAGGACACGTACTACCGCTACACCAAGGACGAGCGGGACCCCAGCTCCTCCAGCCCCTGCTCGAAGTTCATCACCGCGGAGAAGTCGACCTCCCTGACCTCGACCACGTACGACTTCGTGGCCGACTGCGTCGGCAGCGGCGCGATGTCGCGCGGCGAGGGGCCGACGGTGTTCAAGTCCAACACCGAGGAGAAGTGGTACCTGTTCATCGACGAGTACGGCGGCCGCGGATACGTCCCCTTCGAGACCACCGACCTCGACTCGGGCCGGTGGACCCCGTCGGCGAACTACCAGCTCCCCGCAAGTCCCCGGCACGGGACGGTACTTCCGGTGACACAGGCCGAGTACGACCGGCTGCTGGCCGCGTATCCGGTCAGTCCCACCTCGGTCGTGGACGCGACGGCGAAGGACCAGAAGGGGTACGCCATCGTCACGGAGGCCTCCTCGAAGGTCGTGCTTCCGATGCGGCCGGACGCGGACCTGTCGCGGCTGGCCCCGAAGCTCGCGATCGGTGAAGGTGCCTCCGTCAGCCCCGAGTCCGGCACCCGCCGCGACTTCCGCAAGCCCCAGACGTACACCGTGAGGGCCGCCGACGGGACCAGGCGCACCTGGACGGTGGAGGCGGTACGGACCGGGAGTCCCGTCCTGCCGGGCCTCAACGCCGACCCGGACGTGCACTATCTGAACGGCGAGTACTGGATCTACCCCACGACCGACGGCTTCCAGGGCTGGGGCGGGACGCAGTTCAAGGCGTACTCCTCGAAGGACCTGGTCCACTGGAAGGACCACGGCGTCATCCTGGACCTGGGTCCGGACGTCACCTGGGCGGATAAGTACGCGTGGGCGCCGGCGATCGCCGAGCGGGACGGGAAGTACTACTTCTACTTCTGTGCCGAGCAGCAGATCGGTGTCGCGGTGGCGGACTCCCCCGCCGGGCCCTTCAAGGACGCGCTGGGCAAGCCGCTGGTGGCGAAGGGCGGGGCCTGGAGCGGCCAGATGATCGACCCCGCCGTCTTCACGGACGACGACGGAACGCCGTATCTCTACTGGGGCAACGGCCACGGATACGTCGTGCCGCTGAACGACGACATGGTGTCGTTCGACGCGGCGAAGGTACGGGACATCACCCCGGACGACTTCCGCGAGGGATCCTTCGTGATCAAGCGGAAGGGCACGTACTACTTCATGTGGTCCGAGGACGACACCCGCAGCGAGAACTACCACGTCGCCTACGCGACGGGGCCGTCCCCGCTCGGCCCGTGGACCAAGCAGGGGACGATCCTGTCCAAGCGTCCCGAGTACGGCATCCTCGCCACCGGCCATCACTCCGTGGTGAACACGCCCGGCACCGACGACTGGTACATCGTCTACCACCGGTTCGCCCTGAACGGGCCGGGCACGGCGGGCGGGGACGGCATGCACCGGGAGACGACCGTCGACCGTATGAGGTTCGCGGCCGACGGATCGATTCTGCCGGTGGTGCCGACCCTGGAGGGGATCAAGCCGGTGAGGAAGGACTACGGGACGAACTAGCTGACGAAGTACGTCGGGTTCGGCAGCTTGTACGTCCTGTCGGCGTAGCCGCCGTCCAGGTCCGAGTACTGGTCGCCGAAGTTGGCCACGATGTCGTAGCCGAGGTCCTGCTCGATGTGCTTGCGGGTGCCGGACTTGTACTGCACGGTCGTGCAGGTCCAGGTGCCCGGGGTGGCGCAGGCGCTGAGGTAGGACGGCGGGTTGGCCTTGTCCTTGAGGAACACGTGGTCGGCGTCGAGGTTCACATCGGCGCCGATCTTCTTCAGGTTCTCGACGGCCGCGGAGCGCTGCGCCTCGGACAGACCCGAGTTGTAGAAGACCTCGACACCCTTGGACTCGGCGTACCGGACCAGCTCGGCGCTGCCGAAGACGCCCGGGCGGTCGGCCTTGTTCACGTAGTCCGCCCAAGTGGTGGCGTTGAACGTGTAGTTGGTCTTCTTCTCGTAGTCGAGGCTGAGCAGCAGCGTGTCGTCGATGTCGAAGACGACCGCGGGCTTGTCGCCCTTCTTCAGCGCCTTGCGGGCGGCCTTGTCGATCTGCTGCCTGGCGGCCTTGTCGAGCCTCGCCAGGTCCTTGGCGTACTGGCTGCTCGGGGAGGCCTGGTAGACGCCGTTGGCGTCGAGCGTCGTGCCGTAGTAGGTGTCGATGTCCTTCACCAGGAGCCCGATGTTGTAGGGCTCGTGGGTGGAGTTGGCCGTGGACTGGCCGGCGGTGGCCGCACCGGCGCCGTAGAGGGCGGCGCCGGTGACGGCACACGCCGCGGCGATCGCCGCGATACGCAGTGGCTTATGCATGACAGACGTTCTACGCGCGTCACCCTGGTGAGCGCGAGACCCGCCGGGCAAAAAACGGGTCAAGCGCCCCGAGGGGTCAGTTCATCGTGGCGCCGATCGTCGTCGAGCCCGTGGTGAGGAAGGTCGTGGCCGGCAGGGTGCCGCTGGAGCTGCGGGCGTTGTAGGTCGTCGACGCGTTCGTGGAGATGAAGGACGGGGTGGCGATCCCGGAGTCCCAGTTGTTGCCGGCCGAGATGACCGACGAGCCCTTGTTGACCGAGCCGCCGCCGTTGCTCACGGCGAGGTTCTTGCCGAGCTTGGCGGCGCCGGTGGCGAAGTAGTAGCCCCACTTGCTGTTGGCATAGGAGGTGGTCCGGTTGATCACGATCGCCCCCTTGTTGGAGTTCTCGGTGAACCCGTTGCCGGCGTTGCCCCAGGCCGCCGAGTTGTTGACGACGTGCGCGACGACCTCGCCGTCGCCGCCCAGCTTGTAGCCGTTGCCGTCGCCCGCGAAGGCCGAGTCGGACCAGCGGTTGACGCCGTTGCCCATGGCCCAGGTGTGCTCGACGGTGACGGGGGACGAGAAGGACCAGAAGTCCAGACCGTCGTCCGAGTTGTTGTAGAGGCGGGCGCCGGTGATCAGGTTGCCGGTGCCGGAGCCGTACTTCACGGCGATGCCGTCGGCGTTCTCGCCGTGGTTGGCGGCGTCGTAGTGCCCGTAGGAGTCGATGTTCCTGACCGTGTTGTTGACGGTCCCGTCGCCGGTGAGCGTGAAGCCGGAGTCACCGCCGTTGATGGTCTTGATGTTGTTCCAGACCGTGCCGGTGCAGGACTGGCAGACC
This sequence comes from Streptomyces sp. NPDC001536, assembly GCF_042894505.1. Classification (NCBI taxonomy): domain Bacteria; kingdom Bacillati; phylum Actinomycetota; class Actinomycetes; order Kitasatosporales; family Streptomycetaceae; genus Streptomyces; species Streptomyces sp. NPDC001536. Next base: position 126,882 of record NZ_JBIAVQ010000005.1, read on the forward strand.
ACCGCACTGTCCGGGGAGTTCTGGAAGGTGATGTTGGAGACGTTCCAGTAGTCCGCGGTCAGCTTGAAGATCCAGTCGCCGTCGGGCAGGTTCGAGCCGTCGATCTTGACGGTCTCCGAGCCGTACGCGGTGAGCTGGACCGGCGAGGAGGAGGTGCCGTTGGCGGTGGACTGGAGGGTGGCCGTCGGGTAGTAGGTACCGGCGCGGACCTGGATGACGGTGCCGGCGGTGGCGCTGGATATGGCGCTGGTCAGCTCGGCCGTGGTGTCGACGACCACGGTCGCGGCCTGGGCCTGGGTGGGGAGGACGGCCACGGCGCAACCGAGGGCGAGGGCCGTCGTGGCGAGCAGAGCGGTACGACGAGACATGGAGTGCGGTCCTTTTCTCGTACGGATGGGGGGATGGGGAGTCACAGGACGCGGTCGAGCCAGTGGAAGACCTCGTCCTGCATGCGGTCGACGAAGACATGGCCGAGGTCGGGCCAGGTCTTCAGACGCAACCGCTCCTCGGCGTGGCGTGACCGCCAGACGGCGCTCAGCTTGTCGTGGGCCACCCGTACGCCGTCGGCGGGGAAGAGGGTGTCCAGCGCCCCGCTGAAGAAGAGCATCGGCCTGGGGGCGGCGATGCTCGCCACGTCGGGGAAGTCGAGGAACCGGGAGAGCCCCGGGTGGAGCATGTAGTACGACGACTGCCCGCGCAGTGTGTTGTTGCCGGGCACCATCATTTCCTTGAGGCCGGTCATCCAGCAGACGCAGGCGGCCGCGCTCACGGAGTCGGTCAGCGCGGCGGTCTGCCAGGCGCGGTAGGCGCCCATGGAGAAGCCGAGGGCCGCGACCCTTCTGTCGTCCACCCTGTCCAGGCCCGCCAGGAAGCCGGCGGCACGGGCGTCCTCCCGGGCCATGAGCCCGGCGAGCGAGGAGCCGAGGTGGTAGAAGTTGCTGGCCAGCGCCTGCTGTTCGGCGTAGGCGAGCGGGCCGCGATCACCCCAGCCGAGGGCGTCCAGGCACAGCACGACATAGCCGCGCCGGGCGAGTTCGTCGCCGACGAACCGGCCGCTGAAGTACTTGTCCGCCCACGCCTGCGCGGAGGCGAGCCGGGTGTCGTCGTACCAGGGCCGGATCAGTTTCTCCTTGCCGATGTCGAACGTGGCCCCGTGGTCGTGGAAGAGGAGCACGGCGGGGAAGGGGCCGGGGCCGTGCGGGGTGAGGAGGACGCCCCGCACGGGCTCGTAGCGGGTGAGGGAGAGGGTGACCAACTCCCTTGTGTATCCGTCGCCTTGGGGTCCTTCGGTGAACTCCGGCGCGTAGGGCGTCCCGTGCTGGTGGTCGACGAGGAGATGCTCCTCGACCTTGGCCCTGGCGGCTCGCCGCCAGCTCCGGAAGTCGCGGACGGGGGACGTCCCCCAGGCGAGCGGAAAGCCGAGCTCGTCCTTGAGCCCCTGGTGGAAGTCGGGGAGATTGCCGCCGACCAGGTCCGCCGCCTCCGCGCTCCCGCTGCCACCCGCGAGGGTCATGGCGGCCGCTCCTGTCCCCGCCATGAAGGTCCGGCGGCCCATCGCCTCAGTCATGTCCCCTCCCGGCGCCGGCGACCGGGACGACCTTGGGCGCGGTGGGCCCATCCGAGGACAGGCACACGCAGCGCTCAGACACGGGGCCGCCAGTCGCCGAGATACGTCGCCTTGGTGTGCGACTCGGCCTGCTCACGCGTGAGTTGGGGCCGGTTCTCCGGCACCGAGGTCACCGCGCCCGGGCCCCAGTTGCGGTACTCCCGGAACCGCATGGTCTGCCAGGGGTAGGCCTCGCGCATGTTGGTGTAGGGCGCGACGGGGTCGATGCCGGGCCCGATCCGGGTGTCCCGCACGACGAGGGAGGGCCAGGCGGTCGTCTCGTACGACGGGACCCACGGCCGGGCCAGCTTGTACGCCGAGTCCTCCGCGCCCGAGGTGATGCGGGAGCGCAGGGCGAGGATGCCGTAGGGGTTGGCGCGGGCGGTGGACGGGGCGAAGACCATGCCCTTCGGGGTGAAGGTGACGTCCCGCTGGAGGGTGTGGAAGTGGCACTCCTCGAAGACGGCGGTGGCCCGGCCGAAGACGAAGTCGACGTCGCCCTCGATGTAGCAGCGGTGGAAGTACTGCCGGTCGAAGGCGGTGAGCGCGGTCGTCTCGACGAAGAGGGTGTCCTGGTGGGCGAGGAGCCGGACGTTGTCGAAGTGGGTGCGGTCGCCGTAGGTGTACGAGGCCACCGCCTGGGTGCCGGTGTAGTCGGGGTGGTCGGCGCGCAGCCAGTCGTTGGCGAGGGTCAGGTCGCGGACGGTGAGCCCCGCGGCGGCCGACGTGAAGGTGGCGGAGCCCGCGGTGCCGTAGGTGCCCGAGCCGTCTGGCTTGGGCGTGCCGTTGGCGTTGTCGTAGACGATCACGGCGTCACGGGGGTCGCAGGAGGCGCCGCGCAGGGTCAACTCCGCCTTGTCGGCGGGCACGTTGACGACCTCGCGGTAGGTCCCCGGGTGCACGACGATCGTCCAGCCCGGACCGTCCACCGCGTCCACGGCCGCCTGGACGGAGTCACCGGGGCGGACGTGCAGGACCCGGCGGGTGCCGGCGGCGCGGGCCGGGGTCGCGACTCCTGCCGCGAACAGGCCCGCACCGGCGGTGAGAAGGGTGCGTCTGCGCATCTCAGCACCCCTGCTTCCACGGCCGCCAGTCGCCGAGGTAGGCGGCACGGGTCGCCGACTCGGCCTGGTCGTCGGTGAGTTGGGGACGGTTCTCGGGGACGGCGATGACAGCGCCCGGTCCGGTGTTGCGGTACTCGGCGAAACGCTGGTTCTGCCAGGGGAAGCTGTCCGACATGTTGGCGTAGGGCGCCACCGCGTCGATGCCCGCGCCGAGCCTGCTGTCCCGGACGGTGAGGGCGGGGCGGGCGGTGGTGTCGGAGCTGGGCACCCAGGGGCGGGCCAGCTTGTAGTAGGCGTCGGGGGCCTCGCTGCTGACGTGGCTCCTCGTGACCAGGTAGCCGAGCGGGTTGGCGCCCGCCGTGGACGGCGCGAAGACGAAGCCGTACGGGGCGGAGGCCAGGTCGGTGCGGGTCAGGGTGCGGAAGTGGCACTGCTCGAACACGGCGGTGCCCCGGCCGAAGACGAAGTCGACGTCGCCCTCGACGTAGCAGTGCGAGAAGTACTGGCGGGCGAAGACGGACAGCGCGGCGGAGTCCGCGTACAGGGTGTCCTGGTGGCCCAGGAAGCGGCAGTGGTGGAAGGCCGAGCGGTCCCCCAGCACCTTGATGGCGACGGCCTGGGTGCCGGAGACGCCGGGGTGGTCGGCGCGCAGCCAGTCGTTGGCGAAGGTGATCCAGCGGGCGGTGAAGCCGTCGGGGCGGACCAGGGTGGTGGCCGAGCCGGTGGTGCCGTAGGTGCCGGAGCCGTCGGGCTTCGGGGTGCCGGCCGCGTTGTCGTAGACGATGACGACGTCCCGCGGGTCCTCGCTCGCACCGATCCAGGTCAGCTCGGTGGCGGTGGCCGCGACGGCGACCGTCTCCCGGTAGACGCCGGGGGCGAGGACCAGGGTGTACCCGCTGCTGGTGACCGCGGTGACGGCGGCCTGGACGGTGGCGAAGTCGCCGCGGCCCTGGGTGTCGACGTAGAGCGTGGTCGGGGTCAGCCGGGCGGCCGGGGAACCGAACCGGCCAAACGGGCGCCGGCCGCCGGCGGAGGCGGGCGCGGACGCGAGACCGAGCGCGGCGACCGCGCCGGCGCTCGCCGTCAGGAATCCCCTTCTGGACAGGGGGAGTCGGCGGTGGGGCGAGGGCATGGGGAGGCTCCTTGGCTGTGCGGCTCTTCGGGGATGTGCGTGGGTGGTTCCTCGCCGTGGGGGGTGTGGGCCGGGGCGGGCGCACTCAAGGTGTGCGTGCTGTGCGGGCGCACTCCGGGTGGTGAGTGCGGTGCGGGCCGCCCCGGCCGGTCAGGGGCGGGTGTCAGCAGATGCGACCGGCGCCCGCGCCGTGGTTGACGATGCCGGGGACCGCCTGCGGCCGGTCGACCTTGGTGCGCAGGGTCGGGGTCCAGCCGGCGCCGGACTGGAGGGTCTCGGCGGGGATCTCCGCGTTGTGCACCGCGATGAGGTCGGTCCGCTTGCCGTTGACGTAGTTGTTCTCGGCGGTCAGCGGCGACTCGTTCCACTTCTTCAGCACCTTGCCGACGCTCGCGCCGGCCGGCAGCTTGATGGCGTTGTCGCTGGCGTGGAGCTGCGAGGAGATGCCGACGCCGAAGATGTAGTAGTCGTCCTTCTGTTCCTCGTTCACCACGTAGTAGTTGTTGTAGACGTCCACCTGACCGAACCGCACGCGCGGGGAGCGCTGGAGGATCCCCTCGAAGCGGTTGTGGTGCATGGTGACCTTGAGCTTGCCGGAGTCCGTGGTGGCGGTGCCGTCGCTGTTGCCGATCAGCATGTTCTTGTCGTGGTTCTCGAAGGAGTTCCAGGACACGGTCACGTGGTTGGCGCCGCGCACGATGTCGGTCAGGCCGTCGTGTTGCTGGAAGACCTTGCCGAAGTAGACGGGCCGCTCGCTGTCGGGGTAGCGGCCGTCGGTGAACGTGTTGTGGTCGAGCCACACATGGTCGGTGCCGTAGACGACCACGGCGTCGTACTCGGAGTTCCAGTTGCCGGTGTTGTTGTCGTCGGTCGGGTCCCACTTGGGGAAGCAGTCCAGCGGGGCCTCGATGGTGAGGTTGCGCAGGATGACGTTGGAGACGCCCTTGATCTGGAGGCTGCCGCCGAGGATGCCGGAGTTCTTGCCGACGCCGACGATGGTGGTGTTGCTCGGGATGTTGGCCTTGATCTCCGAGTCCTGCCTGGCGGCGGAGGCGACGCGCGCGTCCTCCTGCGGGCCCATGGCGACCTTGTCGTTGCCGTAGACGGCCGGGTCGTAGTCCGTGAGGTACTGCTGGAGGTCGTAGCCGCCGGTGACGAAGGCCTCGCAGCCCTCGGAGACGGCGTCGATCATCCCGTCGACCTTGATGATCTTGGGTGCGGAGCCGCCGGCCTTCAGTGCGGCCTTGAACTCCGCCCAGGTGCTGACGGTGTACACGTGCTCGGCGTCGGCGGCGGACCCGCCGGTCGTCCCCGCCCCCTCGGAACCCCAGCCGTCGTTCGCGCCGAGGACCTGGCGGCCGAGGTCACGGGGCCCGGCCTGGGCGCTGGTGCCGGTGACGCCGAGGACGAGCGCGGTGCAGCCGGCCAGCGCGGCGATCTTCGCTATGCCATGTCCATGCCATCTCTGTGTGCTCATTGTGCGGCTCTCTCTTCCGGTTCAGGGGGGTGGTTACGCGGCGGCTTCGGGCCAGGTGATCCAGGACGTGGGGATCTCCTGATCGATCCGCCGCACGTCCTGCGGACGCAGCACCCGCGTACGCAACAGCTCCTGCGCCACCAACCGCGCCACGGCGATCGCACCGGGCGGGTTGAAGTGCGTGTTGTCCTGCTCGGTCGCCGTCCAGTTGAAGTACGTCTTCGTCTCCTCGACCCCGAGCTTCTGCCACAGCGCGAGGGACAGCGCCTGGATGTCGAGCAGCGCGACCCGCTCCTCCTCGGCGAGCGCGCGCATCGACGCCGGGTAGTCGCCGTGGGTCGGCACGGCGTTGCCGTCCACGTCGAACTTCCTGCGCTCCACGGAGGTCGCGAGCACGGGCCGCGCACCACGGGCCCGGGCGCCGTCGATGTACAGCCGCAGATAGTCCTGGTACGTCGTCCAGGGCTCGGTGTAGCGGGCGGGGTCGGCGGACTTCTCGTCATTGTGCGCGAACTGAACGAGAAGGAAGTCACCGGGCCGAATGGCCCCGAGGATCACATCGAGCCGACCCTCGTCGACAAAACTCTTCGAACTCCGCCCGTTCACCGCGTGATTGGCAGCGGGCCGATCCTTGTGCAGAAAGAAGGGAAACGCCATTCCCCACCCGGTCTCGGGGGCCGCGTCGGCGTATTTCTGGGCGGCGGTGGAATCACCGGCGATGTAGAGAGTGCGGTTGCGTGGAGACGCCTGGGCGACACCTTGGGCCGCAAAGGCGAGCGGAACGGCGGCGAGCGCCGCCGAGGTGACCTGTCTGCGGGTAATAGACACAACGTGCCTTTCGTCAACGCCCCTAGGGGCGCGGGGAACTGCGCGACCAGCCACAACGGACCCGCAGTCCCCCACAACAGAAACCACCCGAGCTCTGGGCTCTCAGCCGTTCTGCGACTTCCACTCGGCCTGAGCCTCGTTCAGCTGATCGGCCAGCGTGTCGAGGAAGTCCTTCGCACTCATCTTCCCGAGCAGCACCTTCTGGAAGTTCGGCTCGTTGTCGGCCTTCGAGATGGTGCCCCAGTCGGGCAGGTAGTACGGCAGCTGCACAATGGTGGTGGAACCGTCGGTCAGCGCGGCGGCGGCCAGCTTGGTCGGCTCGGCCTTGGAGATCCACGCGTCCTGCGCCGCGTCGTTGTTCGCCGGCACCTGCCCCGCGGACTCGTTGAACTTCGAGTTCTCCGCCTGCGACACCGCGAACTCGATGAACTTCCAGGCCGCGTCCTTGTTCTTGGAGCTCTTGAACAGACCGATGCCGTCAACGGGGTTGGAGACCTGGACCCGCTTCCCGTCGGCCCCGGTCGGCTGCGGAATACCCCGGAACTTCTCGACCCCGAGCGCCTTCACATGGTCCTGGTACGACCCCAGGTTGTGGTTCAGCATTCCGATCGTGCCGGAATCCCACTGGGCGACCATCTTGGTGAAGTCGTTGTTGAGGTCGGCGGCCGGCGTGACCTTCTTGAAGAGCGCCGCGTACTTCTCCAGCGCCTCCACGTTCTTCGGGTCGTTGACCGTGGTCTTGTCGCCGTTCCAGAACGACGTGATCCCGGACTGCCCGTACATCGCGTCCAGTGCCTGCGCGATGGACCCGGCGCCGCCGCGGATCGTGTAGCCGAACTCGTTCTTCTTGGCGTCGGTGAGCTTGTCCGCCGCCTCGTAGAACTTGTCCCAGGTGGTCGGCTCGTCCAGGCCCGCCTTCTTGAACAGGTCGGTGCGGTAGTAGAGCACACCGTTGTTCGCGGAGGTCGGGATCGAGTACAGCCGGCCGTCACCGCCGCCGGCGGCGGTCAGCGACTCGATCATGTCCTCGTTGAGCTTGCCGTTGAGCGAGGACTTGGCGAGCCGGTTGTCCAGCGGCTCCAGCGCGCCCTGCGCGGAGAAGCCCGCGAGCATCGCCGCGCCGACACCGCCGACGTCCGGCAGGCTGTTGGCCTGGATGGCGGTGTCGACCTTGGACTGGTAGTCGGTGGAGGCGATACCGACGTACTCGACGTCGATCTTCGGGTTCGCCTTCTCGAAGTCGGCGATGATCTCCTTCCAGATGTCGGTGCGGACACCGCCGTTGTTGTCCCAGAAGACGATCTTGCCCGTGCCGCTGCCCTCGTTGCCCTTGTCACCCGTGCTGCTGCCGTCGTCACCGCAGGCGGTGGCGGTCAGCGCGAGGACGGAGCCCAGGGCGACCGCCACGGCGGCTCGCCTGCTTCTGCGGATGCTGATCTTCATTGGTCGGCTCTCTCTTCTGGATCCAACTGACATCGGAAGTTGTGGGGGTCAGTGGCGGGCGTACGGCGCCCAGCCGTCGCCGCCTCGCAGGTAGTCCGCGACGGTGTGGGCGCGGGCGTCCGCGTCGCTCATCTGCGGCCGGTCCGCAGTGACTTCGGCACCCGGCCCGTGGTTGCGGTACTCGGTGAACCGGGCGTCGCGCCACGAGAAACCGCTCATGTCGGTCCACGGGGCGGCCTTGACCGCGGCGGGCAGTTCGGTGTCCCGGATCAACACCTGGGCCACGGCCTCCGGTTCACCGCCCGGGTGCCACGGACGTCCCAGGTGGAAGGACTGCTCCGGTGCGTCGCTGACGACCTTCGACCGGGTGATCAGGAAGCCGTACGGGTTCCCGGTCCAGGTCGAAGCGGCCGTCAGATAACCGTTGTTGGTCGTGGACCCCCGGCTGAGCAACCGGATCACCGACCGCTCGATCACCGTCGTCGCCCGTCCGTAGACGAAGTCGACGTCGCCCTCGATGTAGGAGTCGCGGACATAGACCCGGCTGACGGTGGTCAGCTTGGGGCTGTCGGTCATCAGGGTGTCCTGGTTGCCCAGGAAGGCGGTGTCCTCGAAGACGATCCGGTCACCGGTCGTCTTCATCGCCAGCGCCTGCTCGCCGTTCAGTTCGACCGCGGCCTCGTCGAAGTCGTTGCTGAAGGTGAGGTTGCGTGCCGTGACGTCGTTCGCGGCGATCCGCACGGTGGCGCTGCCGGTCGAACCGCCGTACGCGGCGGGCGTGTCGTAGACGATGACGGTGTCGGACCGATCTTGTCCAGTCCCCTGCAGCACGATGTTCGGCTTGGTCGCGGGGATGAAGACCTTCTCGCGGTACGTCCCCGGCGCGACAGCGACGGTCACCGCGGAGGCGTTGCCGGCCGGCACGGCGTCCACGGCGGCCTGCACGGTCGCGTAGTCCGCCGGGACGCGCAGGGTCACCCCGCCGAGCTGCTTCTGGGGCCCGGAGAACCGCGTCACCAGAGCCGGGACGGCGGCGGCCGGGTCCAGCCGGTAGGCGTAGAACTCCCGCGGGTCAAAGGCCGTCCCCCAGGCGTCGGTTCGCCCGGTCGTGTTCCTCAGGATCGACCCGCGCTGCACCAACTCGGCGGTGGCATCGGCCTGGTAGGGGTGCTGGACACCGTCGTAGTAGCTGTTCTCGATGACCATCCTGGTCCTGCCGCGCGACCAGTTCCCGTACGTCCACGTCGGGTCCCCGTCGGCCACCTGCGCCGAGAGGTAGTTGTTGTAGAGGTGCGCGTAGGCGCAGTTGTCCGCGGAAGGATTGCGCTGCTTGGTCCCCGTGAACCAGTTGTGGTCGACCGTGATCTCGGTGAGGACGTTGGTGGTCCAGCCGATCCCGAACGCCTTGTTGTGGTTGCTGAACTGGTTGTAGGAGACGGTGATGTACCGGCTGTCCTTGCGGATGTCGAGCAGCCCGTCGCCCATGTGCGTGAAGCGGTTGTGGTCGATCCAGACGTGGTCGACGGTGTCCATCTGGATCGCGTCGAAGTCGGTGGTCTTGCCGTCCCAGTCGCCCTCGACGTAGGAGTCCCGGATGGTCAGGTTGCGGATGATGACGTTGCTGGTACCGGGGTTGAGGTGAAGTTCGCCGTGGACGATCTCGCCGGTGTCGCCGACGCCGATGATCGTCTTGTTCGAGGCCACGACGATGTCCGAGCCGAACGGTTCGACGGCTATCGCCCCCGACACCCGGATGACATACGGCTCTTCGGCCGCCGCGTACCGGGCGAGCGAGGCCTGGTCGGTGACGGTGACGACCTTGCCGCCCGCCCCGCCGGTGGTGCCGCCGGCGAGGGAGGCGAAGCCGTGCGGCTGGTCGGTCCAGCGGGGGGCGGCCACCGGCGAGGGTCCCGCGGAGGCGTCGGCATCCCCGCTCGCCCCCAGTACGAGGGCGGCCAGCAGGCCCACGACGGTGGCCAGAACTCTGCCGGGACCGAGTCCCGACAAGCGCTTGCTATGGAGGTGCGTCATTGCGGCTCCCAACAGGCGTACAAGGGCGGTGTGTTACAGCTGGTCGATCCTGAACTGCGTGAAGGTTGCCGCGCCAGCGTGACCTTGTCCGGTGGGCGCGAGGGCGACCAGGCCGAGCAGGGCGCCGACCCAGCGCCACGGCGTGGCCACGAAGACGGGACCGGACGAGCGCGGGCCCTCGCCGACGTCGTACGAGAATCGACACCGCGCGCCGGCGCCGATCTCGATCCGCAGCCGCGCCCGTCCCTCGGGGGCGCTCACGGGGTGGGCGGCGTCGCGCTCCCGCTCGGCGACCGCTTCGGCGAACCGGTGCACGAGCCGGACCGTCCCGTCCGGCTCCCGCTGGAGTCCGATCCAGCTGAAGGCGTCGCCGAGGACGGCGAGCCCGGCGCGTGCCCCCGGCTCCTCGCTGTCGAGGCGCAGCTCCACCTCGACGGCGGACGGCATGCCGGGCAGCCGCTGGGTGAGCACGTTCGGCAGTCTGCGCAGGTCGTGCGTGTCGGCCGAGCGGACGCAGGTCAGGCGGAGCCCGTCGCCGGAGTGGTGGGTGGCCCAGCCGTCCCGCGGGTTGGCGGTCCAGCTCCACTGGCGGCCGAAGCGTCCGCCGGGGAAGTCGTCGTCGGTGGCGGGCGCGGCGGGCGACTGCGGCGGCAGAGCGGGCTTCTTGTGTACGACGACGGGGGCGCCGTCGTCCCCGAGCACCGGCCAGCCGTCGTCGCCCCAGCGCATCGGCTGGAGGTGGACGACCCTGCCGTAGGCGCCCTTCTGCTGGAAGTGCAGGAACCAGTCCTCGCCGGACGGGGTGCGCACCCACCCGCCCTGGTGGGGTCCGTTGACGTCGGTGTCCTTCTGCTCCAGGACGACCTTCTCCTCGTACGGCCCGAAGAACTCGCGCGAGCGGAAGGCGCCCTGCCAGCCGGTCTCCACTCCCCCGGCGGGCGCCAGGATCCAGAACCAGCCGTCGTGCTTGTAGAGCTTGGGACCCTCCAGGGTGAACCAGCCCGGGATGCGGTCGCCGTCGACGATCAGCTTGCCGTCGTCGAGGAGTTCGGTGCCGTCGGGGTGCATCCGGTGGCCGGTGAGGCGGTTCTTGACGCCGGAGCGGGACTTGGCCCAGGCGTGCACCAGGTAGGCCTCGCCGGTCTCCTCGTCCCACAGGGGGCAGGCGTCGATCAGGCCCTTGCCCGCCTTGAGGAGGTGCGGGCGGGTCCAAGGGCCCCTGATCTCGGGGGCGTTGATCTGGAAGATGCCCTGGTCCGGGTCGCCCCAGAAGATCCAGAAACGGTCGTCGTGGTGGCGCAGCGACGGGGCCCAGACGCCGCAGTCGTGGCGCGGTGCCTTGAACTCGGCCGCCGGTTCCAGGCGTTGGAGCGCGTAACCGACCAGGGTCCAGTTGACGAGGTCGCGGGAGTGCAGCAGCGGCAGGCCGGGGGCGCGGCCGAAGCTGGAGGCGGTGAGGTAGAAGTCGTCGCCGACGCGCAGGACGTCCGGGTCGGACCAGTCGGCGTTCAGGATCGGGTTCGTATAGGTCCCGGAGGCGGTCACAGGCTCACCGCCTTGCGGATCAGGGCGGCGGCCCCGTCGCGGTCGAGGCGGCCGTCGGCGACGACCGTGACGACACGGCGGACGAGGGTGTCGCCCGAGGTGATCGGTACGCGCTCGGCGTGCGCCAACGACGAGCCCACGCCCGGGTATTCGCCGGTGCGCACGAACCACGGGTCCCGGCGGGTCTGCTCGGTGGCCCCGGCGAAGACCAGTGTCCAGGTGGAGCCGACGAGGGCGAGCCAGTCGGCGCGACGGGCGTGGACCGCCTCCTCGCCCTCGCCTGCGCTGGTGAATACGTCCGGTGCCCGGTCCTCCTTGCGGGCCCGCCAGAAGAAGCCGCCGTACGCGGCTCCCGGGCGGCCGTTGGTGGCCGGGCTGCCGATGGACAGCGGGTCGGATGTGACGTTGGTGAGCGAGAACGTGAAGTCCAACGCCCAGGCCGAGTCGGTGAGTTCGGTGGCCGCGACCGTACGCCGCTCGCGCAGCAGCTCCGCTCCCGCGGCGATCCAGCGCAGCTCCTCCACGAAGCCGTCCGGGTCGCGGAGCTGGAAGGAGCTGTGGCGCTGGGCGCCGTGGTTGTCGAGCTCGGTCGGGCCCTGGTCGCGCACGTAGGTGCGCCCGCCCCAGAAGTTGAACCCCTCGACGTCGGGAACGGCTACACCGACGCCGAGGTGATGGAGGTGGTCGGCGGGGCTCAGTTCGGTGACTGCCGTGCCGGCCAGGGTGGTGACGGGGTGCAGATAGGGGCGCGGGGAGAGCCGCGCGGGCAGCTCGGGCCGGGTGACGTAACGGCCGACCGGGCGGCCCGCGACGCGCAGGACCGGGGAGTCGGTGGTCGTCATCATGTGCTCACCTCTTTCGGTGGGGCGTCCACGGCCCAGGGCGTGCCGAGCTCGGAGTAGAGGGCGAGGGTGTCCGCGGAGGCCGCGACGAGGCCGTCGATGCCGGGGACGACCCTGCGGTCCTCGCCGGGGATCAGGTGCCAGGCGCTCTCGGGCAGCGGGGCCGGGTCGGGGGCGGTGCGGATCGCCTCGACGACCTTCATGAAGGCGCCGGTGGCGTCCGGCGGGACCAGCAGGCCGGTGCCGTCGGTCAGGTGGTCGACCAGGTTCTCCAGCAGGTCGGTGCGGCCGTGGTCGTACTCCTCCGGGCCGTGGTCCGCGCGCTGGAGCAGGACGCGGTCCTGCTTGTACCAGAAGGTGATCCGGCCGCGCGTGCCGTGCACCAGGACGTACGGGTCGTCCGGGTCCTCGGCGCACAGGGTCGCGGCGACGGTGACCGGGCGGCCCTGCGCCGTGGTGACGCGGACGCAGGAGGTGTCGTCGGACTCGATGTCGTTGGCGCGCAGCAGCTCGGTCTCGATGCCGGTGACGTCCTCGGCACGCGTGGAGCCGTTGAGGGCGAGGCCGGTGGCGACCGCGTGCGCGAGCGGGTTGGTGAGCGCGCCGTCGATCACGTCGACGCCGTTCAGCCGCCGCTTGCCCGCCCAGGGAGCCCGCGTGTAGTAGGCCTCCGGGCGTGCCCAGGCACCGGCGCCGCCGACGCCGACCAGCTCGCCGATCGCACCCTCCGCGATCAGCTGCCGGATCGCGGGCACGGCGTGCGAGCCCAGCGACTGGAAGCCGATCTGGCAGACGACACCGGCCGCGGCGACGCCGTCGGCCATACGCCGGAACTCGGCGTACGAGGGGGCGGGCGGCTTCTCCAGCAGGATGTGGACACCCTTCTGTGCTGCCACGAGCGCCAGGTCCGTGTGGGTCGGGATCGGCGTGCAGATCACCGCGATCCGGGCGCCCGTGGAGTCCAGGAGGGCGCCGAAGTCGGCGGACTGCTCGGGCGTGCCGAGGCCCTCGGGGAGCTCGCCCGCGGTCAGCGGGGTCAGCTCGCAGATGCCCGCGAGGCGCACGATCCCCTTGTCCTGGAGCCGGCGGATGTTCTCCAGGTGCCAGCGGCCGTGGCCGCGCGCTCCCGCCAGGACGATGTCTACGGTGCTCATGGGATCCTCCCTGCGCCCGCGCCGCGTGCCACCTCTCGGTCGGCCGCTTCGGCGCTGTCGATCTTTGTGTGCAGGGTAGGCGTCCAGCCGACGTCCGCCGTGAGGTCGCGCTCGCTGCCCGAGTTGTAGGCGTTGTGGATGGGGAGCAGGTCGACCGGGAAGCCGTTGAAGAGGGTGCCCTCGTCGTGCAGGGCGGTGCCGTTCCAGCTCTTGACCAGGTCGGCGACCTCTACGTGGCCGGGGGTGGTGAAGGCGTTGTTCTGGGCGTAGACGCCGGATTCGGTGGAGACGCCGAGGGAGTAGCGGTAGCCGTGCGCGTCCTGGGGGACCACGTACCGGTTGTTGTAGACGTGCACCTGGCCGAAGCGGACCCGGGGGGCGCGCTGGACGACGGACTCGAACTCGTTGTGGTGCAGGGTGACCCGGAGCTTGCCGCGGTCGCCGGTGGCGCCGTCGCCGCTGCCGATCAGCATCGCCTTGTCGTGGCCCACGAACCGGCTCCAGGAGACGGTGACCAGGTCGGAGCCGTTGGTGATGTCCAGCAGGCCGTCGTGGCGCAGGTAGTTGCGGCCGAAGAGGGTGGGTTCCTTCTCGTCCGGGTGGCCCTTGTCGCTGAGGGTGACGTGGTCGACCCAGACATGGTGGGAGCCGGTCAGCCAGATGGTGTCGTACGCCGTCTTCCAGTCGCCGAGGCCGCCGGTGTTGGGCTGCCACACGGGGAAGCAGTCGTAGGCGTCGCGCAGGTCGAGGTTGCGGATGATGACGTTGGAGGCGTTCCTGACCTGGAGGTTGGCGCCCTTGAGGACGGCTCCCTCGAGGCCGACGATCGTGGTGTTGGAGCCGACGGTGAGCGTGACGCGCTCGGCCTGCCTGGCCGCCGATGCCTGGCGGGCCTCCTCCTGCACGCCGCTGGGTTTGGCGGAACCCCAGGTGCGGGGGTCGTAGGCGGCGAGGTACTTCCTCAGGCTGTAGCCGCCGGTGGCGTAGTCGGCGCAGTCCAGGTGGTCGCCGTCGTCGTCGGTGTTGGCGTCGATCGTCCCCGCGACCCTGATGATCTTCGGGGTGGCGCTGCCGCCGTCGAGGGCCGCGGCGAGCTCGGCGCGGTCGGTGACCGTGAAGACGTGGGCGTCGTCGGCGGCGGAACCGCCGGTCGTGCCCGCGCCCTCGGAAGCCCAGCCGTCGTTCGCGGGGAGCGTGTCGCGGCTGATGTCGCGGGCCTCGGCGTGGGCGGGGACGCAGAGCAGCCCCAACACGCCGGTAGCCGCGGCTATATGACGGACTCCCATCAGCCCTTCACCGCCCCCGCGCTGAAGCCGGTGATCAGCCACTTCTGGATGAAGGCGAAGACGATCACGACCGGTACGGCCGCGATGATGCCGCCTGCCGCGAGCGCGCCGAGGTCGACGCTGTCCGCGCCCATCAGGGTGTTGAGGCCGACCGGGATCGTCTGCTTGTCCTGGTTGTTGAGGAACATCAGGGCGAAGAGGAAGTGGTTCCAGGAGTGGACGAAGGCGAAGGAACCCACCGCGATCAGACCGGGCCGCAGCAGCGGCAGGACGACGATCCGGAACGCGGTGAAGCGGTTGCAGCCGTCGACCCAGGCCGCCTCCTCCAGGGAGTACGGCACGTTCTTGATGAAGTTGCTGATCAGGATGATCGACAGCGGCAGCTGGAAGACCGTCTCGGCGAGGATGACGCTGCCCAGCGAGTTGATCATCTGGAGCTCGGCGAAGATCTCGAACAGCGGCACCAGGAGCAGCGCGCCCGGCACGAACTGGGAGCACAGCAGGGCGAGCATGAAGGCCCGCTTGACCTTGAAGTTGAACCGGGCGAGGGCGTAGCCGCCGGCCAGCGCCACGAGGGTGGTCATCACCAGGGTGGCGACGCCGACGAGGACGCTGTTCTCGAAGTAGGTGCCGAACTGCCTTTCCGTCCACACCTTCTCGAAGTGGTCGAAGGTCATCGGCCACGGGACGAGCGAGGTCGAGCCGGACGGGCGGAGCGCGAAGAGCAGGATCCAGTAGAACGGGATCAGGGTGAAGAGGAGGTAGATCCCCAGGGGCAGATAGATGTGCCAGCGGGGGACCTCGTCCCAGGCCCGCTGGCGCTTCTTCGGGCGCGGCGGTGCGGGGTCCTCGGCCTGCGGGGCCGGGGCGACCGGGGTGGCTTCCTTGGTGATCACTTGTCGTCGCCTCCGAACTTGCTCAGGCGCAGATAGACCATCGAGCAGAAGAGCAGAATCACGAACGCCACCGTGGTCAGGGCCGATGCGTAGCCGAAGTTGTGGGCGTCGACGCTGGTGTTGGCGATGTAGAGCGGGAGTGTCGTCGTCTCGCCCGCGGGTCCGCCGCCGGTGAGGGTGTAGAGCAGGTCGACGTTGTTGAACTCCCAGACCGCGCGCAGCAGCGTGGACAGGATGATCGCGTCCTTCAGGTGCGGCAGCGTGATGTGCCAGAACTGCTTGATCCGGCTGGCCCCGTCGACCTCTGCGGCTTCGTAGAGGTCCTTCGAGACGGACTGGAGGTCGGCGAGGATGAGGATCGCGAAGAAGGGGACTCCGCGCCACAGGTCGGCGACGATCGCCGCCGGGAACACGGTGGAGGTGTCCGACAGCCAGCTGGTGCCGTAGGAGCCGATGCCCATGTCCGCGAGGTAACGGGTGATGCCGGTCTGGGAGTTGTAGAGCAGGACCCAGATCGCGGAGGTCAGTACGCCGGAGACGGCCCATGGGGAGAAGACCATGGCGCGTCCCATGGCCCGGCCCACGAAGCTCTGGTTGACGATGAGGGCCAGCGCGAGACCGAAGAGCAGCTGGAGGCCCACCTCGACGAAGACCCACTTGGCGCTGAAGGTCAGCGTGTCCCAGAAGACCGGGTCCTCGGTGAAGGCGTGGACGAAGTTGTCGAAGCCCGCGTATCCGTTCCGCCAGGGCTTGGTGGGGTTGTAGTTCTGCAGGCTGTAGTAGAAGACGCTGATGACCGGGTAGGCGATGAAGCCCAGCATGAGCAGGGCGGCCGGTGCGATCAGCAGGTAGGGGAGCCTGCGCGGGGTGGCGGAGGCACGGCGCCGCCGGGGTGGCGCGGGCGGTTTCGCCACGGCTGCGGCTTGGGCCATGACTGTTCTCCGATCTCGGTACGGCTTGGTACGTCTTGCGGGAAGCGCTTTCTCTCTGGACGTGCGGATGCGCTGTGGTGCTGGGGTTCAGCCGGCGTACGGGTCGGCGACCTTGCCCTGGCGGGCCAGGAACTCGAAGTCGCAGCCGGTGTCGGCCTGGGTGATCTGCTCGTTGTAGAGCGCGCCGTAGCCTCGCTCGTAGCGGACCGGCGGCGGTGTCCACTTGGCCCTGCGGCGCTCCAACTCCTCGTCGTCCACATGGAGATGGAGGGAGCGCGCCTCGACGTCCAGGGTGATCTGGTCACCGCTGCGGACGAGGGCGAGCGGTCCGCCGATGTACGACTCGGGCGCGACGTGCAGCACACACGCGCCGTAACTCGTGCCGCTCATCCGGGCGTCGGAGATCCGGACCATGTCCCGCACGCCCTGCTTGAGCAGGTGGTCGGGGATGGGCAGCATGCCGTACTCGGGCATGCCCGGGCCGCCCTTGGGCCCGGCGTTGCGCAGCACCACCACGCTGTCGGCGGTGATGTTGAGCGACGGGTCGTTGATGGTCCGCTGCATGGTCTTGTAGTCGTCGAAGACGACCGCGGGACCGGTGTGCTTGAGCAGGTGCGGCTCGGCGGAGATGTGCTTGATGACCGCGCCGTCCGGGCAGAGGTTGCCGCGCAGGACGGCGACCCCGCCCTCGGCGGCGACCGGGTTCTCGCGGGTGCGGATGACGTCGTCGTCGTGCACGACGGCACCGTCGAGCTGCTCCCCCAGGGTGCCGTTGACGGTCGGCCGGTCCAGGTGGAGGAGGTCGGTGATCCGGGTGAGGAAGGCGGGCAGGCCACCGGCGAAGTGGAAGTCCTCCATGAGGTACGTCTGTCCGCCGGGCCGTACGTTCGCCAGCACCGGGACGGTACGGGCGATGCGGTCGAAGTCGTCGAGGGCGAGCCTGATCCCGGACCGGCCGGCCATCGCGATGAGGTGGATCACGGCGTTGGTGGAGCCGCCGAGTCCGAGGACCGTGGTGACGGCGTCCTCGAAGGCCTCCCTGGTGAGGATCTCCGACGGCTTGAGGGCGGTCCAGGCGAGCTCCACGGCACGCCGCCCGGAGGCGGCGGCCATCCGCTCGTGCCCGGACTCGACGGCCGGGATCGAGGAGGCGCCCGGCAGCGTCATGCCGAGGACCTCCGCCGCGGCGGTCATCGTGGAGGCGGTCCCCATGGTCATGCAGTGGCCGGGTGAACGCGCCAACCCGCCCTGGAGTTCGCGCAGTTCACAGTCCGTCAGATTGCCCGCGCGGTGCTCGTCCCAGTACTTCCACATGTCGGTGCCGGACCCGAGGGTCTCCCCGCGCCAGTGCCCCGGCAGCATCGGCCCCGCGGGCACGAAGATCGACGGTACGTCGGCGGAGGCGGCGCCCATGAGCAGCGCCGGCGTCGACTTGTCGCAGCCGCCCAGCAGCACCGCCGCGTCGATCGGGTACGAGCGCAGCAGCTCCTCCGTCTCCATCGCGAGGAGGTTGCGGTAGAGCATCGGGGTCGGCTTCTGGTACGTCTCCGAGAGCGTGGCTACGGGGAATTCGAGCGGGAAGCCGCCGGCCTGCCACACGCCCCGCTTGACCGCCTCGGCGCGCTCACGCAGATGGACATGGCAGGGGTTGATGTCCGACCAGGTGTTGAGGACGGCGATCACCGGGCGGCCCCGGTACTCCTCCGCCTCGTAACCCAGCTGGCGCATCCGGGCGTTGTGCGACCAGGTGCGCAACTGGCCCTCGGTGCCGTACCACTGATGGCTCCGCAGCTCCTCGGGGCGCTTTCGCTCTCTGCCGGTCATATCGACCACCCGGCGGCTATCCCGGCGACCTCGGCCCGCTCGTCCTCGGGCAGCGGCCGGCTCGGCGGACGGACCTCGCGGCGGCACAGGCCGAGGGAGGCGAGGGCCTCCTTGACGACGGTGACGTTGTTGGCGGAGCCGTTGGCGGCGCGGAGTTCCTCGAAGCGGCGGATCTGCTCCCAGACCTTCATGGCGGCCGGGTAGTCGCCGGATCGAAGCGCTTCGATCATGTTCAGCGAAACGGCCGGGGCGACGTTCACCAGCCCGGAGGTGAAGCCGGTGGCGCCCGCGGAGAAGTACGAGGGGGCGTAGGGCTCGGCCAGGCCGGCGACCCACACGAAGCGTTCCAGGCCCGCGTCCCGGGCGAAGGCGGCGAATCTCGCCGCGTCCGGCACGGCGTACTTCACCCCGATGACGTTCGGGCAGCCGTCGGCGAGTTCGGCGAGGCGGGCGCCGCCGAGCTGTGCGTTGCGGATGTACGGGACGACGCCCAGCTCGGGCACGGCCTCGGCGATGGCGCGGTGGTAGTCGACCCAGCCGCCCTGGGAGACGTACGGGTGGACGGGCTGGTGGACCATCACCATCGCCGCGCCCAGCTCACGGGCGTGCCGGGCGGAGGCGACGGCGGTGGGCACGTCGTGGCCGACGCCGACGAGGATCACGGCCCGGTCGCCGGCCTCGTCGATGGTCAACTCCGTGACGAGCCGGCGCTCTTGGGGAGTCAGGGCGTAGAACTCGCCGGTGTTCCCGTTGGGCGTGAGGGTGCTGACCCCTCCGTCGAGCAGCCGACGCAGCAGGGCCCGGTGGGCGTCCTGGTCGATGGAGCCGTCCTCGGCGAACGGGGTCACCGGGATCGCCACCACGTCGGCCAGGGCGGCCCGCTGGGTCTCGAACGTCACGCTGCTCATTCCTGACCTTCCTCTTCCTGGAGCTCTTCGAGGACCCCCGGGTAGGCCCGCTGCACGAACGAGGCGATGTGCGCGTGGAGCGCGCGGGCCGCGCCGTCGGCGTCACCGTCGAGGGCGAGCCGCAGGATCTCGCGGTGCTCACCGGCCTCCCGCTCCCAGGAGGGCGAGGCCGCCCAGGCGACGGCGGAGACGAGGGCCGCCTGGTCACGGACCTCGTCGAGCATCCGGCCGAGCAGCGGGTTGCCGCACGGCAGATACAGGGCGCGGTGGAACTCCCGGTTGGCGAGGGAGCGTTCGGCGGTGTCGGTGGCCTGGTCGGCGCGGGTCAGCGCGTCGCGGGCCTCGGCGAGGGAGGCTCCGCGCCTCACCGCCCGCTTGAGTGCCTCGGGTTCGAGGAGCAGCCGGACGTCGTAGACCTCGCGCGCCATGTCCGCGTCCACCATGCGCACCGTGACGCCCTTGTACTGGTTCATCACGACGAGCCCGGTGCCGGCCAGGGTCTTGAGCGCCTCGCGCACCGGGGTCTTGGACACCCCGAACTGCGCGGCGAGCTCGGTCTCGACCAGGGCCTGCCCCGGCGTCAACTGGCCGGTGAGGATGCGGCGTTTGATCTCTTCCTGCACGTACTGCGTGCGGGAGGGGATCGGCGTGGGCACAGAGGTCATGCGCGCCTCTCGGATCTCGCGTATCGGATCTCACGTATCGCGTCTCATATATGACGTACGAAGTACGACGCGTTGAAGGTAGGAGGGGGCCCGTGTTTCGTCAATGCTTCTGACAAAGGAAGTTGAGGTTGCCGACCGGAGCGTTCAGACGGTGTACGTCTCGCCGACGCGGGCGGCGGAGGTGGGGCCGCCGAAGACGGAGGCGGCGCGCGCGGTGGCGTCCGCGGGCGTAAGGGTGGGGCCTACGTGGGTGACAAGCAGCCGTCGGGCCCGCGCTGTTCGTGCCGCGCCACCGGTGTCCTCGGGCGTCAGGTGAACCTGTTCGCCATCGCGATGCGCATCGATGTCGGCCTCGCAGAGCAACAGGTCGCTGTCGCGGGCGAGTTCGACGAGTGCGGGGCAGGAACGGGTGTCCCCGGAGTACGCGAGAGTCCGTCCGCCGCTCTCGGCACGCAGCCCGTAAGCCTCGACGTCGTGCACGACGGAACGGGAGACGAGGGTGAGGTCGCCGTGTCGGGCCACGTGCTGGTCGTACAGCGGCCGGAAGTCGAAGACGCCGCTCAGGAAGTCGGTGTCCGGCCGTCCGAAGAACCCGGCGAGGCGCGGGGCGCAGTCGCGCGGCGCGTACACCGGGATCGGCGCGGGCAGGGTGAGTCCGCCGTACGCGAAGCCGTAGAACGCGGCCGTGAGGTCGGCGTAGTGGTCGGCGTGCAGATGCGAGATCCAGATCGCGCTCAGCCGTGTCGGATCGGTGTGCCGCTGCAACTCGGCGAAGGTCCCGGTCCCGGCGTCCACCCACACCTCGGCACCGCCTCCCCGCACCAGATGGCCGGAGCACGGAGTGTCCGGACCGGGGTGGGGGGAGGCGGTACCGAGGACGGTGAGGGTGAGTGACATGCGGGGAGGGTAGGCGCCGACGCCTCTCCCGCGCCTGCGATTAAGGCCGAGGGAGAGTGGGGGTCGGCTCCTCCCCGCGCCTGCGATCAGTGCCGAGGGAGGGTCGGCGTCAGCTCCTCCCCCGCGCCTGCAATCAGAGCCGAAGGAGGGCAGGCGTCGGCTCCTCCCCCGCGCCCGCGATCAAGCCCGCCGCCACCCCGGGTCCCGCCCGCTCAGCCCGACGGCCCGGTCGAGGAGCGGTTCGCCGTCCGGCACCGGGACCACGGGGCCGAAGATGCCACCGCCCCGGTCCCCCTCCTTGGCGGCCGCGAGCAGGAAGTCGTACGACATCTGGAGCGCGACGGGATGCGGGTCGTACGGGAGACCGGTGGCGCGGGCCAGGTCCCAGCCGTGGACGACCAGCTCGTCGACCGCGACGGCTCCGGCGACCTCGCCGGGCAGGTCGACGCCGCCCGCGCGGGTCATTCCGGTCCAGGCGGACGGGTCGCGCCAGGCGTCGGCGAGCTCGTCGAGGACCTTCGGCAGTTCCTCGCGCCAGCCGGGGCCGATATCCGGGACGGCTGCGGTGGGGGCGGTGTCTGTGGTGGGGCCGAGGTCCTTGCGGGCGGCGTCACGGAAGGCGACAGACAGGCCCAGCAGGTGGCCCAGCAGATTGCGGACCGCCATGTCCGGACAGGGGGTCGGGTCCGTCAGCTGCTCGTCCCGGACGGCCTGGGCGAGGCGCGCCAGAGTGCGGGTCTGGGGGCCGAGGTCGAGCGGTGAGTCGGTCATGCGTGTCTCCTCAGAGGTCCGTATGAGGGATGGACCGGCCCCGGACCCGAAACTCATCGCCCTCGGGCACCTGCCCGGTCCCCGCACCCCTCCTGGCTTGGCACCTCCCTCGACCGTCCTGCGCGCCCGCGACGCCGGCCTCCGCCTCACCGCCGTACAGCGCGGGACACCGGACGCGCTGCCGGGCCGTACCGTCTCCACGGCGGCGGTCCCGGGCGGGCTGTGACTGCTGACGGCGGTACCGCCCGCTCAGAGGCCGGCGAGCGCCGCGCGCACCAGCTCCAGGTCCCCGTCCGAGGCCAACCCCGCGTGATAGAGCCGTATCTCCGTGGCCCCCAGCTCACGCGCACGTGCAGCGTCCTCCACCAGCGTGCCCGGACTGCCGCCCATCCCCGACACCACCCCGAAGTTGGCGGCGATCACCGCCCCCTGCCGGCCCTGCTCGGCGAACGGTGTCAGCAGGCCCGGTCCGCCCGCGCACGGCACGACCACGCCGTCCGCGACGGAGAGGATGTGCGCGGGATCCACGCCGGCGTTCGCGCCGACGTGGTACGTCACCGGGTCGGCGTGCAGCAGGACCTGGAAACCGTCGGGAGCCGCCGCGCGCACCGCCGCCACCGCCGTCTCCTGGAGCGTGCGGGCGGTCTCGTCGCGCCACGCGCGCGTGGCCGCCGCCACCGAGGCGCCGAGGAGCTTCTCGACCCCTGTCCAGTCGCCGTCGTCCGGCGCCCCCTGCCACAGCGGCTCCAGCGCGTCCCGTACCGCGGCCGCCAGCTCGTCGGCGTCCAGGCCCTGGGCGCCGTAGCCCTCCCGGCAGACCGCGCAGAAGCAGAGCGCCATCAGATACATCCCGGCGTCCCCGAGACCGACCCCGCCGGTCTTGTCGTGGGCGTGCAGATGCTGGAGGCCGTACCAGCCGAGGGACTCCAGTTCGGTGCCGCGCGCGCCCGGCCGCACCGCGGCCTCGGCGGCCAGGTCGACGAGGTACGCGCGCGTGGCGGGCTGGGCGATGCAGGGGGCCCACGGGTAGCGGTCGCCGTAGGCGTTGACGACCGAGGTGTCCGGATGCTCGGCGCCCAGGCGGGAGTTGTGGGCGAGGACGACCCAGGTGTGCACCTCCAGGCCGGCCCGCGTCAGCGCGGCGGCCGCCTCGCCGAACGCGTCACCGGGCGCCCAGTCGCCGGCCGGGTACGGGCGCAGTTCGCGTCCCCGCCAGCGGTCGTCGGCGGGGTAGAGCACGGAGGCGTGCTCGGCGGTGACGATGCGGTGGCGCGGGTGGCGGGGCGTCAACGCGCGCGTGGAGTGGTAGGCGGAGGCGAGCGTCACCTGCCGCACACCGAGGGAGGCGATGCGCTCGGCGGCCTCCGGGTCCCCGTTGACGTCCCAGGGGTAGACGAATGTCGACGCCTTCACTTGGTGTCCTCCTCCAGCAGCGCGTGTCCTCGCTCGATGATCTGGGCGAGCTGCTTCACATGGTCCTCGGTCGGCTCGTGCAGCGGCGGCCGGACCTCCCCCACGTCGAGCCCGCGCAGCCGGACACCGGCCTTGACCAGGGCGACGGCGTATCCGCGGCCCTGGGCGCGCAGTTCGACGAACGGGCGGTAGAAGCCGTCCAGGAGGCGATCGGCCGTCCTCAGGTCGCCCGACTCCAGCGCCCCGTGGAAGGCGAGGGCGATCTCGGGGGCGAAGCAGAACACGGCGGAGGAGTAGAGCGGGACGCCCACCGCGCGGTAGGCGAGCTGGGTCTGCTCGGCGGTCGGCAGGCCGTTGAAGTAGAGGAAGTCACCGGGGACCTCGGTGCGCACGGCGCTGACGATCCGCTGGACGAGGTCGAGGTCGCCGAGGCCGTCCTTGAGGCCGACGATCCCCGGTGTGCGGGCCAGTTCGACCGCGGTGTCCGGGGTGAACACGGCGTTGTCGCGCTGGTAGACGATCACGGGCAGCGCGGTGGCCGCCGCGATCTCCTTGTAGTGCCGCAGCAGACCCTCCTGCCCGGCGATCACGAGGTACGGCGGCAGCGCGAGCAGTCCGTCCGCGCCGGCCGCCTCCGCCAGCCTCGCGTAGCGCACGGCGAGCGCGGTGCCGTACCCGGTGCCCGCGACGACCGGCACACGTCCCGCCGTCTCCGCCACGGCCGCCCGTACGCACACCTCGAACTCCTCGGGCGTCAGCGCGTGGAACTCCCCGGTACCGCAGCACGCGAAGACGGCGGCGGCTCCGGCCTCGACCCCGCGGCGCACATGCGCGCGGTAGACGTCGAGGTCGACCGAGCCGTCAGGAGCGAAGGCGGTGACGGGGAAGAACAGCGGCCCGCTGGGGATGCCGAGTCGGGTGGCGAGGTCGGCAGTCGTCACGGGCTCTCCCTGGGTCGAGAATCAGAGGCGTGCGGGATTCTGATCAGAGTTTACATTTCTGAACTCGCGTAGCACCACCCTTGACGAGGCACGGCGATGATCCTTAACTTGTCCACGAATGTGAATACCGAGCAGTCTTACGGCCGTCGATCCAAGGAGAACCGAGGATGCCAACGCCCCGCACCGTTCTGCTCACCGGCGCCGCCGGCGGCGTCGGCACCCTGATGCGGGACCTGCTTCCCGGGTACGGCTACGAGCTGCGCATCCTCGACCTGCTGCCCATCGAGGGCGAGCCGGACGCGATCGTCGCGGACCTCGCCGACAAGGACGCCGTGCGCGAGGCCGTCCGGGGCGTCGACGCGATCATCCACCTCGCGGGCATCTCCCTGGAAGCCTCCTTCGAGAAAATCCTCCGGGCGAACATCGAGGGCACCTACAACCTGTACGAGGCCGCCCGCGAGGAGGGCGTGCCGAGGATCGTCTTCGCCTCCTCCAACCACGCGGTGGGCTTCACCCCCCGCCCCCAGGGCGACGCCCCGCTGATCCCCATCGACACCCCGCACCGCCCGGACACCTTCTACGGCCTGTCCAAGTCCTTCGGCGAGGACCTCGCTCAGCTCTACTGGGACAAGCACGCCCTGGAGACCGTGTCCGTACGCATCGGCTCCTGCTTCCCCGAGCCCAGCAGCGTCCGCATGCTCTCGGTGTGGATGAGCCCGGCCGACGGCGCCCGCCTCTTCCACGCGGCCCTGACCGCCGAGAACGTCCAGCACACCGTCGTCTACGGCTCCTCCGCCAACACCCGCCTGTGGTGGGACCTCAGCACCGCCCGGGCCATCGGCTACGACCCCCAGGACGACTCCGAGCAGTACGCCGAGAAGCTCATCGCCGAGCAGGGCGAACTGGACCCGGAGAACATCGCCCACACCTACCTGGGCGGCCACTTCGTGAGCGACCCGCCGATCTGGCCGTACTGACGGTCACAGAACGGACCGGCCCGCAGGTTGATACGGGCATGGCGAGCGCCGTGGATCGTGGCGCGCAGCGCCACGTCCAGGGGCGCGGGGCTGTGACATCAGCAGCTCCGCCGCGGGGCGCGACCAGCCACGACGGGCCCGCAGCCGCACGACAACCGCAGTCGCCGAGCTCATGGGCGCCCCCTGCCCGAACGGGCACATCCGGTCAGCATCCCCCTCGTAACAGACCTGGTCACCGCCCCGTCCCCGCTGTACAACTTCCTGCATACGGCCCGAACGGGCACCATGACAGGAAGGCGGGTGACCGAATGACCAGAACCGCGGAAGAACGCCAGCGGGAGATCGTGCAGGCCGCCCGCACCACGGGCGCCGTGGACGTCAACACCCTCGCCACCCAACTCGGCGTCGCGAAAGAGACCGTGCGCCGAGACCTCCGCGCCCTGGAGGACCACGGCCTGGTCCGCCGCACCCACGGCGGCGCCTACCCCGTGGAGAGCGCCGGCTTCGAGACGACGCTCGCCTTCCGCGCCACCAGCCACGTCCCCGAGAAACGCCGCATCGCCACCGCCGCGGCCGAACTCCTCGGGGACGCCGAGACGGTCTTCGTCGACGAGGGCTTCACCCCGCAGCTCATCGCCGAGGCCCTGCCCCGGGACCGCCCCCTGACCGTGGTCACCGCGTCCCTCCCGGTCGCGGGCGCCCTCGCCGAGGCGGAGAACACCTCCGTGCTGCTGCTGGGCGGCCGGGTCCGCCCCGGCACCCTGGCCACCGTCGACCACTGGACGACGAAGATGCTCGCCGGCTTCGTCCTCGACCTCGCCTACATCGGCGCCAACGGCATCTCCCGCGAACACGGCCTCACCACCCCCGACCCGGCGGTCAGCGAGGTCAAGGCGCAGGCGATCCGGGCCGCGCGCCGCACGGTGTTCGCGGGCGTCCACACCAAGTTCGGGGCGGTCAGCTTCTGCCGGTTCGCGGAGATCGGCGCGCTGGAGACGATCGTCACGAGCACACTGCTCCCCACGTCCGAGGCCCACCGCTACTCACTGCTCGGGCCTCAGGTCATCCGCGTCTGAAAATCCAACGCACCCGTCGGTGCGCGTCCGAAAACCCAACCCACCACTTAATGCGGCACGTCATACCGTGCCGTGCCCTTTATCTCCCCATAAGTCCAGGAGCGATCCATGCGAACCCAGAGCCGACGACGGCCACCGCGAGCCACGCTCGCCCTGGCCGCCGCAGGGACGCTGCTCGCCCCGCTGCTCTCCGGCTGCTGGGTCGGAGCCGGCGGGGCGGGGGCGGGCGGCAACTCGATCAACGTCCTCATGGTCAACAACCCCCAGATGACCGAGTTGCAGAAACTCGCCCCCCGCTTCACCGAAGAGACCGGCATCAAGGTCAACTTCACCGTCCTGCCCGAGAACGACGTCCGCGACAAGATCAGCCAGGACTTCGCCAACCAGGCGGGCCAGTACGACGTGGCCACCCTCTCCAACTACGAGATCCCGATCTACGCCCGCAACGGCTGGCTGCACGAGATGGACTCCTACGTCGCCAAGGACCCGGCGTACGACGAAAAGGACGTCCTCAAGCCCATGCGCCAGTCCCTGACCGGCGACGACGGCAAGCTCTACGGCCAGCCCTTCTACGGCGAGTCCTCCTTCCTGATGTACCGCAAGGACGTCTTCGCGAAGGCGGGTCTGACGATGCCGGCCCACCCCACCTGGACCCAGGTGGCCGACCTGGCCGCGAAGGTGGACGGCGCCGAGGACGGCATGAAGGGCATCTGTCTGCGCGGACTGCCGGGCTGGGGCGAGGTGATGGCGCCCCTGACGACCGTCGTGAACACCTTCGGCGGCACCTGGTTCGACCAGAACTGGAAGGCCCGGCTCGACTCCCCCGAGTGGGAGAAGGCGACGAAGTTCTATGTCGACCTGGTCCGTGAGCACGGTGAGTCGGGAGCGCCCCAGTCCGGCTTCGCCGAGTGCCTCAACAACATGACCCAGGGCAAGGTCGCCATGTGGTACGACGCCACGAGCGCGGCCGGTTCCCTGGAGGCGAAGGACTCCCCCGTCAAGGGCAAGGTCGGCTACGCCCCCGCCCCCGTCGAGGAGACGAAGTCCTCCGGCTGGCTCTACACCTGGGCCTGGGGCATCCAGGACGCCTCCCGCAACCCCGACAAGGCCTGGAAGTTCGTGTCCTGGGCCTCCGGCAAGCAGTACGAGCAGCTGGTCGGCGACCAGATCGGCTGGTCCAACGTCCCGGCCGGCAAGCGCGCGTCGACGTACACGAATCCGGCGTACGTCAAAGAGGCCGCCGCCTTCCAGGAGATGACCAAGGAGGCCATCGAAGGCGCGCGGCCCAACAACCCGGGGGTGCAGCCGCGCCCCGCGCCCGGCATCCAGTTCGTCGGCATCCCCGAGTTCACCGATCTCGGCACCAAGGTCTCCCAGGAGATCAGCGCGGCCATCGCCGGACGCCAGTCGGTCGAGTCGGCGCTGGAGAAGTCCCAGCGGCTCGCCGAGAAGATCTCCGAGGAGTACGAGGGACGATGACAGCGACAACGACGGCCCCCGTGGCCGCGACTCCCGTACGCACCGCCCGCCCACCGTCGGCCCGGCTGCGCAACTGGGCCACCCGGGCCCCGCTCCTGCCCGCCCTGATCTTCATGATCGTGGTCACCCAGCTCCCGTTCGTGGCCACGCTGGTGATCTCGTTCTTCGACTGGAACGCCCTGTACCCCGAGGCCCGGCACTTCACGGGCTTCGACAACTACCAACAGGTCCTGACGGACGCGGACCTGCGCCACTCGGTGTGGACGACCATCCTGCTGACGGCGACGGTGGTCCTGGTGAGCCTGGTGCTGGGCCTCGCCCTGGCCCTCCTGCTGGACCGCCGCTTCCGCGGCCGGGGCGTGGTCCGCACCCTCCTCATCGCCCCCTTCCTCGTCGTCCCCGTGGCGGCGGCCCTGCTCTGGAAGCATGTGCTCTACAACCCCGAATACGGCCTGCTCAATGGGTTGTTGCACTATGTGGGCGGCCCACAGCCTGACTGGATCTCCAACACCCCGCTGCTGGCGGTCGAGGCCTCGCTGGTCTGGCAGTGGACCCCGTTCATGATGCTGATCCTGCTGGCGGGCCTGCAGAGCCGCGATCCCCAGCAGATCGAGGCGGCGAAGGTGGACGGCGCGAGCGACTGGCAGATCTTCCGCCATCTGACGCTCCCGCATCTGCGCCGCTACCTGGAGCTGGGCGCCCTGCTGGGCTCGATCTACATCGTCCAGAACTTCGACGCGGTCTTCACGATCACCTCGGGCGGACTGGGCACGGCGAACCTGCCCTACACCGTCTACCAGAGCTTCTACCAGGCCCATGAGAACGGCCTCGCCTCGGCCGCGGGCGTCCTGGTGGTCATCGGTTCGATCATCATCGCGACCTTCGCCCTGCGCGTGGTGTCGTCCCTGTTCCGTGAGGAGGCGGGTCGGGCATGAGTGCAATGACCGTACGCCGTAAGGGCGTTGGCCTGGGACTGCTGGCCTGGCTCCTGGGGGTGGCGTTCTTCCTCCCCATCGCGTGGATGGCCCTGACGTCCTTCCACTCGGAGACGGACGCGGCCACCAACCCGCCCTCCTTCGGGGCCGCCCTCACCCTGGACGGCTACCGCGAGTTCTTCGGCACGGGCGGCGGCGCGAGTCCCTGGCCTGCGCTGATCAACTCGACGGTGGCGTCGCTGGCGTCGACGGCCTTCGTCCTGCTCCTGGCGCTCCCGGCGGCGTACGCGCTGTCGATCCGACCGGTGAAGAAGTGGACGGACGTCCTGTTCTTCTTCCTGTCGACGAAGATGCTGCCGGTGGTGGCGGGTCTGCTGCCCATCTACCTGTTCGCCAAGAACACGGACATGCTCGACAACATCTGGCTGCTGGTCATCCTCTACACCTCGATGAACCTGCCGATCGCGGTCTGGATGATGCAGTCGTTCCTGGCCGAGGTGCCGGTGGCGATCATCGAGGCGGCCAGGGTGGACGGGGCGCGGCTTCCGACGATCCTCGCGCGCGTGGTGGCCCCGATCGCCCTCCCCGGAATCGCCGCGACAGCCCTGATCTGCTTCATCTTCAGCTGGAACGAGCTGCTGTTCGCCCGTGTCCTGACCGGAGTGGTGGCCGAGACCGCCCCTGTCTTCCTGACCGGCTTCATCACCAGCCAGGGCCTGTTCCTGGCGAAGGTGTGCGCCGCGTCGCTCGTCATCTCCCTGCCGGTGCTCGCCGCGGGGTTCGCCGCCCAGGACAAACTGGTCCAGGGCCTGTCTCTGGGAGCCGTGAAATGAAGGCCGCCGTCATCGAGTCCGTGGGCCGTGCCGTCGTCGCCGAGGTCCCGGACCCGACGCCGGGTCCGCGCGAGGTCGTCGTCGAGGTCGCCGCGTGCGGGCTGTGCGGTACCGACCTGCACATCCTTCAGGGCGAGTTCGCGCCGAAGCTGCCGATCGTGCCGGGGCACGAGTTCGCGGGTGAGGTGGTGGGGGTCGGCCAGCAGGTCACCGAACTGTCGGTGGGCGACCGGGTGGCGGTGGACCCGTCCCTGTACTGCTACGAGTGCCGGTACTGCCGTACGGGCCACAACAACCTCTGTGAACGCTGGGCGGCGATCGGTGTGACCACGGCCGGCGGCGCGGCCCAGTACGCGGTCGCTCCGGTGGCGAACTGCGTACGGCTCCCCGAACACGTCCGCACACAGGACGCGGCCCTGGTGGAACCGCTGTCCTGCGCGGTACGCGGCTACGACGTCCTCCAGTCCCGCCTCGGCGCCCACGTCCTCATCTACGGCTCCGGCACGATGGGCCTGATGATGCTGGAGCTTGCGAAGCGGACCGGTGCGGCCAGCGTCGACATGGTCGACGTGAACCCGACCCGCCTGGAAACAGCCCGCCGCCTCGGCGTCTCGGCCTCCGCCGCGAGCCCCGACGAGCTGGACCGTCCTCAGGGCTGGGACCTCGTGGTCGACGCGACGGGCAACGCGGCGGCGATCCAGGACGGCCTTGACCGGGTGGCCAAGGCCGGCACCTTCCTCCAGTTCGGCGTGGCCGACTACGCGACGCGGGTGACGATCGACCCGTACCGCATCTACAACCAGGAGATCACCATCACCGGCTCAATGGCGGTCCTCCACAGCTTCGAGCGGGCGGCGGAACTCTTCGCGAACGGTGTGCTGGACCCGGAGATCTTCATCAGCGACCGCATCCCCCTGGACCGGTACCCGGCGGCGCTGGACCAGTTCGCGGCGGGGGTGGGCAGGAAGATCGTGGTGGTTCCGTAGGGGACTTTTCTCGCCCCCGCCGCCCTTACCCGTTCCCATCCCCAGGGGCGCCGCCCCTTCGACCCCGTTCCCAGGGGGCGCTGCCCCCTGGACCCCGCTCCTCAAACGCCGGAGGGGCTGAATTCAGCTCAGCCATCTCCAGCCCGTCCGGCGTCCGAGGACAAGGCCACACCGTCCCGAACCCCCACCCACCCGCCAGGGGCTTCGCCTCTCGACGCCGGTCCGCATCCTTCAGCCCGTCCGGCGTTTGAGGACGAGGCCCCTTCAGGGCCGAAGCGGGGGTCTGGGGGCGCAGCCCCCAGGGATGGGACGGGTAGGGGCGGCGGGGGCGAAAACCATTGGGGCCCGCCCCCACCGGCCCCCTACCATCCCCGCATGCCAAGCCCCCAAGGATTCCACTACGAGGCCCACACCAACGGAACCGTTCACATCACCCACCACAACCGCCCCGCCACCACCCTCCACGGCCCAAGAGCCGCACAGTTCCTCGCCGAGGTCGAGTCCTCCTCCGACCCCCAGCTCGTGATGGCCCGCTGGACCGGAAACTACAAGCGCGGCAACGAACGCACCGCCCGCAACCACCCCAGAAACCGCCGCTGAACCGTTCGGCCGCGGGTAAGGGAACGGTAAAGCGGGCTCGATCGTTCACGGGGCATGACAGCTATGACCCCCGGCTCGAACATCCCTCTCTCCACCGCGCGCGTGACGGTGGACGTCGCCGCCCCGGTGCGGCTCGACGTATCGAGCCTGCTGCTCACCGCCGACGGCAAGGTGCGCTCGGACGACGACTTCATCTTCTACAACCAGCCCAACGGCCCGGGCGTGACGTACCGCTCCGGCGGCGGCACCGCCCCGGACGCGATCGTGGTCGACACCGCCGCCCTCCCGCCCGGCATCGAGAAGATCGTCGTCACCGCCAGCCCGGACGCGGCCGGCCAGACCTTCCAGGGCATCGAACCGACGGCGACGATCCGCAGCGCCGACGACAACTCCGTCCTGGCCACCTTCACACCCCCGCAGCTCGGCAGCGAGACGGCGTTGGTGGTCGTGGAGATCTACCTGCGCAACGGAGCGTGGAAGGCGCGCGCGGTGGGCCAGGGCTACGCCAACGGCCTGGCCGGCATCGCCACCGACTTCGGCGTGAGCGTGGAGGAACCGGCCCCCGTGGCTCCGCCCCAGCCGGCCGCCCCCGTCACCCCCGCCGCCCCGCCGCAGCCCACCGTCCAGACCCCCGTCACCCCGCCCGCCCCGCCGATGGCCACTCCCCCGCCGCCGCCCGCACACGCCCCGGGCGCGGGGAAGATCAACCTCGACAAGGGCCGTGTCAGCCTCCAGAAGAACCAGACGGTGTCCCTCGTCAAGGGCGGCCGCCCCCTGCTCTCCTCGGTCAAGATGGGCCTCGGCTGGGAGCCGGCGTACCGCGGCAAGGACATCGACCTGGACGCCTCGGTCATCGCGTACGGCCCGCAGCGCAACCACATCGACAGCTGCTACTTCGGCAAGCTCCAGATCGTGGGCGGCGCCATCCGCCACTCCGGCGACAACCTCACCGGCGAGGGCGGCGGCGACGACGAGGTGATCACCGTCGACCTCGGACGGCTGCCGCAGGAGGTCAGCGGACTGGTCTTCACCGTCAACTCCTTCTCCGGGCAGAAGTTCACCGAGGTCGCCAAGGCCTACTGCCGGCTGCTGGACGCGACGACCGGCGAGGAGCTCGTCCGCTTCGACCTCACCGGCGCCGAGCCCCAGACCGGCGTGATGATGGCCAAGCTGATCCGCCAGTTCTCCGGCGAGTGGGAGATGACGGCGATGGGTGACTTCGTGAAGTCCCGCACGGTCCGCGGAATGGTGAAGCCGGCCGCTCAGGCGCTGTAGCCGTCACGGGTCCGGCCGAGGGTGTCCCCCGGCCGGACCCGGCCGTGCCGTTCCCCTCCCGTACGGAGGATCTAGAAGAGCGCGCTGTACGCGTTCAGCGCCGGCTGCCCGCCAAGGTGGGCGTACAGGACGGTGGAGTCCCGCCCGATCTCCCCGCGCTCGACGAGATCGACGAGCCCGGCCATGGACTTCCCCTCGTACACGGGGTCGGTGACCATCCCCTCGGTGCGGGCGGCGAGCCGCATCGCCGCGAGGGTGGTCTCGTCGGGGATGCCGTAGACGCCCGCGTGGTACCGGTCGTCCAGCTCGATGCCCGACTCGGTCAACTCCCGCTTGACACCGATGAGTTGCCCGGTGTTCTGGGCGATCCGGGCGATCTGCTCACGGGTGGCGGCGGGCTTCGCGGACGCGTCGATGCCGAGCACCCGGCGCGACCGTCCGCCCGCCTCCTCCAGGGCGGCGAACCCGGCGACCATCCCCGCCTGGGTGGATCCGGTCACCGAGCACACGACCACGGTGTCGAAGAAGACCCCCGACTCCCGTTCCTGCTCGGCGACCTCGTACGCCCACCCGGCGAAGCCGAGACCGCCGAGCGGATGGTCGGAGGCGCCGGCCGGGATGGCGTACGGCTTGCCGCCCGACTCCTCGACCTCCCTGAGCGCCTGCTCCCAGCTCTCCTTGAACCCGATCCCGAACCCGGCCTTCACCAGCCGTACGTCGGCCCCGGCGAGCCGGCTGATCAGGATGTTGCCGACCTTGTCGTACACGGCGTCCGGCCAGTCCACCCAACTCTCCTGCACCAGCACGCACTTGAGCCCGGCACGGGCGGCACAGGCCGCGACCTGACGGGTGTGGTTGGACTGCACCCCACCGATCGAGACCAGGGTGTCGCAGCCCTGCGCGAGGGCGTCGGCGATCAGGTACTCCAGCTTGCGGGTCTTGTTCCCGCCGTACGCCACACCGGAGTTGCAGTCCTCACGCTTGGCCCAGATGGCCGCACCGCCGAGGTGGGCGGTGAGGCGGTCCAGCGAGTGCACGGGCGAGGGGCCGAAGAGGAGGGGATAACGGTCGTACGAGGAAAGGGACATGGGTCCTCCCGGGACGGGGTCAGTCGCTGTCGGCCAGTTCGGCGAGGCCGCGCCAGATCTCGGCCGTGACCCGGACCGCCTCGGCCACGTCACCGGCCGCGCAGGCCTCGATGAGCCGCTCGTGCAGCCCGGCGGAACGGCAGCTGCCGCCTTCGCCGAAGCGCCGTCGCTCCAGTCGGCGGATGAGCGGGGTGTAACGGGCGGCGGTGGCGGCCGCCGCGCGGTTGCCGCTGACACGGACGAGGACGTCATGGAGTTCGTCGTCGGCCTGGAGGGCGGTGTCCACGTCCCCCGTGGCGACGGCCGCCGCGAACCGCTCGTTGGCCGCGCGCATCGTCTCGACGTCCGCGGCGAACAGCCGGGGCACGGCGACCCGGGTGACGAGTTCGTGCATGGCCCCCACCACCGCCGCGGCGTCCCGCACCTCACCGGGCAGCAGCGGGGTCACCCGCGTATAGCTCTGCGGCTTGCTCTCCAGCAGCCCCTCGTCGACGAGCCGGGAGAAGGCTTCCCGCACCGGCGCCCGGGACAGCCCGAGCCGCTCCGCCAGATCGGCGTCCCGCACCACCGCGCCGGGTTCGAGCTCACCGGCGACGATGGCGTCCCGGATGGCTTCGTAGGCGCGGTCCCTGAGCAACGTGCGCGGTATGGCCTCCACGGGCTGAAATGTTAGATGTCAGTTCAGGTCTCAACAAGGGTGTGGCCCGCACTCCCCGTGAAGTGCGGGCCACGCTTGTCACCGCTCAGGCGGCCCACGGCCAGTCGGCGTCCCGAGCGCTCTCCAGCAGCGGAACCATCCGGAAGGCCGCGTCCGTCAGGCCCCCGAAGGTGTGCCGGTTCCCCTTGCCCGACTTGCCGTGGCCCGCGCGGTAGCCGGCGAGGTTCCAGGTGTAGACCGGCACATGGGCGGGGACCTGCTGGGTCGGGTCACCGTGCCGGTTGAACGTGTACTGCTCGTCGGTGACGATCAGCACCCGGTCCTGCCCCCGGTAGTGCGCACGGACCGCCGAGGTGGTGTCGGTGCCGCCCAGGTCGCCGAAGCGGCCCAGGATCTTCAGCACCGACTCGCCCTTGCGGATCTTCAGACGCCGGCTGGTGGTACCGAACTCCACCAGGTCCGCGTCCTGCGCCCGCAGCGCCAGCGCCGTACCGAAGATCGCCGCCGCGTCGGCCCGGTTGAGCTGCGAGCGGTCCGAGAGACGCGCCCACATCGAGCCCGAACGGTCGACCAGGACCAGCGTCCGGCCGGGCAGCGCGGGCACGTTGGCCAGCGAGTGGCCGAGCGCCTGCTCCAGCGGGTACGCCCAGCGCAGCGAGGGCGCGTGCTGGTACGCGGCCAGGTACCGGAAGGGGAACTGCCGCGACCGCGCGACCTCCGCCGGGTCACTGATCCGTGCCGCGACCTGGGCCGCGACCTCGTCGGAGACCCCGGCCTGGTCGAAGTTCCGCAGGTTGCGGACCAGCGCCATGGCACCCATGGACGGGATCACGGCCTCCCAGGCCGCCTTGTCCATCGGGCCCTGGAGCCATCCGGCCAGCGCCTCCCACGTCATCCCGGCCGCCGCGAGCCGCTCGGCACCGCCCTCGGACGCGACGACCGCACGCCGCTGCTCGACCGGCAGCGCCATCAGCTCGCGGTGCGCGGTGAGCACGGTGTTCGACGCGGGCGGCACGGCCGTGTCCGGGTTGTGCCGGCGATCCAGTGCGTAGCGGAACAGCTCGCCCTGCCACGGCTTGTCCGCGTCGGGCGCCGCGTGCACCAGGTTGAGGATGTCGCCGAAGCGGTAGCCCTTGGACGCGGTGTCGTACTTCAGCAGCGACTTGCCGCTGTAGAGACGCTGGACGGCGTCGGCGACACCGCGCTTGACGGGCTTGGGCACCGCGCGGCCGTACGTCGCCGTCCAGTACGCGAGCAGCTCGCCGGGCTCGTCCGGCCGCCGGAGCACGGAGTCGATGACCTGCCGGTTCGACGGACCGTCGGTGACACCCGCCTCCAGGCGTGCGTGTACGTACTCGGCGGCGCCCACGATCGAGGCGGTACGGAGGTTGCCCTCGCCGCGCAGCCAGCCGAGCAGACCGGCGGTCCACGTCGGGTCGGTGACGGCGAGCTCGCGTACGAGCTTCGCGAACCGGTCGTCGCGGTCGGAGCCGGCCTCGTAAAAGGTCCGCTGCGAGACGAAGTTGGCGACGGCGAGCAGGAAGAGCTCGGAGCGCTTGTCCCGCTCGTGGCCTCGGCCGCCCTCATAGGTACGGAGTACTCGGCCCGTCGAGGTGACGCGCGAGGTGGGCTGTGCCTTTGCGGCTCGCTTGTTGAATCGCGACATGCTGAATTCCCCCGAATTCATGGAAGTTCCGGAGGGAGGCACAGCAAAAGGAGGGTGCCCGAGGTCGAAGTCGACTGCGGTGACTATAAACTGGCGCGTCTTCCGTTCCGCCACACCGACCCTGAGTCGATGACGGGATTCGAACCCGCACGGGGGACTCGCCCCCACCAGTTCCCGAAGTATCCGCTGCCTGCGCACCGGGCACCCACCATGAGCTGCGCCTCCCGAGATCAAGTCGGCTGCGGCATCGGATTCTTTTTGGAGAAGAAGTAGCCGCGGCCCGCGCACCGGGAGGTGCATGAAGTTGTGGTGTCCAGAGTTCAGGTCGGCGGAACCGACATTAGGTGCTCTGCCTCTGAGCTACACCGGCACGTGGTACCGGTGGCGGGATTCGAACCCGCGGCCTCCCCATTAAGAGTGGAAGTAGGTCCTGCCTTCGCACCTGGACGTTCATCACTCTAGGAGGGAGGCCGCGGAACGGGCGAGCGAATTAATTACCCGCGCTTCTGGCGCTTCCAGGGACCGGTGATGGCGAGCATGATTCCGGGCGTCTGGATGTTGGCGTACAGGGTGCGGCCGCTGGGCGAGAAGGTGACGCCGGTGAACTCGCTGTACTCGGGCTCGTCCTCGGTGCCGATGTTGAGTTCGTTGCGGGCGATGGGGTAGGTGCGGCCGCTGTCGGTGGCGCCGAACAGGTGCTGGACGCCCTCGCCGTCCTCGGCGATGACGAGGCCGCCGTAGGGGGAGACGGTGATGTTGTCGGGGCCGTCGAAGGCGCCGTCCTTGGACGGGTCGGGGTTGACGCCCAGCAGGACCTTCAACGTCAGCGTGCGGCGCTTGGGGTCGTAGAACCAGACCTGGCCGTCGTGCTGGACGGGGCTCTCGTCACGGGCGTACGAGGAGACGATGTAGGCGCCGCCGTCGCCCCACCACATGCCCTCCAGCTTGCGGGCGCGGGTGATCTCACCGGCGGCGAACTGCTTGCGGACGGGGACGGTCTTCGCGTCGCGGTCGGGAACGTCGATCCAGTCGACGCCGTAGACCGTGCCGATCTTCGTGGCGCGGGAGAGGTCGTCGACGAACTTGCCGCCGGCGTCGAAGCACTTGGGCGCCTGGAGGACACCGGCGTCGTCGGCGAGGGCGCGGAACTTGCCGCGGCCGTACGCGAAGCCCTTCGGCGGGGTCCAGCGGAAGAGCAGGCCGTTGGGGCTCGCGGCGTCCTCGGTGAGGTAGGCGTGGCCGCGCTTGGGGTCGATGACGACGGCCTCGTGGTCGTAACGGCCGAAGAACTTCAGGGGCTTGGGGTTCTTGTTGGCCCGGCGGTCGATGGGGTCGACCTCGAAGACGTAGCCGTGGTCCTTGGTCATGCCGTTGGTGCCGGCCCGGTCGGAGTTCTCCTCGCAGGTGAGCCAGGTGCCCCAAGGGGTGCTGCCGCCCGCGCAGTTGGTGGAGGTGCCGGCGATGCCGACCCACTCGGCGACCTGTCCGTCGGGGCGCACCTCGACGACCGTGCAGCCGCCGGACGCGGCGGGGTCGTAGACGAGGCCCTCGGTGAGCGGCACGGGGTACTTCCAGTTGGCGCGCGGGCCCTTGAGCTCATGGTTGTTGACGAGCAGGGTGGTGCCGCGCGGGCCCGCGAAGGTGGCCGTGCCGTCGTGGTTGGAGGGCGTGATCTCGCCCGACTCCAGCTTGGTCTTCCCGCTGTAGGTGATGACGCGGTACTTGAACCCGGCGGGCAGCGCGAGGATGCCGTCGGGGTCGGGCAGGAGCGGTCCGTACCCGACGCCGCCGTGTCCGCGGGCGATGTCCGACTCCTCGCCCACGCTCTCGGTGTCGGTGGACGCGAGGGCGTTCGGCGCGGTGGCGAGGGCGCCGACGCTGCCCGCCAGCGCGACCCCGGCACCGGTGATCGCGGATTTCGTGGCGAAGTCCCTGCGGGTGAGCGACATGGTGTCTCCTGTGTGGCGGTGGGTGTGCCGTGGAGGGTGGCGGACCTCGGGTCGGCGCCACGTTCCCGCCCATGCCTGAACACCAGTTGAATAACGGGCAGACTCAGCGGACCGGCTTCGATGAACCGCCACCGGTCACCGCGACGCCCCGAAAGGGGCGCACCGGATCCGCGCGATCAGCCACACCCGACCCGCACCCGCGGCACGGGCTCAACCCCCTTGCTGCGACCGCGCCTTGAACGCCGCCTTCCGCGCTTCCTTCGCGATCTTCTTGTCCGGATGCAGGCGCCCCATCGCCTCCAGCACATCCGCGGTCGCCGGGTGATCCACCCGCCAGGCCGCCGAGAAGAATCCGCTGTGCTGCTGTGCCAGCCCCTCGACCAGGGCCCTCAGCTCGTCGGAGTTCCCTTCGGCCGCCAGCTGCGCGGCAACCGTGTCCACGGTCAGCCAGAAGATCATCGACTCGGACGGCGGCGGAACGTCGGACGCGCCCCGCTCGCTCAGCCAGACCCGGGCCAGACCACCGAGCTCCGCGTCGTCGAGCACTTCCCGCAGGGCGGGCTCGGCGGCGGCGCCCACCAACGACAGCGCCTGCTGACACCGCAGCCTGCGCAGTGGCGCGCCCGTGTCCGCGCCCCGGGCCGCCGCGAGCAACTCCCGCGCCGCGGCGAGGGGTTCGCGGCGGGCCAGCCACTGCTCGGTCTCGGCCTGCGCGGCAGCCGGCGGGAAGTGGGCGGTGCCGTCGAGGAGCGCGTCCGCACCCTTGTCGGCGAGGTCCCCGACCGCGGGCGCCGAGAAGCCGGCCTCCAGCAGCCGCGCCCGCAGCCCGTACATCCCGAGCGGGGTGAGCCGGACCATGCCGTACCGCGACACGTCGGTGTCGTCGACCGGTGCGGCCGGCTCCTCGTCGGCGTCGGCCATGAGCGCCTCGTCGACGGGCTGGTACTCGACCAGACCGACCGGCTCCAGCAGCCGGAACTGGTCGTCGAGGCGCATCATCGCGTCGGAGACCTGCTCCAGGACGTCGTTGGTGGGCTCCCCCATGTCGCTGGGCACGATCATCGAGGCGGCGAGCGCCGGCAGCGGCACGGGTCCGTCGCCGGGCCCCTCCTCGTTGACGGTCAGCAGATACAGATTGCCGAGCACGCCGTCGAGGAACTCGGCCTCGGCCTCCGGGTCCCAGTCCACCGAGGAGAGGTCGAGTTCGCCGCTCTCGTCCATGGCGCCGACCAGGTCGTCCAGGTCCGGCACGCTCGCGTCGGCGAGCACCGTCTCCAGCGCCGTCAGCCACACGGCGAGCACGTCGTGCGGCGCACCACCGGTGAGCAGGGCGAGCTCCTCGCCCGCGGCGACGGTGCCCTCTTCCTCGTCGGCGATCTCGACGAGTCCGGTGTCGACGGCGACCCGCCAGGCCTCGCTCGCGTAGGCGGCGGCGTCGTCCCCGGTCAGACCAAGCAGCTCGGCGGCGGCGGGCAGCTGCTCCTCGACGAGCTCGCCGCCCGCGTCGACGCGGGTGTCGGGGCCGGCCCAGCGGGCGAGCCGGGCGGCCCGGGACAGCAACGGCGTGGACAGCGCGTCCCGCGCCAGCTCCGCTTCGGGGTGCAGCCGCACCGGCGGCAAGGGGGAGCTGTCTGACATCGGCTGGTTCTCCTAGAGACACGTCGTGACCACTCAGCCGCTCAGCCTAGACGGATTTCCACCCATGCCGCCCGGTTCATCTACCCGTAGGGCCGTGTACATGGCCGAAACCTTGACAAGTGGCCTGACCAGGCAGGAGATTACGCGCGTAGAAATCTGCTGGACATCTGTTCACTGTAATTTCTACGCGCGTCGCACCGCCCCACCGGTTCGGCTCCCACACGTTTCACCCTCGTCCCGGCGCCCACGCACGTCCCCGGAGGGATCCCGTTGCCGAGCAAGTCCTCTGCGCGCCTCGCCGCGCTCACCGTCGCCGCTGTCTGTTCCGCGGCGTCCACCATCGTCCTGACCTCCCCCGCGCACGCGGACTCCGTGGCCATCCACGACATCCAGGGCACCACGCGCATATCCCCGTACGCGGGCAAGGCCGTCACGGACGTGTCCGGAATCGTCACCGGCATCCGCACCTACGGCTCCTCCAGAGGCTTCTGGATCCAGGACCCGAACGCCGACGACAACCCGGCCACCAGTGAGGGCGTCTTCGTCTTCACCAGCTCCACCCCGAAGGGCGTCGCCGTCGGCGACCTCGTCACGGTGTCGGGCACGGTCACGGAGTTCGTCCCGGCAGGCGCCGCCTCCGGCAACCAGTCGATCACCGAGATCACCAGGCCGACGTTCACCGTCGTCTCCAGCGGCAACGCCGTCCCGGCCGCCACGGTCATCAGCGCGACGTCGGTGCCGGCCGCGTACGCCCCGGCGGGCGACAGCGCCGCGGGCAACTCGATCAACGGCCTGACGCTGGAGCCGTCGAAGTACGCCCTGGACTACTACGAGTCCCTGGAGGGCGAGAACGTCCAGGTCGCCGACGTGCGCGTGACCGGTGCCACCGACCCGTTCACCGAGCTGTGGGTCACGGTGAAGCCGCGCGAGAACGCCAACCGCCGCGGCGGCACGGTCTACGGCTCCTACGAGTCGCAGAACACGGGCCGCATCCAGATCCAGTCCCTCGGCGCGACCTCCGCCTTCCCCAAGGCGAACGTCGGCGACGTCCTGGAGGGCGCCACCGCCGGCCCGCTGGACTACAACCAGTTCGGCGGCTACACCCTCGTCGCCAACACGATCGGCACGCTGAAAAGCGCCGGTGTGGCCCGGGAGACGACCGAGAAGCAGAAGAAGGGCGAGCTCGCGGTCGCGACGTACAACGTCGAGAACCTCGACCCGTCCGACGCCACGTTCGAGGAGCACGCC
This sequence comes from Streptomyces sp. NPDC001536, assembly GCF_042894505.1. NCBI lineage: Bacteria > Bacillati > Actinomycetota > Actinomycetes > Kitasatosporales > Streptomycetaceae > Streptomyces > Streptomyces sp. NPDC001536. The sequence goes on from NZ_JBIAVQ010000005.1 coordinate 166,945, forward strand.
GCCGCGATCGTGCACAACCTCCAGTCGCCCGACATCGTGTCCCTGGAGGAGATCCAGGACAACAACGGCGCGACCAACGACGGCACGGTCGCCGCCGACCAGACGGTGCGGAAGCTGATCGACGCGATCGTCGCCGCGGGCGGCCCGGCGTACGACTGGCGTTCCATCGACCCGGCGAACGGCACCGACGGCGGCGAGCCCGGCGGCAACATCCGCCAGGTGTTCCTCTTCAACCCGGAGCGGGTCTCCTTCACCGACCGCGCGGGCGGCGACGCCACGACGGCGGTCGGCGTGACGAAGGAGAAGGGCAAGGCGGCCCTCACCGTCTCCCCCGGCCGTATCGACCCGGCCGACGCGGCCTGGACGAACAGCCGCAAGCCGCTGGTCGGCGAGTTCGTCTTCCGTGGCAAGACGGTCTTCGTGATCGCCAACCACTTCAACTCCAAGGGCGGCGACTACGCTCTGACCTCGCAGTACCAGCCGGTGCCGCGCAGCTCGGAGACCCAGCGCCACCTCCAGGCGACCGCGGTGAACGCCTTCGTCAAGGACATCCTGGCCACCCAGAAGAACGCGGACGTCATCGCCCTCGGTGACATCAACGACTTCGAGTTCTCCGACACCGCCAAGATCCTGGAGACCGACGGCGCGCTCTGGTCGGCGATCAAGTCGCTGCCGAAGAGCGAGCGTTACTCGTACGTCTACCAGGGCAACGCCCAGGTCCTGGACCAGATCCTGGTCAGCCCCTCGATCCGGAAGTCCTGCGACTTCGAGTACGACAGCGTGCACGTCAACTCGGAGTTCAACGACCAGATCAGCGACCACGACCCGCAGGTGCTGCGCTTCGAGCCGTAGGTCCCTCGGTCTCAGGACTGGTTGAACACCCTGTTCAGCCAGTCCTGCCAGGCGGCTTCGCAGTCCTTGATGTCGTCACCCGGCGTGAAGTCGTGCAGGGAGATGCCGACCGGGTAACCCCAGTGGTTGCGCCCGAAGACGCGGGTGAGACCCCGGTCGGTGCGCAGCCCGATGAAGTAGGGGTTGCGGAAGTCGACGACGGCGTCGAACTCGTCGGGCCCATGGACCCTCACCGAGGTCCCGGCGGTCACGCCCTCCCCGACCCCGAGCGCCCGCGCGACGGTCTCGAGCGCGTCCGCGGCCTTCGACGCCTCAGGTCCGTCGAAGGTCGCGAAGGCGGCCGGCCGGGGCGCGAAGTGGGTGAGGTACTCGCGCAGGGTGTGCAGATAGAAGTCGGTGTGCTTGGCGGCACCGTCGTACTGGTTGTCCCAGTCGTCGACGAAGATCCCGCTGTGCACGTACCGCACCCAGGCCCGGCGCCCCTCGTCGCGGGCCTCGATGGTGTAGTCGAGCTGGTTCGCGGTCTGCTCCGCGATCCCCTCGACGTTCTCGACCCGGTTGGTGTAGCGGTGGGGCGGGTCCCAGGCGGTGACGGTGGACCCGAAGGGCCCCTTGCCGCCGACCTCGGGCTCCGGCGGCTCCATCGGCCACAGATAGCCGCCGGTGCCGGTGGTGACGGCGTCCCACACCTGCTGCGGGGTGGCGTCGACCTCGAACTCGCGGGCGATCTCGAACTCTTTGGACATGGTCTACTCCAACTCGGTCTGCTTGAGGGTGGGATGGACGGCCACGACGATCCGGTGGTCACGGCCGCCGTCGGCGTCGGGAGCGTCGTACTTGCGGATCAACGCGCTCACACCGGCCGTCAACTCCTGGATGAACGCGGCCCGTTCGGCGGCGGAGGCGAAGCGCACCTCGCCGTCCAGCGCGTAGGTGGCGAGCCCCTTGCGCGCCTTCGTCGCCCCGGTGATCAACGCACCGACGTCCCGCACCAGCCGGGCGCCGAGCGCCAGCAGCCAGCGCGCGGAGAGCTGGTCGCGGAACCGGTCCGGGTCCGGCTGGACGGCGGCGAGCGCGAGCGGCGAGATGACGTACGACGCGGCGGTCGCCCGCATCAGCCGCTCGGTGACATTGCCCTTACGGCGTTCCCCGGCCAGCTCGACCAGGCCGTGCCGCTCCAGCGCCTTGAGGTGGTAGTTCACCTTCTGCCGGGGCAGCCCGACCTTGCCGGCGAGCATCGCCGCCGACGCGGGTCCGGCGGCGAGCTCGGCGAGCAGCCTCGCCCTTATGGGGTCCAGCGAGACGGCTGCGGCCTCGGGGTCCTCGATCACGGTCACGTCCAGCATGCGTCCAGAGTCTCACCGAAAACTTTTCTTGTCCAGGAGGGAAGAGTTTTCGGTGAGAGGCCGCATGGACCCCATGGACCCCATGCAGCCCATGGACCCTCCAGTCGGGTCACTCAGGCACGAGTCCCAGCGCGTGGTCGTACCGGCTGACCGTGCTGCTCTTGAACCCCGGCCAGGTATGGACGCGCTCCCAGAGGGCGCTCGCCGAGCCGATGCCGTCCCCGGGTGCGGCCATGGCGTCGATATGGGCCTGGGCGTTCTCCCACCCGGCGTAGTTCAGGACGCGGGTGCCGTCGGTGCTCACGTGGAAGTGACCGAAGATGCCGGCGGGGTGGGCATCGGGCTCGCTCTCCAGCGCCTCGAACACGGCGTCCACCCAGGCGCGCTGCCGCTCCGGATCGGGTCCCTCGAACTCCACGTCGACGATCACGACGCACCCCGGCACCCGGGTGTCGCCCTCCCGGACGCGGCCTCGGTAGTGCCGGTAGCGGCCGAGCCACAGGCGCTCGATGCCGGGCACGGCGGTGTCGATCTCGTCGACCCGCTCCTGCCGGTGTGTCTTGACGAAGGCCTCGTACGCCGCCTCGCTCGTCCACTGCGAGTGGTGGAGCAGCGTGCTGCCGTCATGGCCGAGGTAGACGTGGTACGAGCGCAGATCGGGGGTCGGCCAGGGCCTGCGCTCCCAAGTGCGGGCGATGGCCTCCGCCGTGTCCCGCTGCCGCTCGGGGGTGCCCACGCGCCAAGTGCTGAAGAAGGGGGCGCCGACACGGGGGTCGGTCAGGTCGGGGTGGTCGTCGGTACGACGGGTCATGGCGTACTCCCTCACTCGCGATCGCTCGCGATCGGTGTACGCCCCACCCTCCAACCTCAACCAAGATTCAGGTCAAGCCCGCGCTTGGTCACGGGAATTCGGGAGACCCGCCTGGTCATGGCCGACAAGGACAGTCCCTCCGATTTGCCCGCGCGTTCCTGGCGGGCGGTGCTGCGGCGCACGGTGAAGGAGTTCCTGGACGACGAACTCTCCGACCGGGCGGCCGCGTTGACGTACTACGGCGTGCTGTCGCTGTTTCCCGCGCTGCTCGTGCTGGTGTCCCTGCTGGGGGTGGTGGGGCAGAGCGCCACGGACAAGATCCTCGACAACATCGGGGACCTGGCCCCGGGTCCGGCGCGGGACATCCTGCGGGACGCGGTGGTGCAGCTGAGCGACACGGGAGGCACGGGGAGCGTGCTCGCGATCCTCGGACTGCTGGCGGCGCTGTGGTCCGCGTCCGGTTACGTCGCGGCGTTCATCCGTACGTCCAACGCGGTGTACGACCTCCCCGAGGGCCGCCCGGTGTGGAAGCTGACGCCGCTCAGGCTGATCCTGACCGTGGCCCTGATGCTGATGCTCGCCGCGAGCGCGTTGATCGTGGTGTTCACCGGCCCGCTGGCGGAACGGGCGGGCACGGCGATCGGGCTGGGCGACGCGGCGATCACCCTGTGGGGCATCGCCAAATGGCCGGTCCTGTTGATCCTCGTGGTGCTGATGATCGGCCTGCTCTACTGGGCCGCCCCCAACGTCCGCGGCCGCGGCTTCCGCTGGATCTCCCCCGGCAGCTGCCTCGCCACCCTCATCTGGCTCGCCGCCTCCGCCGGCTTCGCCCTCTACGCGGCCAACTTCGGCTCCTACAACAAGACCTACGGCACCCTCGCCGGCGCCATCGTCTTCCTCGTCTGGCTCTGGCTCTCCAACCTCGCCATCCTCCTCGGCCTCGAATTCGACGCCGAACTCGCCCGAGAACGAGCCATCACCGACGGCCGCCCCCCGACGGAGGAACCGTACGTGCAGCCGCGGGACACCCGAAAATGGCCCCCGAAGTGGCGAGCGACGCAGGAGTAACGGCCACAGGCCGAGGGCCGAGCCTCCGAGGCCCACACCTTTCAGCCGACCCGACACTCAAGCACGAACCCGCAGGCCTCGCCCCTCAACGCCGGCCCAGGTCATCTCAGCCCGTCCGGCGTTTGAGGACGAGGCCCCTTCAGGGCCGAAGCGGGGGTCCGGGGGCGCAGCCCCCGGGGATGGGACGGGTAGGGGCGGCGGGGGCGAAGAACAGCCCGGCGCGCACCCCCACCCACCCGACACCAGGACGCCAAGACGCCAAGACGCCGACCGGGCTGCACTCACCCGGCCGGCGTCCCACAACTCCCCGCTCCGCTACCGCCCGTTCCGCCGCCGCAGCACCTCCTCCGCGACCACGACTCCCACCACCGCCCCCACGATCAGCACAGGCCGCGGATGCCGCAGCCCCGCCTGGACGACGGTACGAACAGGACGCGGCACACTGTGCTCGACCGCATGCCCCGCATGACTCGCCTTGTCCTGCACCGTATGCCCGACCCCGCTCGCCCTGCCCTGCACGGCATGCCCCGCCCGACTGGCCCGGTCCTGCACCGCATGCCCGGCCTGCGCCGCACTGCTGCGCAGCTGCACGGTCATCGCACCGGCCTTGTCCCGGAGATCCGCGGCCCGCGCCATGGCCCGCCCCTTCACATCCGCCTTGCCCGCCAACTCCTCGACCGTGTCGCCGAGTTGCCCCCTCGTCTCCTCGATCTGCCGACGCAGCTCCTCAGGACCCTTGGCCCCGCCCGCCACGCCCGGTGTCATCTTGTCCGTCATCGGTGTGCCCTTTCCCTGATCTCCTCGACATCGGCCCTGACGCTGCCGAGGGTCTCCTCGGGCGTGGCAGGCGCGGCACGGCGCAACTGGGCGCGCCCACGAGCGGCAAGCACGGCCGCGATCACGAACAGCACCGCCGTCACGATGAGCGCCGCGGCCCAGACGTCCAGCGCCAGCGAGAGCGCGGCGGTCGCGGTACCGGCCAGAGCCAGCAGACCGGCGTAGGCGAACGCGCCGGCGGCACCGAGCAGCCCGCCGCCGCGGCCGACACGTCGGCCCTTCTCGGTCAGCTCCTCCTTGGCGAGGGCCACTTCCTGTCGTACGAGCTGGGAAAGCTGTTCGGTGGCCTGTCCGACGAGTTCACCCACGGAGTGCTGCTCTGGACTGGGGGCCGTGGAGTGGGTCACGATGCCGCCTCCTCTCTGTGTTCGGAGCAGACGAGTACCCGGTTGCGGACCCCGCACGCGCTACTTCGCGGGTTCGGTCCGCGGCCGCGTCATGGCTGGTCGCACCGGACCGCGCACCCCTTCAGAGTGCGTCACCCGTACCACCTTCGCCCCGCTCCCCCAGCTTCGCCAGCTGACTCTGGAACCAGTCCAGTCGCGCCTGGAGAAGAGCCGCCTCCGCGGCCAGCTCGGGTACGCCGAGGCCGTCGGCCGCAACGTCCGCCACCGCCGCCCCACTCCCCGCGACGACCCGCAGCCCGTCCCCGGCCAGCCGCGCGAACGACGCGAGCGAGACGGACGTACGGCCCCGCAGACACCCCGCGCACGAGGGCGCGAGCGCGCGCCAGCCAGGGCGGCCCCAGCCGGCGTCGGCCAGGGCGGAGGCGACCGTGCCGCAGGTGCAGGGGCCCACGGTGGCCACCCGGATCCGCTGGCGGGCATAGCGGAAGCCGAGTTCGAAACGGAGGTAGCGGCCGATGACCGAGACCTCCAGCAGGACGGCCGCCCGGTGCTCGGCCGTGCAGAGCAGCGCCTCGGCCGTCGAGCGGTCGTGCACACAGTGGAAGCCGCAGTCGCAGCGTCGGTGCGGCGCCTGGTGCCGCAGGCCGTAGACGCAGGACGCGTCGGCCACGACTCCGTACGGCAGCGCGCCGCCCAGCGACACACCGGTGAACCCGGCCCGGGTGCCGTCGTGGGACAGCACCGGGTGGGCGATCTTGTATCCGGTCGGCGGCTCCGTCGGACGTTCCTCCGGAAGCCGCAGCCTCATCGGGCGGCCGGGACCTCTTCGGGCGCCTTCAGTTCCTTGATCTCTTCCGGAAGTTCGAGTTCGGGTGCCTGCTCGTGTGCCTGCGGCCGCTCTTCCGCGACTCCGGTGGCGAGTGCTTTGCCGAGCTTCATGACGCCTCCCATGACCAGGGGCCGATGACCGTCCTGGCCATGGTGACCCATGAAGTGCCGATTTGGACATAGGGCCCTGTCGGCGCCCACCACCAGCAACCTCTCAGCAATACTTATCAATACTTCGCAGAAAAATTAAGTGGAGCTTCACGATGGCCCTGCCGAGACTACTCCCATGACGTACTCCCCTCCCTCCGACCCTCCCTTCGGCCGCGCCCTCTGCGCCATGATCACCCCCTTCACCGAGAGCGGCGCGCTCGACCTCGACGGTGCCCAGCGGCTCGCGGAACGGCTGGTGACACAGGGCTGCGACGGGCTGGTCCTCTCCGGGACGACCGGCGAGTCGCCCACGACGACGGACGCCGAGAAGGCGGAGCTCGTACGGGCGGTGCGCGAGGCGGTGGGCGAGCGGGCGTCGGTCGTGGCGGGCGTCGGCACCTTCGACACCCGCCATACCGTCGCACTCGCCCTGGCGGCCGAAAAGGCGGGCGCGGACGGCCTGTTGGTGGTCAGCCCGTACTACAGCAGGCCCCCGCAGGAGGCGATCGAGGCACACTTCCGCCAGATCGCGGACTCCACCGGCCTGCCGATCGCGCTGTACGACATCCCGGGCCGCACCGGCACCCGTATCGAGCCCGACACCCTGATCCGCCTCGCGGAGCACCCCCGGATCGTGGCGGTGAAGGACTGCTCCTACGACTTCCTCGCGGCCCAGAAGGTCATCTCCCGCACGGAGTTGGCGTACTACGCGGGCTGCGACGAGCACAACCTCGCGCTGTACGCGGTGGGCGGCGCGGGATATGTGAGCACGGTCGCCAACGTCGTCCCCGCCCAACTCCGCGCGGTCCTCGACCTGTTCGACGCGGGCGACACGACGCGGGCGGCCCGCCTCCAGCAACGCGCCACGCCCCTCATCGAGTTGACGATGTCGGCGGGCCTGCCCGGCACGGTCACCGTGAAGGCCCTCCTCAACGACCTCGGCCTGCCCGCGGGCCCGGTCCGCGCACCGCTGCTGCCCGCCGACCGGGGGACGGTCGACGGGCTGCGGGCGGCCTACGAGGAGCTGACGGACGGCTGATCAGCGCTCGGCGAAGACGGGCTCCCACGGCTCCTGTCCGGTCTCCGGATGCTCACGGACGCCGCTCAGCGGTACGACCTTGTGGCTGCCGATCGTGACCAGCACGAGCCGGTCCTTGTACGGCTCGGAAGGACCGGCGGCCCGCTCCCAGGCGATGAGCCGCTGGTCGTCGGCCCAGGCGAGCAGTTCGGCGCCACGGACTTTGGTGATCTCCTTGCCGGTGAGGGGATCCTTGATGAAGGAGAGCGACTGGCCGGGCAGGGTCCCCCCGGCGATGGCGGGATCGTTCACCTCGGCCAGGCCGAGGGCGGCCAGCTTGCCGTTCGGGGACAGCCTCGCGGGCACGTCCCAGCGCAGGTACTTCTCGTTCGCGGGTGCGGCGGTCTCCTCGCCCGACAGGTCGTAGTACGTCGGCCGGACGAGGGTGCTGAGACCTCCCCCGGCCGCGAACAGGTGCTTGTTGTCACGGGTGAAGGCGAAGTCGGCGCGGCCCCCCACGGAGGTCGTGACCCGGTGCCAGACACCCCCGCCCCTCCCGGCCTGGTCCAGGAGGAGGAACCCGGTCCGGCTCACCCTGTGCATGGCCGTCCACTCGCCCTCGCTCTTGTCGAGCGAGTCGGGGTGCTCGGAGTACGTCGTGGCGACCAGCTCGGTCCCGTCGCTCGAGAACGCCAGCCCTGCGACCCCGTGCGCGACCGGGATCCACCGCTCGACCTCCCCCGTCGCGAGGTCGAGCAGCCCGATCCGCTCGGCGGGCAGGGTCCGCTCCAGCACGGCGGCGGTCTTCAGGCCCGGTGCCACGGCGACGAAGGACCACCGGGTGTCCTTCTTGTACTTTCCGGTGTCGGGATCGAGCAGCCAGTAGGTCCGCTCCCGGGTCGCCTCGTCCTCGCTCTTCGCCACGAGCCGCGTCGTGTAGTAGGCGGCGAGCGCCGAGCGCCCGGCCGCGATCAGGTCGCTCGGCGGCGACTGGCCGGGGTGGGCGCTGACCCCGTCCCCCTGCGTGACAGTCGCGGGGCGTACGTCGTCGCGTCCTTCGTTCAGCATCGGCACCGCCACGCTCACGGCGACCACGGCCGCGGTGGCGGCGGCGACGCACACGAGCCTGCGGGTACGGCGGCGCCGGCGCACGGCCAGCACCCGGTCGGCGAACCCCGGGCCCGCCGACGCCTCTTCGACGGCCAGCTCCCGCAGGGAGTCACGCACGAGTTCCTCGACGTTCACGGACGTACCTCCACGGGTGTGTAGTCATGGGCCGGCGGCTGCCGGACGTCCTCGCCACCGCTCAGAGCGGCCAGTTCGGGCGCGAGGGCGCGCAGCCGGGCGAGCGAACGGTGGGCGGTGGACCGTACGGTGCCGACGGAACAGCCCAGGATGCGGGCCACGTCGGCTTCGGGCAGGTCCTCGAAGTAGCGCAGCACCAGCACGGTGCGCTGCCGCGCGGTGAGCCGGGCGAGCGCGCCGCGCATCACGAGACGCAGTTCGGCGGCGGACGAGGCGTCCGCGTCCGCCCGTCCCTCCGGCGGCTCGGCGACGCTCAGCTCACGTCTGGGCCACTTCAGCCGCCAGCGGCTGATCTGCTGCCGGTAGAGGATCTGCCGTACGTACGCCTCGGGTTCGTCGATGCGGTGCCAGCGGCCGGCCGCCTTGATCAGCGCGTTCTGCAACAGGTCCTCGGCGGTGTGCCGGTCCCCGCCGCTGAGCAGCACGGCCGTCTTCAGCAGCGCGGACGACCGGTGCTCCACGAACTCCCGGAAGCTGTCCTGCGCTTCGGCATCCATCGTCACCTTCTCTTCCCCCGGGGCGGACCCGACGTCCACCCCCTGTGCCCCTTCTGACGCGCGGGACCGCACCCCGCTATGTCTGCGCGTACGAGAAAATTCCACCGCCCCACCGGGACCACCTCCCGTACGGTGACCCGATGAGCCGCCCGCGCCCCCGCCCGCTCCTCTTCCTCGACGTCGACGGCCCCCTCAACCCGTACGCGGCGAAGGCCCAGCGCCGCCCCGAGGGCTATACGACGATCAGGGCGACCCTGCGCCCGGGCCGCCCCCTGCGCGTGTGGCTCAACCCCTCCCACGGCGCGGCCCTCCTCGCGCTCCCCTACGACCTGTGCTGGGCGACGACCTGGATGGACGCGGCCAACCGCTGGATCGCCCCGGTCATCGGCCTCCCGGCGCTCCCCTACGTCGACTTCGGCGACTCCCTGCTCGCCCTCCGCCCCGACGGGATCCACTGGAAGACGGAGGCGATCGTGGCGTACGCCGAGGGGCGCCCCTTCGCCTGGGTGGACGACGAACAGAGCCCGGCGGACGCCGAGTACGTGACCACCCACCACTCAGCCCCCGCCCTCCTCCACCACGTCGACCCCCGACTCGGTCTGCGCGAGGAGGACTTCAGGGCCCTGACGGCGTTCGCGGCGACGCTGCGGACATGAGCGAGCGCCCTCCCGCACTCGGCGGAAGGGCGCTCACCGTGCCGCGGGACGTCAGTTGTGGCTGTGCAGGATCTCGTTCAGCCCGCCCCACACGGCGTTGTTCGGCCGGGCCTCGACCGTGCCGGTGACCGAGTTGCGGCGGAAGAGGATGTTGGAGGCGCCGGAGAGCTCACGGGCCTTGACGATCTGGCCGTCGGGCATGGTGACGCGGGTGCCGGCGGTGACGTAGAGACCGGCCTCGACGACGCACTCGTCGCCGAGCGCGATCCCGACGCCCGCCTCGGCGCCGATGAGGCAGCGCTCGCCGATGACGATCCGGACGTTGCCGCCACCGGACAGCGTGCCCATGGTCGAGGCGCCGCCACCGATGTCGGAGCCGTCGCCGACCACGACACCGGCGGAGATACGGCCCTCGACCATCGACGTGCCGAGCGTGCCGGCGTTGAAGTTGACGAAGCCCTCGTGCATGACGGTGGTGCCCTCGGCGAGGTGGGCACCGAGCCGCACCCGGTCGGCGTCGGCGATGCGGACGCCCTTGGGCGCCACGTAGTCCGTCATGCGCGGGAACTTGTCGATGGAGGTCACCTGGAGGTGCAGCCCCTCGGCGCGGGCATTGAGCCGTACCGTCTCGACGGCGTCGACCGCGACCGGGCCCAGCGAGGTCCAGGCGACGTTGGCGAGGAGGCCGAAGATGCCGTCCAGGCTCTGGCCGTGCGGCTTGACCAGGCGGTGGGAGAGCAGGTGCAGGCGCAGGTAGGCGTCGTGCGTGTCGATCGGCTTCTCGTCCAGCGAGGAGATGACCGTACGGACCGCGACCACCTCGACGCCACGCCGGGCGTCCGTCCCGATCGCCTTCGCGGCACCCTCGCCGAGCAGCTCCACGGCCCGCTCGGCGGACAGCCGCTCGGTACCGGACGGTCCGGCCTCCGCGGTCAGCTCGGGTGCGGGGAACCAGGTGTCGAGAACAGTGCCGTCGGCGGCGATCGTGGCGAGGCCGGCGGCCACGGCGCCGGTGGTGCGAGAAGCAGTCGTGTCGGTCATGAGGGCAACCTAACCGCCCCACAGCCACGGAGGCCAACCAGCCGCGGAGGTGTCTCAGGTGCCGAACCGCCGCGCCGGGCCGGAACGGGGCCTGAGCACGGGCAACGGCGGCCACTCCCCCTGAGTCTCTTTTGGGAACGTACGGAACGTAGGCTGTCGGTGCGACGACGTGCGAAGGGACGGTACGCCCATGGCCCGCAGGACGAGCCTGGAGGACTCCAGCTGTGCCATCGCCCAGGCCCTGGACGTCGTGGGCGACTGGTGGACGCTCCTGATCGTCCGCGACACCGCCCGCGGCGTGCACCGCTTCGACGACCTGCAACGCGAACTCGGTCTGTCCCGCAAGGTCCTCACCGAGCGCCTGCGCCTCCTCGTCGAGGCGGACGTCCTCACCAAGGTCCCGTACCAGGACCGCCCCGTACGCCACGAGTACCGCCTCACCCCCCGCGGCCACGCCCTGCTCCCCGTCCTGGTCGCCCTCCAGGACTGGGGCGACACCTGGGTCCTCGGCGACGGGTCCGGCGCCACGACGGCCACCGCGGCGGAGGCGTCCACGGAGGCCCGCCGCGTCCACGAACTCGTCGGCACCGAGGTCCCGGACCTACGGCTCCTCGACGACCACGGCCGGCCCCGCGATCCGATCGCCGAGAGCACCCCCTACACCGTCCTGTACTGCTTCCCCGGCGCCTACGCCCGCCCCGACGCCTACCCCCCGGGCTGGTCCGACATCCCCGGCGCCCCCGGCTGCACCCTGGAGTCCCGCACCTACCGCGACCGGCACGCCGAGTTCACCGAGGCCGGCGCCACCGTGCACGGTGTCTCCACCCAACGCCCCGACGAGCAAAGGGACTTCGCGACCGAAGAGGGCCTGCGCTTTCCCCTGCTCTCCGACGCCGGCCTCGACCTCATCGCCGCCCTGCGCCTGCCGACGTTCCGCGCGGCGGGCGCGAGCCGGCTCAAGCGGCTGACGCTGGTCGTCGACCGCGAGCGGGTCGTACGGGCCGCGCAGTACCCGGTGACCGACATCGCGGGAAGCGTCGAAGCCGCCCTGTCGGCCATCAGCGCGCTCCGGAAGGAATGACGCGCCCCAGCACGTCCCGCGCGTACGCCTCGTCGTACACCCCGTCCGTCAGCAGCACCTGTAGACAGATCCCGTCCATCAGCGCCACCAGCGCCCGCGCCGTGACCGCGTCGGTGCGGCGGGCCAGTCGCTCGGCGAGGTCCTCGGCCCACTCCGCGGCGACCGGCCGCAGCGCGGGCCGGCGCAGGGCGGCGAGATAGAGCTCGCACTCCAGCTCCACACCGGTACGGTCACCCGCGAGCCACTCACCCAGCAGACCGGCGAGTTCGGTGGCCAGGTCCGCACCCCGGTCCTCCAGGCCGCCCCGCGCCACGACCACCTTGGCGAACCCCTCGTTGGCCTGCCGCAGCGCGGCGACCATCAGCTCGTCGAGGGTCTTGAAGTGGTACGTCGTCGAGCCGAGCGGCACATCGGCCTCGGCGGCGACGGAGCGATGGCTCAGCCCGGCGAGGCCATGACGGCCCACGACCCGGATCGCCGCGTCGATGATCCGCTGCCGCCGCTCGGGGTCGTAGCGCCGGGCCATCAGTGCGCACCGCCCAGGTTCAGCACGACCACCCCGGCGATGATCAGCAGGATCCCGGCGGCCTTGGCGACGCTCATCCCCTCCCCGAGGAACGTGAACCCGATCGTGGCGATCACCGCGGTGCCGACGCCGGCCCAGATCGCGTAGGCCGTACCGACGGACACGGTCTTCAGCGTCTGCGCGAGCAGCGCGAAGGCCAGGGCGTACCCGAGGACGGTGAGCAGCGACGGCAGCAGCTTGCTGAAGCCGTCGCTGTACTTCATGGCGGTCGTCGCGGCCACTTCGGCGGCGATGGCTCCGGCGAGCAGCGCGTATCCCATGTGTACGAGTGTACATAACGCGCTCGCACAGGGGCGCCGGCCGCTGTCACCGGCTCTCTTCCGGGAAAGCCGTGGCGGAGCCGTTGAGGAAACGATGTGGAAACCGCTCGCACAAACGGCTGCTCGAAGAGTGTCAGGTCCACTACTGTGCGATCTGCTTCACCGTTCATCTACCGCGCCGTCACGGCTGCGGCCTCCCCCATGGGCTCCGCCAGAGGAACCGCGCATGCCAGAAACCAAGTCCCAGCCTCCACATGACCGACCGTGGGAGACCGGCTGGGCACCCGACACCTCCCGGGCGCCGGGAACCCGCCGTCTCTATCTGGCCGCCGCGCTCGCCGTGGCCACGATCGTCGCCTGTGTCACGGCGATATCCATGACGGACAGCCCTCCTGACGCCGTGGCCAAGTCGGCGCCCCCCTCGGACGGCGGGACGATACCGGGCCTGGCCGGCTACGCCAGCCCGTCCGACACCACGACGCTCCCCCCGAAGGGCAAAAGCGGCCTGGCGACCTCCGAGGAGACCACCTCCGCACCGCGCCAGCAGGGATCCGCCCCCTCGCCCGCCCCTGACCCGACCTCCAAGTCCCCCTCGGCCAAGCCGAGTTCGTCACCTCCGAAGGTGGCGATCAAGTGGCGCTCGGTCAACTCGGTCAACTACCCGGACCGCTACTGGCACGTGAGCGGCGGCTATGTGAAGCTCGACCCGGTCCGCGGCCCGGAGTCCCGCGAGGACTCCACCTTCAAGCTGGTCAAGGGCCTTGCGAACAGCTCCTGTTACTCCTTCGCCACCCACGACGGCAAGTACCTGCGCCACCGCAGCTTCGTCCTGGTCGCCGATCGCGGTGACGGCTCGTCCCTGTTCAAGCAGGACGCGACCTTCTGCTCCCGCCCGTCCTCGGTGTACGGCGCGGTCATGCTGGAGTCGGTGAACTACCCGGGCCGCTTCCTGCGCCACCGGAACTTCCAGCTGAAGCTGGACCCGTACCAGCACAGCGAACTGTACCGCGCCGACTCGGCGTTCCAGCTGGTGGACGGACTGGCCTGAGCCACACGCACGAAAACGGCGACGCCCCAGGGGACGTCGCCGTTTCTGCGTTCGCGGTGGGTCTCAGACGTTGAACCCGAGCGCACGGAGCTGCTCACGCCCGTCGTCCGTGATCTTGTCCGGGCCCCACGGCGGCATCCAGACCCAGTTGATGCGCAGCTCGTTGACGAGGCCGTCCGTGGCGGACTTGGCCTGGTCCTCGATGACATCGGTCAGCGGGCAGGCCGCCGAGGTCAGGGTCATGTCGATCGTCGCGATGTTCGCGTCGTCGATGTGGATGCCGTAGATGAGGCCGAGGTTGACGACGTCGATGCCCAGCTCGGGGTCGACCACGTCGTACAGGGCCTCGCGGACCTCCTCCTCGGAGGCCGGCTTCATCTCCACGGTGTCGCTCATGCGGTCTTCCTTTCGGCGTCGGCCCCGCCCAGGGCCTGGGCCGTCGCGTCCTTCCACGCCATCCAGCTGAGGAGGGCGCACTTGACCCGGGCCGGGTACTTGGAGACACCGGCGAACGCGACCGCGTCCTCCAGCACCTCCTCCATGGCGTCGTCGGGCTCGATCTTGCCCTTGGACTGCATCAGCTCCAGGAAGGTCTCCTGGATCTTCCGCGCCTCGGCGAGGTCCTTGCCGACGAGGAGGTCGTTCAGCACGGAGGCGGAGGCCTGGCTGATCGAGCAGCCCTGCCCCTCGTACGAGATGTCCGCGATCTGCTCGCCGTCGTACTTCACGCGCAGCGTGATCTCGTCGCCGCACGTCGGGTTGACGTGGTGCACCTCGGCGTCGCCATCCCGAAGACCGCGCCCGTGCGGGTGCTTGTAGTGGTCCAGGATGACTTCCTGGTACATCGAATCCAGCTTCACGACAACTAACCTCGCGTCCCATCGTCCGTGGCGTGGTCTCTCGGCCGGGGGTCCGGGGGTTGTCCCCCGGGATAGCACAGCACGGTCTCAGCTCACGCCCTTCAGCCGAAGAAGTTCCGTACATGCTCCAGCCCGTCGACCAGAGCGTCGATCTCGGCCGGCGTGGAGTACAGATAGAACGACGCTCGCGTGGTCGCAGGAATTCCGTAGCGCAGGCAGACCGGGCGGGCACAGTGGTGACCGACGCGGACCGCGATGCCCTGCTCGTCCAGAACCTGGCCCACGTCGTGCGGGTGGATGTCGCCGAGCGTGAAGGAGATCGCCGCGCCCCGGTCCTCGGCCGTCGTCGGGCCGATGATCCTGAGGTCCGGGACCTCGCCGAGCCGCTTCACCGCGTACTCGGTGAGCGCGTGCTCATGGGCGAGGATCTTGTCCATGCCGATCGAGTTCAGGTAGTCGATCGCCGCGCCCAGACCGACCGCCTGCGCGATCGGCGGGGTGCCCGCCTCGAACTTGTGCGGGGCGGGAGCGTAGGTCGACGAGTGCATCGACACGGTCTCGATCATCTCGCCGCCGCCGAGGAACGGCGGCAGGTCCTCCAGCAGCTCCTGGCGGCCCCACAGGACACCGATGCCGGTCGGACCGCACATCTTGTGGCCGGTGAAGGCCACGAAGTCGGCCTGGAGGGCCTGCACGTCCAGCGGCATGTGCGGAGCGGCCTGCGAGGCGTCGATGCAGACGAGCGCACCCACCTCCTGCGCACGGCGCACTATCGCCTCGACGGGGTTCACGGTGCCCAGGATGTTGGACACCAGCACGAAGGAGACGATCTTCGTCTTCTCGGTGATGATCTCGTCGATGTTGGAGAGGTCGAGACGGCCGTCGTCGGTCAGGCCGAACCACTTCAGCTTCGCGCCCGTGCGCTGCGAGAGCAGCTGCCACGGCACGATGTTGGAGTGGTGCTCCATCTCCGTGATGACGATCTCGGTCTCGTGGTCCACGCGGTAGGGCTCGTCCGCCCAGCCCAGCATGTTCGCCACGAGGTTGAGCGACTCGGAGGCGTTCTTGGTGAAGATCACCTCGTCGCGGGAGGGCGCGTTGATGAACGACGCGACCTTGTCCCGCGCGCCCTCGTACAGCGCCGTGGCCTCCTCGGCGAGCACATGCACACCGCGGTGGACGTTGGCGTTGTAGCGCTCGTAGTACTCGTTCAGGGCGTCCAGGACCTGGCGCGGCTTCTGCGAGGTCGCCGCGTTGTCCAGGTACACGAGCTTCTTACCGTCGTGGACCTGGCGGTCCAGGATGGGGAAGTCCTTGCGGATCGCCTCTGTGTCGAGGAGGCCCGGCAGCTGTGTCACGCGGATGCGCCACCCTTCACGTACTTGTCGTAGCCCTCGGCCTCGAGCTGGTCGGCGAGCTCCGGGCCGCCGGACTCGGCGATACGGCCGTTCGCGAACACGTGCACGTGGTCGGGCTTGATGTAGCGCAGGATGCGCGTGTAGTGCGTGATCAGCAGGGTGCCGACCTCGCCGGTCTCGCGGACGCGGTTGACGCCCTCGGAGACGATACGAAGGGCGTCGACGTCCAGACCGGAGTCCGTCTCGTCGAGGATCGCGATCTTCGGCTTGAGCAGTTCGAGCTGGAGGATCTCGTGGCGCTTCTTCTCACCGCCGGAGAAGCCCTCGTTGACATTGCGCTCGGCGAAGGCGGGGTCCATGTTGAGGCGCTGCATGGCCTCCTTGACCTCCTTGACCCACAGGCGGAGCTTGGGGGCCTCGCCGCGGATGGCGGTGGCGGAGGTGCGCAGGAAGTTGGAGACCGAGACGCCGGGGACCTCGACCGGGTACTGCATCGCCAGGAACAGGCCCGCGCGGGCGCGCTCGTCGACGGACATCTCCAGGACGTCCTCGCCGTCGAGGGTGACGGTGCCGCCGGTGATCGTGTACTTCGGGTGGCCCGCGAGCGAGTAGGCGAGGGTCG
Organism: Streptomyces sp. NPDC001536; assembly: GCF_042894505.1. Lineage (NCBI taxonomy): Bacteria > Bacillati > Actinomycetota > Actinomycetes > Kitasatosporales > Streptomycetaceae > Streptomyces > Streptomyces sp. NPDC001536. The sequence continues at coordinate 183,516 of NZ_JBIAVQ010000005.1, forward strand.
ACTTGCCGGAGCCGTTGGGGCCCATGATGGCGTGCGTCTCGCCCTGCTTCACGGTCAGGTCGACGCCCTTGAGGATCTCCTTCGTGGCGTTGTCGGCCTCGACGGTGACGTGCAGGTCGTGGATTTCAAGCGTTGCCATGGGTTCCTCAGGACTCCTGGGTGAGGGAGACGAGCACGTCGTCCCCTTCGATCTTTACGGGGTATACGGGGACGGGGCGCGTCGCGGGAAGGCCGGACGGCTTGCCGGTACGGAGGTCGAACGCGGAGCCGTGCAGCCAGCACTCGATCTGGCAGTCCTCCACCTCGCCCTCGGAGAGCGAGACGTTCGCGTGCGAGCAGATGTCGTTGATCGCGAACACCTCGCCCTCGGTGCGGACGACCGAGACCGGCGTGCCGTCGAGTTCCACCCGCTTCGGGGTGTCCTCCTCCAGCTCGCTCAGCCCACAGGCGCGTACGAACGTCATCAGACGGACGCCTCCAGCTCCTCGTCGATCTTCACGAGAAGGCGTTCCTGGATGTCGTCGACACCGATCTGCTGGACCAGCTCGGCGAAGAAGCCGCGGACCACCAGGCGACGGGCCTCGTCGGCCGGGATGCCCCGGGCCATCAGGTAGAAGAGCTGCTCGTCGTCGAAGCGGCCGGTGGCGGAGGCGTGTCCGGCGCCCACGATCTCGCCGGTCTCGATCTCCAGGTTCGGCACCGAGTCGACCCGGGCGCCGTCCGTGAGGACGAGGTTGCGGTTCAGCTCGTAGGTGTCCGTGCCCTCGGCCTTGGCCTCGATGAGCACGTCGCCGATCCACACGGCGTGGGCGCCCTCGCCCTGGAGCGCGCCCTTGTAGGCCACGTTCGACTTGCAGTGCGGGGTGTTGTGGTCGACCAGGAGGCGGTGCTCCTGGTGCTGGCCGGCGTCCGTGAAGTACAGACCGAAGAGCTCGGCCTCGCCACCGGTGCCGGCGTAGGCGACGCGCGGGTGGAGGCGGACGAGGTCGCCACCGAAGGTGACCACGAAGGACTTGAAGGTGGCGTCCCGGCCGATCAGCGCGTTGTGCTGCGCCACGTGCACGGCCTTGTCGTCCCAGTCCTGGACGGAGACGACGGTCAGCTTGGCACCGTCGCCCAGGAGGTAGTCGACGTTGGCGGCGAGGACGGCGTCACCGGTGTGGTCGATGACGACGACGGCCTCGGCGAAGGCGCCCAGCTCGATCACCTGGTGGGCGAAGGCGGTGCCGCCCTCACCGTGCACGGCGATCCGGATCGGCTCGGTGAGGACCGTCTCCTTGGGGACGGTGATCACACCGGCCTTCTCGAACGCCGAGTAGGCCTGGGCGGCGATGCGGTCCACCGGGGTGCCCGCCTTGCCGAGGCGGGCGTCGTCACGGTCGACGGTCTCGACCGTGACGCCCGCGGGCGCCTCGACGTCGACCTTCAGGCCCCCGTCGGTGGCGACGGCGGTGCCGTCGTGCAGCCCGCGCAGGCGCTCCAGCGGGGTGAACCGCCACTCCTCCTCGCGGCCGTGCGGGACCGGGAAGTCCGCCACGTCGAAGGACGGCGGCGCGCTCATGCGCGTCGCGACGGTCGACTCGGCGGCAACGGCCACCGCGCCGGCGGTGGTGGACCCCACCGGGATGTTCTGAGCCTCAGCCATGGCTGTCGGTCTGCTCTCTTCCTGCGTCAGATTTCGCTAGCTGCTTTACAGAAGACCGGGTCTTAGCCGACCGCGCCTTCCATCTGCAGCTCGATCAGCCGGTTGAGCTCCAGCGCGTACTCCATCGGGAGCTCCTTCGCGATGGGCTCGACGAAGCCGCGCACGATCATGGCCATCGCCTCGAACTCGGTCATGCCCCGGCTCATCAGGTAGAAGAGCTGGTCGTCGCTGACCTTGGAGACGGTCGCCTCGTGGCCCATGGACACGTCGTCCTCGCGGACGTCCACGTAGGGGTACGTGTCGGAGCGGGAGATGGTGTCCACCAGCAGCGCGTCGCACAGCACGTTGGACTTGGAGCCGTGGGCGCCCTCGCCGATCTCGACGAGACCGCGGTAGGACGTACGACCGCCACCGCGCGCCACCGACTTGGAGACGATGTTGGAGGAGGTGTTCGGCGCCATGTGGACCATCTTGGAGCCGGCGTCCTGGTGCTGGCCCTCGCCCGCGAAGGCGATGGAGAGGGTCTCGCCCTTGGCGTGCTCGCCCATCAGGTAGACGGCCGGGTACTTCATGGTGACCTTGGAGCCGATGTTGCCGTCGATCCACTCCATGGTCGCGCCCTCGTACGCCACGGCGCGCTTGGTGACCAGGTTGTAGACGTTGTTCGACCAGTTCTGGATGGTCGTGTAACGGCAGCGGGCGTTCTTCTTGACGATGATCTCGACGACCGCGGAGTGCAGCGAGTCCGACTTGTAGATCGGGGCCGTACAACCCTCGACGTAGTGCACGTAGGCACCCTCGTCGACGATGATCAGGGTCCGCTCGAACTGGCCCATGTTCTCCGTGTTGATACGGAAGTAGGCCTGGAGCGGGATCTCCACGTGGACGCCCGGCGGCACGTAGATGAAGGAGCCGCCGGACCACACCGCGGTGTTCAGCGACGCGAACTTGTTGTCGCCGACCGGGATGACGGTGCCGAAGTACTCCTTGAAGAGCTCCGGGTGCTCCTTCAGGGCGGTGTCGGTGTCGAGGAAGATGACGCCCTGCTCCTCCAGGTCCTCGCGGATCTGGTGGTAGACGACCTCGGACTCGTACTGGGCCGCGACACCGGCGACGAGGCGCTGCTTCTCCGCCTCGGGGATGCCGAGCTTGTCGTACGTGTTCTTGATGTCCTCGGGCAGGTCCTCCCAGGACTCCGCCTGCTTCTCCGTGGAGCGCACGAAGTACTTGATGTTGTCGAAGTCGATGCCCGAGAGGTCCGAGCCCCAGTTCGGCATGGGCTTCTTGTCGAACAGACGCAGGCCCTTGAGACGGAGCTTGGTCATCCACTCCGGCTCGGACTTCTTCGCGGAGATGTCCTTGACGACGTCCTCGTTGATGCCGCGTCGCGCGGAAGCACCGGCAGTGTCGGAGTCCGCCCAGCCGTATTCGTACTTACCCAGGCCCTCGAGCTCGGGGTGGGCAGTCTCCTCGATGGGGAGAGTCATGCGGGGTTCCTCCCGGCCGTGCTTGCAGATGCGTTATGTGTGGTGTGGGAAATCTTTGGGATGAACGTCGTGCAGACGCCGTCACCGTGCGCGATGGTCGCCAGTCGCTGGACGTGCGTTCCGAGCAGCTGGGAGAAGATCTCGGTCTCCGCCTCGCAGAGCTGCGGGAACTTTTCCGCGACGTGGGCGACGGGGCAGTGGTGCTGGCACAGCTGCTCGCCGACCGGTGCGCTGCGCGCCGTAGCAGCGTACCCGTCCGCGCTCAGGGCCTTGGCCAGGGCTTCGGTGCGCTCCTCGGGGGCGGCGGCCTCGATGGCCTCGCGGTACGCGGTGGCCTGCTCGGCGATCCGCGCGCGGGCGAAGGCCACGACGGCCTCGTCCCCGCCGAACCGCTCCGCGATCCAGCGCAGAGCGTCCGCGGCGAGCTTGTCGTAGGACTGGTCGAAGGCGTCACGGCCGCAGTCGGTGAGCGCGAAGACCTTGGCGGGACGCCCCCGCGTCCGCGCGCCGTAGACCTTCTGCTCGCGTGCCTCCACGACGTCGTCGGCGACCAGTGCGTCGAGATGCCTGCGGACGGCGGCCTGGGTCAGGCCGAGGCGGCCGGCCAGCTCTGCGACGGTCGAGGGCCCGTGGTCCAGGATGGACCGCGCGACCCGGTTGCGCGTCGAGCGCTCACCGGTCGCGAGCTCCTCGTTCAGGGCCCCCGTGGGGGTCTCCTGAGCCTCGCCGACGTTTTTCACAACACCATTGTTGCGTAATTCCTCAGAGCCGGGCAACCCACGCCGGGACCGATCCACGGTGCGGTGCGTCACTTAGGTAAAGCTAACCTGACCTGCGGAAACGATCTTTGATCGATCAATTCGGTGGCATCGCCGGGCCCCTTCCGGGACACTCCAGCACCATGGCCATACCCCCTCCGACCGGCCCTCTTGTCACCCGCGGCACCGTCGCCGCGCAGGTGCGCGAGCTGGGCGTCCGGGACGGCGAGATCCTCCTCGTCCACTCCTCCCTGAAGTCGCTCGGCTGGGTCTGCGGAGGACCCGTGGCCGTGGTCCAGGGACTGCTCGACGCCCTCGGCCCGGACGGCACCCTCGTGGTCCCCACCCAGACCGGCGACCTCTCGGACCCCGCCCTGTGGGCGAACCCACCGGTGCCCGAGGAGTGGTGGGACACGATCCGCGCCGCCATGCCGCCCTACGACCCCCAGGTCACGCCCTCGCGCGGGGTCGGCGTCCTCCCGGAGACCGTGCGCACCTGGCCGGGCGCCCAGCGCAGCGCGCACCCGCAGACGTCGTTCGCGGCGATCGGCGGCCGCGCCGCCGAGGTCGTCGACGGACACGCGACCGACTGCCGCCTCGGCGAGCACAGCCCCCTCGCCCGCCTCGAAGCCCTCCACGCGCGCGTGCTCCTGCTCGGCGCCGGCTACGACACATGCACGAGCTTCCATCTCGCCGAGTACCGCATCCCCTCGCCCCTGGTGAAGGTGGGCCGCCCGGGCCCGGCCGGCTGGGAGACGGTGACCGAGGTGTCGATCACCTCGGAGCGGTTCGACGAGCTCGGGCACGACTTCGAGCGGGACCGTCCCGTCGTACGGGGGACGGTGGGCGCGGCCGACGCACGGCTGTTCCCGGTGGCCGACGCGGTGGCCTACGCCGAACGGTGGCTGGCGGTGCACCGGCCCCGTGAGGAGGAGATCCTGCACCCGCCCGTCTGAGGCGCGCATCGCGTACCTAGACTCTTGAGCCATGCGAAGCGAGCCCGTGGTCCAGGTCCAGGCCCTGGTGAAGCGGTACGGCACGAAGACCGCGGTGAACGGCCTCGACCTGGTGGCCACGGCGGGGGTGACCGCCGTACTCGGTCCCAACGGGGCGGGCAAGACGACCACGGTCGAGACCTGCGAGGGGTATCGCAAGCCGGACTCCGGCACGGTGCGCGTCCTGGGCCTCGACCCGGTCCGGCACTCCGGTGAGCTGCACACCCGGATCGGCGTGATGCTCCAGTCCGGCGGTGTCTACTCGGGTGCGCGGGCGGACGAGATGCTGCGCCATGTCGCCAGGCTGCACGCCCACCCGCTGGACGTGGACGCGCTCATCGAGCGCCTGGGACTGGGCGGTTGCGGCAGGACGACGTACCGCCGGCTGTCGGGCGGCCAGCAGCAGCGGCTCGCCCTCGCGATGGCCGTGGTGGGCCGCCCGGAGCTGGTGTTCCTGGACGAGCCGACCGCCGGGCTCGACCCGCAGGCCCGCCGTGCGACCTGGGACCTGATCCGCGATCTGCGCACCGACGGTGTCTCCGTCATCCTCACCACGCACTACATGGACGAGGCCGAGCAGCTCGCCGACGACGTCGCGATCATCGACGCGGGCAAGGTCATCGCCCAGGGCTCCCCCGAGGAACTGTGCCGAGGCGGCGCCGAGAACACCCTCCGCTTCGCCGGCCGCCCGGGCCTGGACGTGGGCTCGCTGCTGAAGGCCCTCCCGGCCGACTGCACGGCCGCGGAGCTGACGCCGGGCTCCTACCGGGTCGGCGGCAAGGTCGACCCGCAGCTGCTCGCGACGGTGACGTCATGGTGCGCGCAGCACGGGGTGATGCCGGAGCGGATCTCGGTCGAGCGGCACACCCTGGAAGACGTATTCCTGGAGCTGACCGGCAAGGAGCTGCGCTCGTGACCGTGGGTACGTACACCCCGAAGCCCGGGGCGGCACCTTTGCCCCGCATGATCATGGCCCAGGCGGCGCTCGAGACGAAGATGCTCCTGCGCAACGGCGAGCAGCTCCTGCTGACCGTCGTGATCCCCACCCTCCTCCTGGTCCTGTTCAGCTCGGTCGACATCGTCGACACGGGCGCGGGCGAGGCGGTGGACTTCCTGGCCCCCGGCATCCTCGCCCTCGCGGTCATGTCGACGGCCTTCACCGGCCAGGCGATCGCGACGGGCTTCGAGCGCCGCTACGGCGTCCTGAAGCGGCTGGCCGCCTCCCCGCTCCCCCGCTGGGGCCTGATGACGGCCAAGACGGTGTCGGTGCTGGTCACGGAGATCCTCCAGATCGTCCTGCTGACGGTGATCGCCTTCGCCCTGGGCTGGGAGCCGCACGGCAACCCGCTCGCCGTCCTGCTCCTGCTGATCCTGGGCACCGCGGCCTTCTCCGGCCTGGGCCTGCTGATGGCGGGCACCCTGAAGGCGGAGGCCACGCTGGCCGCCGCGAACCTCGTCTTCCTGCTCCTGCTCGTCGGCGGCGGCGTCATCGTGCCCATGGACAAGTTCCCCTCCGGCGCACAGGACGTCCTCGGGCTGCTGCCCATCAACGCCCTGTCCGACGGACTGCGGGACGTGCTCCAGCACGGCGCCGGCATGCCGTGGGGCGACCTGGGGATCCTCGCCGTGTGGGCGGTCGCGGGGCTGGCCGCGGCGGGCCGGTTCTTCCGTTGGGAGTAGGTCCGTGCCGGACCCTCGTGAAAGCGTGCACAAGCGGCGGCCTACGATGGGACGCGTGCCGAACCTGACCCCCGCCGACGCCGCAGCCGCCGTGCGCAACCCGCTCGCCTTCATCGCCGCACGCTGGACCCCGGACCCCCGGACCGTACAGCGGGCGGCCCTCGCCGCACTCGTCATGTCGGTGGTCATCGTGGTCACCGGTGGCGCGGTGCGGCTCACCGGTTCGGGCCTCGGCTGCCCGACCTGGCCCAAGTGCACCGACGACTCGCTGACCACCACGAGCGCCATGGGCGTGCACGGGGTGATCGAGTTCGGCAACCGCATGCTGACGTACGTGCTGTGCGCCGCCGTCGGCTGGGCGATCATCGCCGCACGCTCCGAGAAGCCCTACCGGCGTGGCCTCACCCGGCTGGGCTGGGCACAGTTCTGGGTCGTGATGGGCAACGCGATCCTCGGCGGGATCGTGGTGCTGGTCGGCCTCAACCCGTACACGGTCGCCGCGCACTTCCTGCTGTCGACGGCGCTGATCGCGGTGGCCACGGTGATGTGGCAGCGCACCCGGGAGGGCGACGGGCAGGCGCGTCCGCTGGTCGGCAAGTCGGTGCAGCAGCTGGTGTGGTTCCTGGTCGCCGCGTCCGTGCTGCTGATCGCGGTGGGCACGGTGGTGACCGGGTCGGGACCGCACGCGGGTGACTCCAGCGAGGTCGAGCGGATGCCGCTGGACTGGGAGACGGTCAGCAAGCTGCACGCCGTGCTGGCCTGGATCGTGGTGACGCTGACGTTCGCCCTGTGGTTCGTCCTCAAGGCGGTCGACGCCCCGAAGGGCCCCCTGCACCGCACCCGTGACCTCTTCCTGGTCCTGCTCGCCCAGGGTGTCATCGGCTACGTCCAGTACTTCACCGATCTGCCCGAGGTCCTGGTCGGCCTGCACATGTTCGGCTCCTGCCTGGTGTGGATCGCGGTCCTGCGGGTGCTGCTGGCGCTGCGGGAGCGGCCCGAGACGGACACCGAGGTGCCGCTCCCGGCGCAGGCCACGTCATCGCTCGCCGCCGGGATCTGACCCGCCGTCCCGGGCGGGGATCCGGTCGGCGCTCCGCTCGGCGGGGGCCAGGAGGGTCTCGAACACCGCGAGCAGCTTCTCCACGGTCTGGCGCGAGAACATGCCGACCAGCGCGGCCGCCGCGGCCACCCCATAGGGATTGATGTCGCTCGACGAGGCCAGGGTGGTCGTCAGCCCGCCCCGCAGCACGAGATAGACGACGAGCGCCAGCGCCGATCCGACGAACGGCTCCACGGCGTACATCAGCACCCAGCTGCGGCGCAGCAGCCGGTTGCCCACGTACTCGTAGAGCGAGCGCAGGGTGTGGATCAGCGCGCCGACTGCCCCCGTCGCCAGGATGACGACGAACAGCCTGGTCTCGCGGGTCAGGCTCGGCGACCAGAACAGGACGCGTACGCGGGCGGCCGGTTCGGGGCCGGTCGCGGTGGGGTCCGGTGGGGGCGGCCACATCTGGACCAGGACGACGCCGAGCGTGACGGTCAACAGCAGCAGGAAGACGGCGAGTACGAGGATGTCCCTCGTGCTCGCGTCGCTCTCCCCCACCCTGGACGGCGTCCGCGGCTCCGGCCGCGGCGGTTCCTCCCCCACCGGCCGTGCCTACTTCCGCGTCAGCTGTCGCAGGGCGGCCACGGCGGCGGCGCGGGCGCCGGACGCGTCGCCGTAGGGCTTGGTGGTGAGGGTGACGGCCTTGCCCTCCGTCGAGAACACCTGGCTCGTCACCGTCTCCTGGACCTTGGCCATGAAGAGCGCCGCGGAGTCCGAGTCGTCCGGGCACACGAGCCCGGGGGGCCCGTACAGGACGATCCGCTCGGGGTCCGTGAAGTTGACGAGCGCGGACAGACCGGTGCCGAGGGCCGCACCGGCGTGTTCCAGTACGTCCTCGACCTGCTTGCTCCATGCCGTCGACAGCAGCGCGAGCACCGCGTCCAGGTCCCGGACCGGCAGGGCGGTCAGCTCGCGGACCCGGCGGGCGATGGCGTCGACACCGACCACGCTCTCCAGACAGCCCCGGTTGCCGCAGCTGCACTGGGGTCCGTCCGGCTCGACCACCACGTGCCCGATCTCCCCGGCGGCGCCCGTGGCACCGTGCAGGATCCTGCCGTCGGCGACGATGCCCGCGCCGACACCGTGGTCGAGGAGGACGACGGCCGAGTGACGGTGGCCCCGGGTCTCCCCGAGGGCCGCTTCGGCCAGGGCCAGCGCGTTCGCGTCGTTCTCCAGGATCGTCGGCAGTCCGGTCGCCTCCCGGAGCGGTGCGGCCAGGGTCAGGCCCGACCAGCCCACACCCGCCGCGTAGTTGGGCGCCTTGACCACCTCGCCCCGGTCGGCGCTGACATGGGCGCCGATCTCGATGCCGAGCCCGGTCCGGTGGACGCCGGCCTTGCCGCCGACGGCCGGGGCCCGGTCCATCAGCTCCGCCACGAAGTCCGCGAGGACCGTGACCGCCTCGCGCTCGCTCTCCACCGCTTCCAGCTCGTGGTCGGCGCGGGCGAGGGTGGTGCCGGACGCGTCGATCACGGCGCCGGTCAGCCGGCTCGGCCGCACCTTGACGCCGACGAAGTAGTCGAGATCCCGCGCCTCCCGATCCTGCGGAGCGGGCGTGGCGGGCTCCTGGGGCTGCGGCAGCAGCCCGGTCTCCTCCAGGTAGTGCATGCCGCGCGGGGTGACGTCCCAGGAGTTGTGCCGCCACTGGCGGCTGCGCCAGGCGACGCCGGAGGCCAGCATGCGCCTGCCGATCCGGCTGACCTCGGTGACGTCCACGTCCAGCCGCTCGGCCAGCGTCTCGTTGTTCAGGCCCGGTTCCCGGGCGATCTCCACGAGGAACCGGGCGGCATGGCTCCGCGGATCGAGGGAGAGCTGCAGTCCGGAGGGCAGCCTGCGCAGGCTCCAGTACGTCACGTCGATCAGACCGAGGAGGCGTCCGCGCTGCTCCGCACGTATGTCGGCGCCGTCGCGGACATACCTTCCGTACAGCCAGCGCAGACCGTTGTGGGCGGCTTCCAGCGCAGGCTCGTCAGCGGCCAGCGAGGCGTCCGTGATCAGCATCCCCAGCGCGGTGAAGCGGCCTTCGGGGATCTCCTTCTCCGACTTCATCGCGTCGACCATGCTCTGCACCTCGGTCAACCGATCACGCCGGACCGCCGGTTCCCGATCCTTGCGACGACGTACATCCGCCATGACACACCCCTCTATGGATCTCTCCTCGAGCTGGGACAAGACGCTCCCAATTCACCATCCTCCGATGTCAAGTGACTGTCAAGTGACGTCTCCATGATTTACCCGGGCGCATCGGGAAGCCCTTTACGGAAGCCGCACTCTGTAAAACACCGCCCGCATATGCAATGTGGCTCGTTAATATCTGGTTAAGCGCTACGGACCAGGGGGAACCATGAGCGCAAAAGAAGACGGGGGCGCCCATCTCCATTCGATCAATGGGCTCGAATTGCCGTCGGATCCGGCCGATCTGTTCGTCACTCTGTACGACGCGCTGCCGGACACCCACTTCCGCGGAGCCGAGGCGAGGGGCTGGCGCCGCGACGGGGACACCCAGCGGCTCGCCGACGAGGTCTATCTGGACGTCTTGGACCACGGGGACGCCGACACCTGGCTGACCAGGGAGATCATCGCGCGGCACGGCGCCCGCGGGATGTTCGCCGTGCTCACGGGGCTCGACCTGGCGCTCAACATGGCCAACCCCTTCGGTCAGACCTTCGACGCGAGGACCGTGGCGTGGCTCACCGACCGCTACAGCCTGCACGGCTGTCTGAACGACCCGCTCGGCCGCACGACGGGATTACTGCTGCCCCGCTGCGCCTGGCCGGGGACACTGCACACCCGCCCGACGCGCAAAGCGGAGTTCTTCAAGGTGCATCGCGTTCCGCAGGACATGTGCGACAGGGTCGAACACGCCTGTCTGATCCCACGCAATGGCGCGCACTTCTCGGGAAAGGAAGCGATTTCCGTCGGTGCCGTTCCTTTGATGGAACAACTGAACGAGCAGCCGTTCGAATTCCGCGAGGAAGCGGATCAGGGTCTGTATCGAATACGGATCAACGACAGGCCGTTGTACGAACGTCTCGACAAAACAATGCGCAATCTCGAACAGTCCGGTGCCAAGATCGCCATTCTGCCGGAATACGCACTCTCCGCGGGCCTGCTGGACCACTGGCGGACCCTGCTGGACACGGAACCGCGCCCCGGCAGCGCCCTTCAGTGGCTCCTGCTGGGCAGCGGACCCGTCGGGGACGAGAAACCGCCCCCGAACCGGGCGATCCTGATCGACCGCTTCACCGGCGAGACACTGCTCGAACACGACAAGACGGCCGGCTTCACCCTGGCCGCCGGTCAGGCGGCCGACTGGGAGCTGCCCAACCGGCCGACCGTCGAGCCGGTGGACGAGGACATCACCCTCGGCGACAAGGTCACCGTCCTGGAGACCTCCCTCGGCCGGATCGCCGTGCTGATCTGCGAGGACATCAAGCAGTCGACCGACTGGGAAGCACCCCTGCGGGCGTTCGGGGTCTCCCATCTGTTCGTCCCGATCCTCTCCACCCCGATCAGCAAGGAGCTCTTCCGCTGGGAGGAGCAGACGGGCCACCGCTGCGTCGACGTGCTCGGCACCTGGGTCGTCTTCTCCAACAGCCTCGCCCTCGGCGAACACCTGCGGCACCGCTTCGACCCGGACGACTACTTCAACTGCCTCGTCCTCGGACCGCGCTCCCGCCGGCCGCAGACCTACGCCAACCACTACGCCCAGTTCGGGCGTTCGGCGGACGGGGCCGGGCTCGCGCACGTGGTCCACGACGGGGACAGGACGTACGAGGACAGGGGGCCGCTCCCCGGCATCCACCGCGGTTCGGCCGAGTAGCCGGTCAGCCGTACGCCGCGACCAGTCCGTCGATCGCCGGTCCCAGGTAGCCCCGGGTCAGCTCACCCCTGCGCGCCGTCCACTCCTCGGTGGGCGGCGCGGGGTCCTCGTACCGCCGTCGCCTGATGTCCTCCACCACCTCGATGGGCGCCCCCAGCTCCGGCAGCAGCTCCAGCGCCTCCCGCTTGGTGAGGAGCCGTCCGTCGCGCAGGGTGGCGGTCGCCCGGGCGAAGGTCGTCAGGCCGACGTCGACCCAGGGGGCCTGCCGCCAGCGTTCCGCCTTCGCCAGCTTGGGCCGCCAGAAGTCACGCTGGTCGCGTACGACGAACTCGTCGAGTTCGAGGTCCAGCACCGGCGGCAGCAGTCCCGCCGGGTCCTTCCCGTGCAGCACCCGCCCGAAGGTGTGCAGTTCACGCCGGGTCACCGGGGTCACGGGCCGCTTGAACAGCTGTTCGTGCGCCCAGGTCAGGTGCGGCCGGGCGGAGTTCTCCACGGCGTCCGGCGTCAGATACGTGCAGTGCAGCTGCGCGGCGAGCGGCTCGCCCCGCAGCCGTGCGTGCGCCTTCGCCAGCCGCCAGGTCGTGCGGGGCGAGATCGGACGGTCCAGTACGGCGATCAGGTCCAGGTCGCTGCGGCCCTCCTGGTAGTCGCCGCCGGCGAGGGAGCCATGGGCCCAGACGGCGAGCGGCGCGAGGGGTTCGAGGCCGGTGAGGAAACGGTCGAGTAAGGCATCGGTCTGCATACGCCCATCCTGTACAAGCCGCCCCACCCGCACACCCCCCACGCACCCCACACCGGCACACCCCACGCTCGCCTCCACACGGGCCACTCCACACCTGCCGCCACACCGGCCACTCCACGCCCGCAGCCACATCGGCACACGACACACCCACCTCCACACCGGCGCACCCCACACCCGCCTCCACACCAGCTCACCCCACACCCACCCCCTGACCGCCTCACTCCAGCCCGTACACCCGGCGCGCGTTCCCCGCCGCGATGAGCCCCGCGACCCGCTGCGCGTCCGCCAGCGACCACGCCCCCTCGGCGACCCAGTTGCCCAGCACCCGGGCCAGCGCCTCGCGGAACAGCCGCGCGCCGACGACATGCAGTTCGGGCAGGCCCTGGGCGCCGCTGGAGAAGAGGATCTTGCCGAAGGGGGCGAGTTCGAGGATCTCCGCCAGGACGGTCGCCGCGCGGGCACCCGTACGTACCAGAGCGGCGCCCGAGTCGGCGTACACATGCGGGAAGACGCCGGCGAGATGGGCGGCATGGCGGTGGTACGGATAGCCGTGCAGCAGGATCAGGTCGGTGCCGAGCCCGGCGGTCGCCCGGACGAAGTCCGTGAGCAGGACCGGGTCCGTACGGTCGATCCGCAGCCCCGGCTCACCGAGCCCGGCGTGCAGCTGGAGCGGCAGCCCCGAGGCGACCGCGATCCACAGCAGGTGTCGTAGCAGAACCGGATCGGACAGCTCGCCGCCCACCCGGCGCCCCGCCAGCCAGCGGCCGGCCGCGCCCCGCACCTCCCCCGGCCCCGGCGGCTCGGGCGCCAGCGCCAGTCCGTGCCGTACCCCCGCCACCGAGGTGAAGGCGACCGCGCCGACCGCCGCCCCGTGCACCGACTCGGCGAGATTGGCGAGGAAGGACTCGACCGTGCCGGAGGTGTCGGCGACCTGTTCGGCGAGGAGTTCGAGCCGCACGATCTCGCGGGCCTCGGCGGCCGACGCCGCGGCCATCTCGCCGGGGCCGGTCAGATCGCCGGGCAGGCCGGTGTCGACGAGGTACGTCGTGATGCCGCTGCCCCGCAGCAGCCGGCGGCCCGCCTCCAGTACGCCGAGTTCACGACGCCGGGCGAGATAGCGGGCGGGCGGGCAGTGCGGTTCCAGACCGAGGAGCGGGGGGCACAGACGCCGTACGGCGAAACCGGTCTGGGTGTCGAAGAGGGTCGTACCGGGGGCGGGCGGCCCCTCGGTACGGGCCAACTGGGCCTCGAAGGTGCCGAGGCCCAGCTCGGTTCTCAGTACGCCGTGGCAGTACTGGTCCACGAGGGACGGCGTTTCGATCATCCGGGCTCCCGTGGCTGGACCGTGTCCTTGCTACGGGGCCTAACGGGTGAACGGGGTGTCAGGTGTTGCTGTCGCACACCCGGTGTGAAACCCGTGTGCGTCAGCCGTTCTTCGGGCCGCCCACCTGGATGCCCGCCATGCGGGTCCACTCGTACGGACCCGTGCGCACCTTCGCGGCGAACTCGCCGTCGAAGTCCTCGTGGACGGTGATGCCGGCCTTCTCGACCGCCTTCTGGGCGATCTCGACGGTGGGGGCCACCAGGTTGCCCCACTCGCCGTCCTCGCCGACGAGGGCGATGCGGGCGCCGCGGTCACCCAGGTAGGCCACCTGGCCCTCGGCGCCGCCGTGTGCCTTGGAGAAGGCGCTGATCTGCTTGGCGAGCTTGGCCGCCGTACGGTCGGCCTTCGCGTCAACCTGCTGCGTGTCTGCCATGGCCAGGATGCTACCGACGGGTAGATCAATCGGCGACGCCCGGGGGGCGTGACCCTTGCCTCAGCGCGTCTAGCGCAGGAAGGGGTCCACCGCGACGGCGAGGAAGAGGATCGACACGTACGTGATCGACCAGTGGAACAGCCGCATCTCCTTGAGCTTGCCGCCCGTCACCTCGGCCTTGGCCCGGTTCTGGAGCCCGTGCGCCTCCCACAGCCAGAAGCCGCCGGCCAGCAGCGCCACCAGGGTGTAGAACCAGCCCGTGTAGCCGAGAGGGGTGAGGAGCAGGGAGACCGCGACCATGACCCAGCTGTAGATCACGATCTGCTTGGCGACCACCTTGTTGGAGGCGACCACCGGCAGCATGGGCACACCCACGCGCGCGTAGTCCTCTTTCACCTTCATGGACAGCGGCCAGTAGTGCGGCGGCGTCCAGAAGAACATGACGAGGAAGAGGATGACCGGCGCCCACGACAGGGAGTTCGTGACGGACGACCAGCCGATCAGCACCGGGAGGCAGCCGGCGATGCCGCCCCACACGATGTTCTGCGACGTACGCCGCTTGAGGATCATCGTGTAGACGACGACGTAGAAGAGCAGCGCTCCGAGGGACAGCCAGGCGGACAGCCAGTTGACGGTCAGGCCGAACAGGAGCGTGGAGACGACCGCGAGGGTGATGCCGAAGGCGAGGCACTCGCGCGGCGACACCATGCCGGTGACCAGCGGTCTCTGCGACGTGCGGTCCATCAGCGCGTCGATGTCGCGGTCGATGTACATGTTCAGCGCGTTGGCGCCGCCCGCGGAGAGGTAGCCGCCCAGGCAGGTGAGAAGCACCAGCGTCAGATCGGGCACCCCCTGCTCGGCGAGGAACATCACCGGGACCGTGGTGATCAGCAGCAGTTCGATGATCCGGGGCTTGGTCAGCGCCACGAATGCCTTGACACGGGCCCCGAACGGCCGGTGACTCGAGCTCTTGCTCTCCCCCAGCACCCCGGCTGGACGGGATTCGACGGCCGTCACGCACACCCCTACAGAGACATCCCAGCAAACCCCTCCCGTGTGAAGTCCCGGTAAAGGCTCGCGCGTACCACGCCACTGTAGACGTTGCCCATACCCCGACATTCGCGGGGGTGGGGTCGTGTTGGGCAGCACCCCCTTAAGAGGGGACCGGCACCCCCGGAAGAGCTGATCGACACTCGGTTGAGCACTCGAACGAGCGCGTCCGTATTCAGTTGCCGAATGGCGAATCGGCCCAGTCAGGAGGCGGATCGTCGCGACTCCCGGCAGTCTGGAATGACGCGAAAAAACGCACGTACTTACGGGGGTAGGCTCGACAACGGCCGGGGCGCCCCGTGCACCGGCATTCGACATGCGTGACATGTGGAGAGGAGCCCTGACCCAGGGTGAGCACCAAGCCGACCACCACAGACCTCGAGTGGACCGAGTTGGACCAGCGGGCCGTCGACATCGCCCGCGTCCTGGCCGCCGACGCCGTACAGAAGGTCGGCAACGGCCATCCCGGTACGGCGATGAGCCTGGCTCCCGCCGCCTACACCCTCTTCCAGAAGGTGATGCGGCACGACCCCGCCGACCCCGAGTGGGTGGGACGTGACCGCTTCGTGCTGTCCGCGGGCCACTCGTCCCTGACCCTCTACACCCAGCTGTACCTGGCCGGCTTCGGCCTGGAGCTGGACGACCTGAAGGCGTTCCGGACCTGGGGCTCCAAGACCCCCGGTCACCCGGAGTACGGCCACACCAAGGGCGTCGAGACGACGACCGGTCCGCTGGGCCAGGGTGTCGCCAACGCGGTGGGCATGGCGATGGCGGCCCGCTACGAGCGCGGCCTGTTCGACCCGGAGGCCGCCGAGGGCGAGTCCCCGTTCGACCACTTCGTGTACGCGATCGCCGGTGACGGCTGCCTCCAGGAGGGCATCTCCGCCGAGGCGTCCTCGCTGGCCGGCCACCAGAAGCTCGGCAACCTCGTGCTGCTGTGGGACGACAACCACATCTCGATCGAGGGCGACACCGAGACGGCCGTCTCCGAGGACACGGTCAAGCGCTACGAGGCGTACGGCTGGCATGTGCAGCGTGTCGCCCCGAAGCCGGACGGCGACCTCGACCCGCACGCGCTCTACAACGCGATCGAGGCCGCGAAGCTGGTGACGGACAAGCCGTCCTTCATCGCGATGCGCTCGATCATCGCCTGGCCCGCCCCGAACGCGCAGAACACCGAGGCCGCCCACGGCTCGGCGCTCGGCGACGACGAGGTCGCGGCCACCAAGCGCGTCCTCGGCTTCGACCCGGAGCAGAGCTTCGAGGTCTCCGACGAGGTCATCGGCCACACCCGCCAGGCCCTCGACCGTGGCCGCCAGGCCAAGGCCGAGTGGGAGAAGCAGCTCCAGGAGTGGCGCAACAACAACGCCGAGCGTGCCGCCGAGTTCGACCGCATCGTCGCGGGCGAGCTGCCCAAGGGCTGGGAGGACAAGCTCCCGGTCTTCGAGCCCGGCAAGGGTGTCGCCACGCGTGCGGCCTCCGGCAAGGTGCTCCAGGCGCTCGGCGCGGTGATCCCCGAGCTGTGGGGCGGCTCCGCCGACCTGGCCGGCTCGAACAACACCACGATCGACAAGGACAGTTCCTTCCTGCCGGCGGACAACCCGCTGCCGGAGGCGGACCCGTACGGCCGCACGATCCACTTCGGCATCCGCGAGCACTCCATGGCCGCGGAGATGAACGGCATCGCGCTGCACGGCAACACCCGTATCTACGGCGGTACGTTCCTCGTCTTCTCCGACTACATGCGCAACGCGGTGCGCCTGTCCGCGCTGATGCACCTGCCGGTGACGTACGTGTGGACGCACGACTCCATCGGCCTCGGCGAGGACGGCCCGACCCACCAGCCGGTCGAGCACCTCGCCTCGCTGCGCGCCATCCCGGGCCTGAACGTGGTCCGTCCGGCCGACGCCAACGAGACCGCCATCGCCTGGCGCGAGATCCTCAAGCGCTACACGAAGGTCTTCGGCAAGGGCGCCCCCCACGGTCTGGCGCTGACCCGTCAGGGCGTGCCGACGTACGAGTCCAACGAGGACGCGGTCAAGGGCGGCTACGTCCTCTTCGAGGCGTCGAACAACGCCCCTGAGGTCGTCCTCATCGCCACCGGTTCCGAGGTGCACGTCGCCGTCGAGGCGCGCGAGCGGCTGGAGGCCGACGGTGTACCGACCCGCGTCGTGTCCATGCCGTGCGTGGAGTGGTTCGAGGAGCAGGAGCAGGGGTACCGGGACAGCGTCCTGCCGCCGTCGGTGAAGGCGCGTGTCGCGGTGGAGGCCGGTATCGGTCTCACCTGGCACAAGTACGTGGGGGACGCCGGCCGCATCGTTTCCCTGGAGCACTTCGGTGCTTCGGCCGACGGCAAGGTGCTCTTCCAGGAGTTCGGCTTCACTGCGGAGAACGTGGCCGCGAAGGCGCGGGAATCCCTCGCCGCTGCCCAGCGCTGACGCTCATATACGACACGTAGGAGATGTAATTCCATGACAGACGCACTCAAGCGCCTCTCCGAAGAAGGCGTCGCGATCTGGCTGGACGACCTGTCGCGCAAGCGGATCACGTCCGGCAACCTCGCCGAACTGATCGACCAGCAGCACGTCGTGGGCGTCACGACCAACCCGTCGATCTTCCAGAAGGCGATCAGCAGCGGTGACGGTTACGAGCAGCAGCTCGCCGACCTCGCCGCCCGCAAGGTCACCGTCGAAGAGGCGATCCGCATGATCACCACGGCGGACGTCCGTGACGCCGCCGACATCCTGCGCCCGGTCTTCGACGCCACCGGCGGCCAGGACGGCCGCGTGTCGATCGAGGTCGACCCGCGCCTGGCCCACAACACCAAGGCGACCATCGCCGAGGCCAAGCAGCTGGCCTGGCTGGTCGACCGTCCCAACACCCTCATCAAGATCCCGGCCACCAAGGCGGGTCTGCCGGCCATCACCGAGGTGATCGGCAACGGCATCAGCGTCAACGTCACGCTGATCTTCTCGCTGGAGCGCTACCGCGAGGTCATGGACGCGTACCTCGCGGGCCTGGAGAAGGCCAAGGCCAAGGGCCTGGACCTCTCCCTGATCCACTCCGTGGCGTCCTTCTTCGTGTCCCGCGTGGACACCGAGATCGACAAGCGGATCGACGCGCTCGGCACGGACGAGGCCAAGGCCGCCCGCGGCAAGGCCGGCGTCGCCAACGCGCGGCTGGCCTACGAGGCGTACGAAGAGGTCTTCTCCTCTGCTCGCTGGCAGGAGCTGGACAAGGCGCAGGCCAACAAGCAGCGCCCGCTGTGGGCCTCGACCGGCGTGAAGGACCCGGCCTACAAGCCGACCCTCTACGTCGACGAGCTGGTGGCGCCGAACACGGTGAACACCATGCCGGAAGCCACTCTCCAGGCCACCGAGGAGAGCGGCGAGATCCGCGGCAACGCCGTCGCCGGCACCTACGAGCAGTCGCGCGCCGAGATCGACGCGGTCGAGAAGCTCGGGATCTCCTACAACGAGGTCGTGCAGCTGCTGGAGGACGAGGGCGTCGAGAAGTTCGAGGCGTCCTGGAACGACCTGCTCAAGTCGACCGAGGCGGAGCTGGAGCGCCTCGCCCCCTCGGAGGGCTGAAACCTTGTCGAGCAGCAACCCGCTGCGTGACCCCGCCGACCGACGGCTCCCGCGTATCGCGGGGCCGTCGGGCCTGGTCATCTTCGGCGTCACGGGCGATTTGTCCCGGAAGAAGCTCATGCCCGCCGTGTACGACCTCGCGAACCGGGGTCTGCTGCCGCCGGGCTTCTCGCTGGTCGGTTTCGCCCGGCGCGAGTGGCAGAACGAGGACTTCGCGCAGGAGGTCCACGACGCCGTCAAGGAGCACGCTCGTACGCCGTTCCGCGAGGAGGTCTGGCAGCAGCTCATCCAGGGGATGCGCTTCGTCCAGGGCACCTTCGACGACGACGACGCCTTCGAGCGGCTGCGCGGCACCATCGAGGAGCTCGACAAGGCCCAGGGCACGGGCGGCAACTTCGCCTTCTACCTCTCGGTGCCGCCGCGCTCCTTCCCCGTGGTCATCCAGCAGCTGAAGAAGCACGGGCTGGCCGACCAGTCCAGCGGCTCCTGGCGACGCGCGGTCATCGAGAAGCCGTTCGGCCACGACCTGAAGTCGGCCGAGGAGCTCAACAAGGTCGTCCACGAGGTCTTCGGCTCGGACCAGGTCTTCCGCATCGACCACTACCTGGGCAAGGAGACGGTCCAGAACATCCTGGCGCTGCGCTTCGCCAACCAGATGTTCGAGCCGATCTGGAACCGGTCCTTCGTGGACCACGTACAGATCACGATGGCCGAGGACATCGGCATCGGCGGCCGGGCCGGCTACTACGACGGCATCGGCGCCGCCCGTGACGTCATCCAGAACCACCTCCTCCAGCTCATGGCCCTCACCGCCATGGAGGAGCCGTCCTCCTTCGACGCGGACGCGCTGGCCGCCGAGAAGACCAAGGTGCTCGGCGCGGTGAAGCTGCCGAAGGACCTGGGCCGGGACACCGTCCGTGGGCAGTACGCCGAGGGCTGGCAGGGCGGCGAGCAGGCGGTCGGGTACCTCCAGGAGGAGGGCATCGACCCCAAGTCCAAGACGGACACGTACGCCGCGATCAAGCTGGAGGTGGACAACCGCCGCTGGGCGGGCGTGCCCTTCTATCTGAGGACCGGCAAGCGGCTTGGCCGCCGGGTCACCGAGATCGCGGTGGTGTTCCAGCGGGCGCCGCACTCCCCCTTCGACTCGACGGCCACCGAGGAGCTGGGCTCCAACGCGATCGTCATCCGCGTCCAGCCCGACGAGGGCATCACGGTCCGCTTCGGCTCGAAGGTCCCCGGCACCTCCATGGAGATCCGGGACGTGTCGATGGACTTCGCCTACGGCGAGTCCTTCACGGAGTCCTCGCCCGAGGCGTACGAGCGGCTGATCCTCGACGTCCTGCTCGGCGACTCGAACCTCTTCCCGCGCACCGAGGAGGTCGAGCTGTCCTGGAAGATCCTCGACCCGATCGAGGAGTACTGGGACCAGCACGGCAAGCCGGCCCAGTACCCGTCCGGCACCTGGGGTCCGGTCGAGGCGGACGAAATGCTCGCACGAGAGGGACGGAGCTGGCGCCGGCCATGAAGATAGACCTCACCGACACCACGGCCAGCAAGATCAACAAGGCACTGGTCAAGGGCCGCCGCGCCATCGGCACACCGGCCGTCGGCATGGTGCTCACGCTGGTCATCGTCACGGACGAGGAGAACGCCTACGACGCCCTGAAGGCCGCCAACGACGCGTCGCGCGAGCACCCCTCGCGCACGCTCGTGGTCATCAAGCGCGTCTCCCGCACTCCCCGCGACCGCACCCAGTCCCGCCTCGACGCCGAGGTGCGGGTGGGCGCGGACGCGGGCACCGGCGAGACGGTGGTCCTGCGGCTGTACGGCGATGTCGTGAACCACGCCCAGTCGGTCGTCCTGCCGCTGCTGCTGCCCGACGCCCCCGTGGTCGTCTGGTGGCCGGTGGAGGCACCGATCGACCCGGCGAACGACCCGCTGGGCGCCCTGGCCCAGCGCCGGGTCACCGACACCTACGCCTCCGAGCAGCCGGTACGGGATCTCGGCGCCCGCGCCGACACCTACACGCCGGGTGACACCGACCTGTCCTGGACCCGCATCACGCCCTGGCGCTCGATGCTGGCCGCGGCCCTGGACCAGGTCACCGTGGACGTCAAGGCCGTCGAGGTGGAGGGCGAGGAGTTCAACCCGAGCTGCGAGCTCCTCGCGATGTGGCTCGCGGACCGGCTGGACGTCCCGGTGAAGCGCTCGCTGTCGGGCGGCCCCGGTCTCACCGCGGTCCGCATGGACACCAGCCACGGCCCGATCACCCTGGACCGCGCGGACGGCTCGCTCGCGACGCTGTCCATCGAGGGCCAGCCGGACCGCGCGGTGGCGCTCAAGCGGCGGGAGACGGCCGAGCTGATCGCGGAGGAGCTGCGGCGGCTCGACCCGGACGACACGTACGCCTCGGCGCTGCGGTTCGGGGTGGAGAAGCTGAACGCGACTCCGGCTCCGGCGGTCGTCGAGGAGGCTCCCGAGGCGCCCGCCGTTGCTGCGGCTGAGGCTGAGGCTGCGGCTCCGGCTCCGGCTCCGGCGAAGAAGGCGGCCGCGAAGAAGGCCACGGCCTCGTCCCGGAAGGCGGCTGCGAAGTGAGCACTCCGCAGCTGGTCGTGCACCACGACAAGGAGCTGATGGCTCAGGCCGCCGCGGCCCGCCTCATCACGAAGATCATGGACGCGCAGGCCTCCCGGGGCTACGCGTCCGTGGTCCTCACCGGCGGGCGCAACGGCAACGGGCTGCTGGCCGCGCTGGCGGCGGCTCCCGCGCGGGACGCGATCGACTGGGGGCGGCTCGACCTGTGGTGGGGTGACGAGCGGTTCCTGCCCGAGGGCGACCCGGACCGCAATGTCACGCAGGCCCGCGAGGCCCTGCTGGACTCGGTGCCGCTCGACCCGAAGCGGGTGCACGCCATGCCCGCCTCGGACGGGCCGTACGGCGCCGACGTCGACGCCGCCGCGGCGGGTTACGCCGAGGAACTCGCCCGTGCCGCGGGCCCCGAGAACCACGGCGCGGTGCCGACCTTCGACGTCCTCATGCTGGGCGTCGGCCCGGACACCCACGTCGCGTCGCTCTTCCCGGAGCTCCCGGCGGTCCGTGAGACCGAGCGCACGGTGGTCGGCGTCCACGGCGCGCCGAAGCCCCCGCCGACGCGCGTGACCCTGACGCTGCCCGCCATCCGGGCCGCCCGCGAGGTCTGGCTCCTCGCGGCCGGCGAGGACAAGGCCCAGGGCGCGGCCATCGCCCTCTCGGGCGCGGGCGAGATCCAGGCCCCGGCAGCCGGCGCACAGGGCCGCCGGCGCACCCTCTGGCTCCTGGACGCGGCAGCGGCCTCACAACTGCCCCGCTCGCTGTATCCGCCATCGTCGCCCTGAGCGGACCGGGGCGGCCGGGACCCTCGTCAGCGACGGGTCCCGGCCGCACTCCGGTTCAGAACTTCATCTCCTGCCACTCCTGCGGTGCCTTGCGGATCTGTTCCAGGAGATCGTGAAAAAGGGTCCGGTCGAGGAGCAGGCCGTTGAACTCCAGCGGCACCCGCAGGTTGTTGATCACAGCCGTTGGTGTGCCCGGCCCCTCTGGTTCCGCGGTTCCTCCGTACAGCTCGTAGGCCTTCTGGGACGCCGTCACGAACGCGCGGTACTTCATCGTCTTCACCGCGGAGTCGAAGGCGGGACCGCGCAACCCCTCGACCCGACCGGCCAGTTCGAGCAGATAGGCGTCGGTGAAGCCGTCGACGGTCTCCTCCGGCTGGTTGGCGTAGAGCACTTGGTGGTACTCGGCGAACCTGCCTTCCTCCAGCGCGGCCCGCAGCGCGTTGACCGCCTTCTTGGAGCCGGTGCCGCCCACACGGTCGTCGAGGAACGACGCGAGGGTGTACTCGGTCCTCGTCTCCCGCCGGATCGTGGCCTGGCGCAGTTCCGGGCCGCCGCCGGTGCTCTCGAACTCCTCGCAGTACGGGCAGCGCGGATCCTCGTACAGGTGGACCGTGACGGGGGCCTTGGGGTCGCCGACCACGATCCTGATCCCGTCCGCGGCCAGTTCCTCGGGTACGTCTCCCAGGCTTGAGTAGGCGGCCGCGGCCGCCTGGTTCGTCTTCGCCGTCTCCGGCTCGGCGGGCTCGTGCCGCTGCCCGCATCCGGTGAGCGCCACCCCCAGCAAGGCCGCCGTCATCGCCGCGGCGAACCGTCCCCCACGCATCCTGTGCACCTCTTGCAACCCCCTGAATTCAGGGGGACTTTAAGACATGACACGAGGGAGACGCACCGGCTTTCAGGAGCCGTGCGGACCTGGGCCGTACGGATTGCCCTGGTTGTACGGATTCCCGGTCGGCGGCCCATACGGATTGCCGTACGGATTGCCGTACGGGTTGCCCTGCGGCGACGCATGGGGCGGCGTGGCCGGCGGCATGGGCGGGGGCGGCGGGACGAAACGCGGCTGAGCGGCCGGATGGGCCGCCAGACGGATGCCGTAGCGCTGGTCCAGGCGCCGCATCTCCAGGAGGGCGATGCCTGTGACCGTGAGGGGCGCGCCCAGGATGAACAGAACGCCCATCCCGAGGCTGAGTCCGTGCAGGTCGCCCGTGAGGAGGTCGGGGAGGGCCATCAGCCAGGACGTGACCGTGGCGAGCAGCGGCGGCAGGCAGCGGTGCACACCCGCGGTGCCGAAGAAGTTCGCCCCGACGTGCCAGGCCCCGCGGGCCACGAAACCGATCAGCCAGAGCACGAGCGGGCCGAGGACGAGGATGAAGAACCCCGCGCCGCCCGCCGTCTGGAGCAGCACGACGGTGAGCACGATCGTCCCCACGAAGAGCAGCAGCAGCTTCAGCGAGTTGAACAGCGAGGGCTTCAGTCCGCTCACCGAGCCGCGCCGCCGCCACACGAAGAGCATGACGCCGACCGTCAGCGGTGTGATGAAGAGCAGGACGACGGACGCCGTCAGCATGTTCTCCAGCATCTCGTCGAAGGCGAAGCCGCCCTCGACGAAGGTGTACACACCGATCGCCGCGACCGTCCCGGCGATGAGACGGATCTTCTTCAGCTGCTCCACCGCCGGGTCGATGGACTCCGGTATCCACGCCGGGTGGAAGACGGCGCGTGCCGCGTACTTCGGTTTCCAGAGCGACCCCGCCGTCAGCGCGCCGCCCGTCCAACTTCCTTGTGAACCAGCCACCTTGCACTCCCCCGAGCCATGGCTTTCATGATCGCCGGGGAGTCTACGGGAAGCGGACGGCTCCGCGCCGCCCGCTTTCCGCGATCTGCGGTCACGAACGGCCGCGCAGCTCCCGGTACTTGGCCACCAGTGCCTTGGTCGACTCGTCGAGGCCCGGAACGTCCGCGCCCTCGGTCAGTGCGGGTTCCACGCGCTTGGCGAGGACCTTGCCGAGCTCGACTCCCCACTGGTCGAAGGAGTCGATGTTCCAGACGGCTCCCTGCACGAACACCTTGTGCTCGTACAGCGCGACGAGCTGTCCGAGCACCGACGGCGTCAGCTCGCGCGCGAGGATCGTCGTGGTCGGGTGGTTGCCCTGGAACGTCTTGTGGGCGACCAGCTCCTCGGCCACGCCCTCGGCCCGCACCTCGTCCGGCGTCTTGCCGAAGGCGAGCGCCTGCGTCTGCGCGAAGAAGTTCGCCATCAGCAGGTCGTGCTGCGCCTTCAGTCCGTCGCTCAACTCGGCCACCGGCTCGGCGAAGCCGATGAAGTCCGCCGGGATCAGCTTCGTGCCCTGATGGATCAACTGGTAGTACGCGTGCTGCCCGTTCGTCCCCGGCGTCCCCCACACCACGGGCCCGGTCTGCCACTCCACCGGCACCCCGTCCCGGCCCACGTACTTGCCGTTGGACTCCATGTCCAGCTGCTGGAGGTACGCCGTGAACCTGGACAGATAGTGGCTGTAGGGCAGCACCGCATGCGACTGGGCGTCATGGAAGTTGCCGTACCAGATCCCCAACAGCCCCAGGAGCAGCGGCACGTTGGACTCGGCGGGCGCGGTCCTGAAGTGCTCGTCGACGAGCCGGAAGCCGTCGAGCATCTCCCGGAAGCGGTCCGGGCCGATGGCGATCATCAGGGACAGCCCGATCGCGGAGTCGTACGAGTACCGACCGCCGACCCAGTCCCAGAACTCGAACATGTTGGCCGTGTCGATGCCGAAGCCGGAGACCTTCTCGGCGTTCGTCGACAGCGCCACGAAGTGCTTGGCGACGGCGGCCTCGTCACCGAGCGCGTCCAGCAGCCACTCGCGCGCCGAAGTGGCGTTGGTGATCGTCTCGATCGTGGTGAAGGTCTTGGAGGCGATGATGAACAGCGTCTCCGCCGGGTCCAGGTCGCGGGTCGCCTCGTGCAGGTCGGCGCCGTCCACATTGGACACGAAGCGGACCGTGAGGTCGCGGTCGGTGAAGCCGCGCAGCACCTCGTAGGCCATCGCCGGGCCGAGGTCGGAGCCGCCGATGCCGATGTTGACGACGTTCCTGATGCGCCTGCCGGTGTGCCCCTTCCACTCTCCGGAGCGGACCCGCTCGGCGAAGCCGGCCATCTTGTCGAGGACCGCGTGCACCCCCGGCACGACGTTCTCCCCGTCCACCTCCACCACCGCGTCCCGGGCCGCCCGCAGCGCGGTGTGCAGGACGGCCCTGTCCTCGGTCGTGTTGATCTTCTCGCCGCGGAACATGGCGTCCCGCAGCCCGAAGACATCGGTGGCGGCGGCCAGCTCGCGCAGCAGCCGCAGCGTCTCGTCGGTGACGAGGTGCTTGGAGTAGTCGACGTGCAGGTCCCCGACCTGGAGCGTGTACCCGGCGCCGCGGTCCGGATCGGCGGCGAACAGCTCACGCAGCCGCACCTCGCCGAGCTCCTCGCGGTGCTTGGCCAGGGCGGTCCACTCGGGTGTCTGGTTGAGCCTCGTACGGCCGTCTGCGTTCATGTCCGACTTCAGCCTTCTTTCGTGCCTGTCCCAGCTGGTCCAACCTAATTGATCAGCGCGTGACATGAGCTGTCGCGGCGCCGTCCTGCGATGCAACATCAGGTACGTCCGGCTTGAGCGCAGGTGTCAACGAGGCGACGGAGAGAACGAAGAAGCCGGCCGCGAGCAGCGCCGGGGTGCCCCGCCCCCAGGCCGTGGCGGCGACACCGCCGAGGAGCGCGCCCAGCGGCGCCCCGGCGACCGCCAGGGTCCGGAAGGCCGCGCTGACCCGGCCCAGCATCTCGGCGGGGCTGCGCTGCTGCATCAGGGTCGTGGTGTTGACGTTCCACACCATCCCCATCAGCCCGAACACGGCCATCGCGACCACCATCGCGACCAGGCTGCGCAGCGTCCCCATCACGGCGAGCGCGCCGATCTGCACGATCCCGGCGAGCAGGACCGCCCGCACCCGCCCGGTGCGGGAGACCAGCCGGCGGTTGAGCGCTCCCCCGGCCAGGGAGCCGACGGTGTAGGCGGTCGTCGCCGCCGCGAACCCGGCGTGCCCCGCGCCGATCCAGTCGGTCACCAGTAGGACCAGGGTGGCGATGAGCGCGCCCACGCCGACATTGCACAGGGCCGTGGCCGCGCACAGCCCGCGCAGGGCACGGTCCCCGGCCAGGGTGCGCAGCCCCTGCGCTATCTCCCGGCGCAGGGTGCTGCCCGCCGGTCTCGGCTTCCGCTCGGGCGCACCGGTCCGCAGGGAGGCCACCAGCGCCGCCGCCACCAGGAAGGTCGCCGCGTCGGCCACGAAGGGCACGGGGGCGCCGACCACCAGCAGCAGGGGCACGACGGGGGCGCCGAGCAGACCGCCGGCGATCCTCTGCCCGGTCATCAGACGGGCGTTCGCGCTGCCGAGTGCCTCGTCGTCCACCAGAGCGGGCAGCAGAGCGGTGGACGCGTTGTCGAAGAGTGTCTGGAGCGTGGTCAGGGCGAAGGCCAGCGCGATCAGCAGGGCGATGGAGGCCTGCCCGAGCGCCACGGCGACCGCGAAACAGGCGACCAGCAGCCCCCGTAGCGCATCCACCGTCCACATCGCGCGTCGCTGGTCCACCCGGTCGGCGACGGCTCCGCCGAGCAGCCCGAAGACGATCCAGGGCAGATAGCCGCAGGCGGTGACCGCCGCTATGGCCAGCGGCTCGTCGGTCAGGGTGGCGGCCAGCAGGGGCAGCGCCGCCGTACGCAGCGCGTCTCCGAAGCTGGAGAGCACGGCGGCACTCCACAGCCGCCCGAAACCCCCACGCCACGCGGGCACACGCACACCCGCAGCCTCGACCGTCACCACAGCTTCCCCCTCACGATGTGCACACGTTGCAGCGATGCACACACCGTAGAGGTCACCACTGACAACGCGGTGGGCCTGTGGACGACGTGAGAACAGCTCCGGCCAGGCACCTCTCGGTGCCCGGCCGGCTGTCAATTCCTAGATCTCGCCCCGCAGTTTGGCGAGCGCCTCGGCGAGGATCGCCTCGCCGTCCGCGTCGCTGCGACGCTCCCGTACATACGCGAGGTGCGTCTTGTACGGTTCGGTGCGCGGCGGGTCCGGCGGGTTGTCCCGGTCCTGTCCGGCGGGGAAGCCGCAGCGCGGGCAGTCCCAGGTTTCGGGAACCTGCGCGTCGCTGGCGAAGCTGGGCTGCGTCTCGTGCCCGTTGGAGCACCAGAAGGAGATGCGCAGCCGGGGCGCGGACTCGCCACGCTCGGCCTCGCCCATCGGCCCCGCCCCGACCCGGCTTCCTCGGATCGCGTTGCCACTTGCCACGGTCGTAACTCCCTGCGTGATGGTGCCGCGAAGCGAGTCGGCGTTTTCGCTTCGTTGCGAGCGCCTCAGTCTACGTAAGGCCCAACGCGCGTCCAGTGATTGGAGTTACAGCCCCCACACCTAGACGCAAGCCCCATGATAGGCCGCGCTCAGGTGCGCGTACCGAACATGGGGCCTTACGTACGGATTGTGCGTGCCGGTCAGTTGTTCACCTTCATCAGAAGGCCGAGCACGATGATGCACGCGAACCACAGCAGACCGACCACGATGGTGATCCGGTCGAGGTTGCGCTCGGCGACCGAGGAGCCGCCGACGGAGGACTGCATGCCGCCACCGAACATGTCGGACAGGCCGCCGCCCTTGCCCTTGTGCATGAGCACCAGCAGCATCATCAGGCCGCTGAAGACGATCAGGGCGATCGAGAACCCCATAACCACGGCTGGACCAACTTCCTCGGATCTGGATGGACGACAGGGGCACAGCCACTGGGCTGTGCCCCCGCAAGGGTACGACGTTCCACGCTTAGCGCATACTCACTGGTCGCGGAAGCGCACGATCTTGACGAACTCGTCGGCATCGAGCGACGCACCGCCCACGAGCGCACCGTCGATGTCGGCCTGCGCCATGATCTCGGCGACATTGCCGGACTTCACGGAGCCGCCGTACTGGATACGGACCTGGTCGGCCAGCTCCTGGGTGTAGAGCTCGGCGATCTTGCCGCGGATGGCGGCGCAGACCTCCTGGGCGTCCTCGGCGCCGCAGACCTTGCCGGTGCCGATGGCCCAGACGGGCTCGTAGGCGATCACGACGGACTCGGCCTGCTCGGCCGGGAGGTCCTTCAGACCGCCCTCGACCTGGGCGAGGGTGTGGGAGACGTGGTTGCCCGCCTCGCGGACGTCCAGCTCCTCGCCGACGCACAGGATCGGGGTCAGGCCGTGCTTGAAGGCGGCCTTGACCTTGGCGTTGACGATCTCGTCGGTCTCGGCGTGGTACTGGCGGCGCTCGGAGTGGCCGATCGCCACGTACGTGCACTTCAGCTTGGCGAGCATGGCGCCGGAGATCTCGCCGGTGTAGGCGCCGGAGTCCTGCGCGGAGATGTCCTGGGCGCCGTACTTGATCTTGAGCTTGTCGCCGTCGACCAGGGTCTGCACGGAGCGCAGATCGGTGAAGGGCGGCAGGACGGCGACCTCGACGGCCTCGTAGTCCTTGTCGGCCAGGGCGAAAGCGAGCTTCTGGACGTGCGCGATGGCCTCGAGGTGGTTGAGGTTCATCTTCCAGTTGCCCGCCATGATCGGCGTGCGAGTGGTCATGCGGGGTCAGTCCTCCAGTGCGGCGAGGCCGGGGAGCGTCTTGCCCTCGAGGTATTCGAGGGAGGCGCCGCCGCCGGTCGAGATGTGGCCGAATGCGTTCTCGTCGAAGCCCAGGATGCGGACGGCCGCGGCGGAGTCGCCACCGCCGACGACCGTGAAGGCCGGGGAGTCGAGGAGGGCCTGGGCGACCGCCTTGGTGCCCTCGGCGAATTCGGGGTGCTCGAAGACGCCCATCGGGCCGTTCCAGAAGACGGTGGCGGCGTCGGTGATCTTCGAGGCGTACAGCTTGTCGGACTCCGGCCCGATGTCCAGGCCCATGCGGTCGGCCGGGATGGCGTCCGCGGCGACGGTGGTGGAGCCGGCCGCGGCCTTGGTCTTCAGGTCCGGGAACGCGGGAGCGACCACGGCGTCGACGGGCAGCACCAGCTCGACGCCGGTCTTCTCCGCGCGCTCGATGTACTCAAGGACGGCCGGGATCTGGTCCTCCTGGAGGAGCGACGCGCCGACCTCGTGGCCCTTGGCCTTGAGGAAGGTGTACGCCATGCCGCCGCCGATGAGGATGCGGTCGGCCTTGCCGAGCAGCTCGTCGATGACGGCGAGCTTGTCGGAGACCTTGGCACCGCCGAGGGCGACCACGTAGGGGCGCTGCACGTCGTCCGTGAGCTTCTTCAGGACGCCGACCTCGGTGGCGATGAGGTAGCCGGCGTAGTGCGGCAGGCGGGCCGGGAGGTCGAAGACCGAGGCGTGCTTGCGGTGCACCGCGCCGAAGCCGTCGCCCACGTACACGTCGGCGAGGGCGGCGAGCTGGCCGGCGAAGGCGCCGCGCTCGGCGTCGTCCTTGGAGGTCTCGCCGGCGTTGAAGCGCAGGTTCTCCACGACCGCGACCTGTCCGTCGGCGAGGCCGGCGACGGTGGCCGTGGCGGACTCGCCGACGGTGTCGGTCGCGAAGGCCACGTCGG
The DNA here is from genome assembly GCF_042894505.1 of Streptomyces sp. NPDC001536. NCBI lineage: Bacteria > Bacillati > Actinomycetota > Actinomycetes > Kitasatosporales > Streptomycetaceae > Streptomyces > Streptomyces sp. NPDC001536. The sequence continues at coordinate 213,128 of NZ_JBIAVQ010000005.1, forward strand.
CGCCGAGGAGTTCACCGAGGCGGGCGGCGGCGGGAGCGAGGGAGAAGGCCGGGTCCGGGGCGCCCTTGGGGCGGCCCAGGTGCGAGGCGACGACCACGCGGGCGCCGGCCTCGGCCAGCGCCTTGACGGTGGGCAGCACGGCGCGGATACGGCCGTCGTCGGTGATGGTGGTGCCGTCCAGCGGCACGTTCAGGTCGGCGCGGACGAAGACCCGCTTGCCTGCGACGCCTTCGGCGAGAAGTTCGTCGATCGTCTTCATTGAGAGGGCTCCCGAGAGGACTGGTGGTGCTCGTGATCCTAAGAGGGCTGGTCTGTACGTGAGTCAGGGCCCGAGCGGCGCGTCCTTGCGCCGCCCGAGCCCTGCTCTCACATCAACGTGCCTGCTCTGTCGGTCAGAGCTGGTTGCCGACGAAGACCGTGAGGTCGACGAGTCGGTTGGAGTAACCCCACTCGTTGTCGTACCAGCCGAGGATCTTCACCGACTTGCCCTCCTGGACCATGGTCAGGGAGGAGTCGAAGGTGCAGGAGGCCGGGTCGCTCACGATGTCCGAGGACACGATCGGGTCCTCGGTGTAGACGAGGATGCCCTTGAGGTCGCCGTCGTCGGCGGCCTTCTTGAACGCGGCGTTGACCTCGTCCTTGGTGACCTCGCGCTGGAGCTCCACGACCAGGTCGGTGGCCGAGCCGGTCGGGACCGGGACGCGCATCGCGATGCCGTCGAGCTTGCCCTTGAGCTGCGGGAGGACCAGGGCGGTGGCCTTGGCGGCACCCGTCGTGGTCGGGATGATGTTCTCGGCGGCGGCGCGGGCGCGGCGCAGGTCCGAGTGCGGGAAGTCCAGGATGCGCTGGTCGTTGGTGTACGCGTGGACCGTCGTCATCAGGCCCTTGACGATGCCGAAGTTCTCGTCCAGAACCTTGGCCATCGGCGCCACACAGTTGGTGGTGCAGGAGGCGTTGGAGATGACGTGGTGGTTGGCCGCGTCGTACTTGTCCTGGTTGACGCCCATCACGATGGTGATGTCCTCGTCCTTGGCCGGAGCCGAGATGAGGACCTTCTTGGCGCCGCCGGCGATGTGCTTCTCGGCGTCGGCCTTCTTCGTGAAGATGCCGGTCGACTCGATGACGATGTCGACGCCCAGTTGGCCCCACGGGATGTCGGCGGGGTTGCGCTCGGAGAGCACCTTGATGGTGTGGCCGTCGACCGTGATGGTGTCGGCGGTGTGCGAGACCTCGGCCTTGAGGCGGCCCAGGATGGTGTCGTACTTCAGCAGGTGGGCGGTGGTCGCGGTGTCACCCAGGTCGTTGACAGCCACGATCTCGATGTCAGCACCCTGCTCCAGCAGTGCGCGGAAGTAGTTGCGACCAATACGACCGAAGCCGTTGATGCCTACGCGGATCGTCACGAACCGATCTCCTCGTTGGTACGCCGGCTATGCGGTGCCGGCGAGCTCTGTTTGGGATGTCCCCGACCGCCTACGACCCTACCTCCCGGAAGCTCCCGCAGTGACATCGAGATGCCGCATACACGGGCAGGCGGTCCGTACCCGCCAGTAGGGGTACGGACCGCCCGGGTCGCAAGGCCCTGTCGCTCGAATTGGTTACGGAGAGTCAGTCACCGTTGACCGGCGTGTTCACCTTCCGAGAGCCGCGAGCGCCTTGCCGAGCAGGGTCGTACGGTCGGCCGCCGCGGTGACGTGCTCCAGGCCGAAGCCGAGCAGCACGGTGTCGTCCGTGGTGACCGCGCCGTACGTCTTGAACAGCTCTCCGGCGAGTCCCCAGTCCTTGACGACCGCCGGGCTGCCCGCGGGCGGTCCGGGGACGCTCCAGGCGCCCAGCGACGTCTCGAAGCCCTCGGTCTCGACGGCGTTGCCGCCGATCACCACGGACGCGTTGTCGACGAGGACGCCGCGGCCGCCGGATCCGGGGTCGGTGATGTAGCCGAGGGAGATCTCGACCTTCTTGCCGGCGTACGCGGAGAGGTCGAAGGAGACCTCCTGCCAGCCGGCCGACGCCCCGGTGAAGCTGTTCCACTGGCCGCTGGTGCCGGTGGCCGTGCAGCCGCCGTCGCCGAGGGTCAGATACCGCTTGAGTGCGGGATGGGCCGCGATGAAGTACCCGGCGTCGCACTCCGCGGGCACCGCGGTGCTGGTCCTGCCGTTCTTCTCCGGGAGCGTGGTCCAGTCGTCGGCCCCGGCCGTGTGGGCCTCCAGCACCGCGTGGTCGTAGCCCTCCTCGGTGCTCCACAGCAGCCGGGTGCTGAAGGTGGGTGCCTGGGCGGCGGTCACCGAGGTGAGGTCGATGGTGCGGGTGAGGCGGTTCCAGGCGTAGTCGCTGTGGGTGACGGCCGCCATGGAGGCGCCTGCGTAGGGCCCGTACGGGTTGACCGTGCCGGGGTAGGTGGCGCCGCCCGCGCTCGCGAACTGCGGGAACGTGGCCACCGGCAGGGTGTCCGAGGTGACGCTGAACGACCCTGCCGTGTCGAGCGGGTTGCCCGGGGCCGCGCCGAGCGCACCGGCGGCTCCGGCGAGTCTGCCGACGCCCTGGAAGGCGGTGGCTCCCGGCAGGGACGTACGGGTGAAGGCGCCCAGGTAGTACTGGCTGAAGTCGTTCGACAGGGTGCCGCCGCCGAGGTCCACGTTGCCGCCGGCCCGCTCGCCCGCCTCGACCAGCTTGCCGCCCTCGTTGAGGTAGGCCCGCAGCTGGAGCTGGGTGGCGTTGCCCGGGACGCTCGCGCCGGTGTAGTGGACGACGGTCCTGAAGTGGTCCAGGACGCCGAGCGCGTCGGGCGCGCCCTGGGCGGCGACGTCCCAGACGATCGCCTTGCGGCCGTTGGCCTTCAGGGCGTCGACGTAGGTCTGCGCCTGTGTGGCGGCCGCGCCCTCCTCGGCGACCACGAGCACGTCCGCGCGCGGCCGTTGGGCGACCGTGTATGTGAAGTGCTCGCTGGAGGTGCGCTTTCCGTCGCGCGTCTCGCCGGTGAACCACACCTCGACCTTGTCGCCCGGATCGCCGTCGGCGACCTTGGCGCGGTACTCGTCGAAGTAGAGGTTGTCCTCACCGCCGAAGGTCTCGCCGCCCTTCCAGGCTTTGAGCGCCATGTCCTGCGTACGGCCGCCGTTGACGCGGTACTTGAGCTCCTTGTCGCGCACGGACTTGCGGGCGACGACGGAGACTTCCTGGTCCGCGCCGCGCGAGTAGGACGTGGCGAACGTCTTCGGGGTGAAGTCGGCGGCCTTCAGGCCGAGCGAGGACTTCGGCTGGTCGGGCCGGCCCGCGGACTCGGCGACGGAGAGCGCGAACGGGATGTTCTTCTCGAACTCCTGCTGGATCAGCTTCTCGTCGTCCGGGAAGTTGAAGACCGACCGGCAGTCGGCCGCGTTCCACTGGTCGTCGGGGTAGAGGTTCGACACGGTCTGGCAGGTCGACATCTCGGGGGTGTACATCGCCAGGCCGTTGACGTTCGACGCGTGGCCGTCCGCCTCGCCGTTGGTGGTGTACAGCTCCGAGGAGACCTGCGGCCGGTAGCCGGGGATCGCGGAGTTGTCCGGGGTGCCGGCGAGCGACTTGTAGAGGACGTCGTCCGGCGTGTCGGTGGCCACCTGCCAGCCGACGCCGTAGAGGAGGAGTTCGGCGGCGGAGTGGTAGTTGATGCCGTACGTGAAGCCGATCCGCTTCTGGAAGGCGTCGATGGCCTTCGTCTCGGGCTCGGAGCCCGGGCCCGTGCCGCGGTAGGTCTCGCTGGTGGGGGTGGGCGACGAACCCTCGTTGTCGTAGCCCCACTTGTAGGAGAAGTTGCGGTTGAGGTCGACGCCGTCACCGATGGCGATGGTGCCGTCGGCGTTGTTGTCCCGCAGGTTCTTGCGCCACAGGCGGGAGTTGTCGCCCTGGAAGGTGTAGTCGTAGCCGTCGGGGTTGGCCGAGATGACGAACCACAACTCGGTCGAGTCGACGATCTTCTTGATGCGCTTGTCGGACTTGTAGTTGTCGACGTAGTGGTGGAGCAGCCGCCTGGTCATCTCCGGCGTGATCCACTCGCGCGCGTGCTGGTTGGACATGTACAGCACGGCGGGCTTGGCGCCGTCCTTGGTCTTCTTCGCGTTCTTGGTGAGCTTGAGCGCGAGGATGTCCTGGCCGTTGACGGTCTTGCCGATGGAGACGACCTTGGTGAGGCCGGGGTTCTCCTGGCCGGTGCGGAGGATCTCCTCCTTGATGTTCCCGGCCCCGCTGTACGGGCGGAACACCCCGTCGGCGGCCGCCTCGACGCGCTGCTCGGCCTTGGCGGAGAGGGTGTGCTCGGTGAGGTCGACGCCCTGCTTCTCGAGCTTGTCCGCCTGTTGGTCGCTGAGGTAGACCTCGACGGTCGCGGTGCCCTTGGCGGGTACCTGCTCGCTCAGTTCGTGTCCGTCCTGCCCGGCCGCCAGCAGCAGGGGTACCTGCCGGCTGGTGACCTCGGCCCGGAAGACCTTGATCTCGTCGGAATCGGGAGAGCCCGCGCTCTCCGCGGCCTGGGCGATGGGGGCGATGCCCGCTCCGCCCAGAAGGAGTGCGCCAACAGCGAGGATCGGTCTCGCTCTTCGTCTCATGTGCCCCCCTTGCAGTGGTCCGCCACAGCAGCGAACAGATGCCAGGCTCATGACAGTTCATGATCCAGTCAAGGGGGCCTCAAGGACGGACAAACGCCGGTGCCGACACTCCGATGGAGTATCGGCACCGGCGTGGTGACGGTGGGTCAGCCCGCGAGGTTGTCGGCCATCTCCTCGGTGATGCTGGACTCGGTGCCCGGGATGCCGAGATCCTGGGCCCGCTTGTCGGCCATCGCCAGCAGTCGGCGGATACGGCCGGCGACGGCGTCCTTGGTCAGCGGCGGGTCGGCGAGCGCGCCCAGCTCCTCCAGGGAGGCCTGCTTGTGCTCCATGCGCAGGCGCCCGGCGGCGGCGAGATGCTCGGGCACGTCGTCGGCGAGGATCTCCAGGGCCCGCTGGACGCGGGCGCCGGCGGCGACGGCCGCGCGCGCGGAGCGGCGCAGGTTGGCGTCGTCGAAGTTGGCGAGACGGTTCGCCGTGGCCCGCACCTCGCGGCGCATCCGGCGCTCCTCCCAGGCCAGCACCGACTCATGGGCGCCGAGCCGGGTGAGCAGCGCGCCGATCGCGTCGCCGTCACGGACGACCACCCGGTCCACCCCGCGCACCTCACGGGCCTTCGCGGCGATGGAGAGCCGGCGGGCGGCGCCGACCAGGGCGAGCGCGGCCTCGGGACCCGGGCAGGTCACCTCAAGGGAGGAGGAACGGCCGGGCTCGGTCAGCGAGCCGTGCGCCAGGAAGGCCCCGCGCCAGGCGGCCTCGGCGTCACAGGTGGCCCCGGAGACGACCTGAGGGGGCAGACCACGGATCGGGCGCCCCCGCCCGTCGACCAGGCCGGTCTGCCGGGCCAGCTGGTCACCACCGGCGACCACACGCACCACATAACGCGAACCGCGGCGCAGTCCGCCCGGAGCCATCACGATCAGCTCGGAGCTGTGGCCGAAGATCTCCAGGATGTCCCGCTTGAGCCGGCGGGCCGCCATCGCGGTGTCCAGCTCCGCCTCGATCACGATGCGCCCGCTCACCAGGTGGAGGCCGCCGGCGAACCGCAGAATCGCGGAGACCTCCGCCTTTCTGCAGCAGGTCCGGGTGACGGGGAGCCGGGAGATCTCATCCTTCACCGCTGCCGTCATCGCCATGGGCCGATCCTTCCATGCATCCGAAAAATACGGTCGTACGCGGCGGCCAACAGCTCCGGGTCGTGCCTCGGGGTCCCATCGGGCCGGGCCACCGGCGCCAGCTCGACCGCGGCACCGAAGCGCTTGGCGGCATCGGTCAGGGAGTCGCGGTCGGGCACGGCGGCCTGGTCGGCCAGCACCACGTCCAGGGCGAGTTTAGGGGCGTGTCGTCCCAAAACCTCCAAATGACGCTGCGGGGAGAAGCCATCGGTTTCTCCGGGCTGCGGGGCGAGGTTCAGCGAGAGTACCCGGCGGGCCTTCGTCTGGGTGAGGGCGTCCAGCAGTTCGGGCACCAGCAGATGCGGGATGACCGAGGAGAACCAGGAGCCGGGTCCGAGCACCACCCAGTCCGCGTCCAGGACGGCGGCCACGGCCTCGGGGACGGCCGGCGGGTCGTGCGGAACGACATGCACGGACTGCACCTCGCCGGGGGTGAGGGCGACCGTCGCCTGTCCCCGGACGGTGTCCACCTCCTCGGGCCGCTCCGGGTCGTGCCCCTTGACCAGGGCCTGGAGCTCCAGGGGCACGGCGGACATGGGCAGCACCCGGCCGTGCGCGCCCAGCAGCTTGCCGACCAGGTCGAGGGCCTGGACATGGTCACCGAGCTGCTCCCACAGGGCGACGATCAGCAGATTGCCGACCGCGTGCTCGTGCAGGTCGCCCTTGGACTCGAAACGGTGCTGGATGACCCGGGCCCAGGTCTGGCCCCAGTCGTCGTCACCGCACAGCGCGGCCAGCGCCTTGCGAAGATCGCCGGGCGGCAGCACGCCCAGCTCGTCCCGGAGCCGCCCGCTGGAGCCGCCGTCGTCGGCCACGGTGACGACGGCGGTGAGGTCGCCGGTGATCCGGCGCAGTGCGGCGAGCGAGGCGGACAGACCCATGCCGCCGCCGAGGGCGACGACCTTGGGCTGGGCGCCCCGGCGGCGCGGCCTGGCGCCGCGGGCCTCCACGGGCCGGGTCGCGCGTCCTTCGGGCACGACCCGGCGCAGCCTGCTCAGCCGCGGAGAACGTTCTGTCATTCCCGTCCCATGTCCCGGTGTACGACCACCGTCTCCACGCCCTGGGAGGCGAGACGGGCGGCGAGCTTCTCGGAGGTGGCGACGGAGCGGTGCTTGCCGCCGGTGCAGCCGACCGCGATCGTCACGTACCGCTTGCCCTCGCGGCGGTAGCCGGCCGCGATCAGCTGGAGCAGCTCGGAGTAGCGGTCGATGAACTCCTTGGCGCCGGGCTGGTTGAAGACGTACGCCGACACCTCCTCGTTGAGGCCGGTGAAGGGGCGCAGCTCCGGGACCCAGTGCGGGTTGGGCAGGAAGCGCATGTCCACGACCAGGTCGGCGTCGACCGGGAGGCCGTACTTGAAGCCGAAGGACATGACGGTGGCCCGCAGCTCGGGCTCCTCCTCGCCGGCGAACTGGGCGTCCATCTTGGCGCGCAGCTCGTGGACGTTGAGGCTGGAGGTGTCGATGACCAGGTCGGCGTCGCCGCGCAGCTCGCGCAGCAGTTCGCGCTCGGCGGCGATGCCGTCGACGATGCGGCCGTCGCCCTGGAGGGGGTGGGGGCGGCGCACCGATTCGAAGCGGCGGACCAGGGCCTCGTCGGAGGACTCCAGGAAGACGATCCGCCGGGTGACGTGCTTGGCCTCGAGGTCGGCGAGGGACTCGCGGAGGTTGTCGAAGAAGCGGCGGCCGCGGACGTCGACGACGACCGCGATCCGGGCGACATTGCCCTGGGAGCGGGCGCCGAGCTCCACCATCGTGGGGATCAGCGCGGGCGGGAGGTTGTCGACGACGAACCAGCCGAGGTCCTCCAGACACTTGGCGGCGGTCGACCGGCCGGCTCCGGACATACCGGAGATGATCACCAGCTCGGGGATGGCGACGTCCGGGATCCCGGCCGCGTCGCTGGTCGTGCCCGTGCTCACCTGTGCTCCGTCTCCGTCTTGGCTCTGTTGGCCTTCGTTCTCGTTCACATTCATGTCTCCTGCCCCCGTCGTTCGTCCGGGGTGCCCGCCGTCACGGGCTCCCCACCGGAACCCATGGTGCCGGGTTCCTCTTCCATGATCTCTCCAGTAGCTGTGTTCACCGCGGGTACGGCCGGTGCCGCCTGGGCCAGGGCCACGGCGATGGTCTCAGCCGTTTTGCGGCCTATGCCGGGAACCTCGCAGATCTGGTCGATGGTGGCAGATCGAAGTTTCTTCAACGAGCCGAAATGTTTCAGAAGCGCCTGCTTGCGGGTCTCGCCGAGGCCCGGGACGTCGTCCAGGGGGCTCGACCGGAACCGCTTGGCCCGCTTGGCCCGCTGGTAGGTGATCGCGAAGCGGTGGGCCTCGTCGCGGACGCGCTGGAGCAGATAGAGGCCCTCGCTGGTGCGGGGCAGGACCACCGGGTCGTCCTCGTCGGGCAGCCAGACCTCCTCCAGGCGCTTGGCGAGGCCGCAGACGGCGATGTCGTCGATGCCGAGCTCGTCGAGCGCCCTCTTGGCCGCGGCGACCTGGGGCTGTCCGCCGTCGACGACGAGGAGCTGGGGCGGGTAGGCGAACTTCTTGGGGCGGCCGTCTTCCTCGGTGAAGCTGTCCTCGCCGTCGGCCCACTCGCCGGTCTTCTCCTTCTCGGCGAGGTAGCGCCGGAAGCGGCGGGTGATCACCTCGTGCATCGAGCGGACGTCGTCCTGGCCCTCGAAGCCCTTGATCTGGAAGCGGCGGTACTCGCTCTTGCGCTGGAGGCCGTCCTCGAAGACGACCATGGAGGCCACGACGTCGTCGCCCTGGAGGTGCGAGATGTCGAAGCACTCGATCCGCAGGGGGGCGCTGTCCAGGTCGAGGGCCTCGGCGATCTCCTCCAGGGCGCGCGAGCGGGTGGTCAGGTCGGAGGCGCGCTTGGTCTTGTGCAGCGCGAGGGTCTGCTGGGCGTTGCGCTGTACGGTCTCCATCAGCGCCTTCTTGTCGCCGCGCTGCGGGATGCGCAGCGAGACGTTCGACCCGCGGCGCCCGGTGAGCCACTCCTGGACCGGCTCGGTGGGGTCGGGCAGGGCCGGGACGAGGACCTCCTTGGGGACGGAGTCCCCGGTCTCCTCGCCGTAGAGCTGCTGGAGGGCGTGCTCGACGAGGGCGCCGGTGGTGATCTCCTCGACCTTGTCGGTGACCCAGCCGCGCTGGCCGCGCACGCGTCCGCCGCGGACGTGGAAGATCTGCACGGCGGCTTCGAGTTCGTCCTCGGCGACCGCGATGAGGTCGGCGTCGGTCGCGTCGGCGAGCACGACGGCGCTCTTCTCCATGGCCTTCTTCAGGGCCTCGATGTCGTCGCGCAGGCGGGCCGCCCGCTCGTACTCCATCTCCTCGGCCGCCTCCATCATCTGCTTCTCCAGGCGGCGGAGGTACGTCCCGGTCCGGCCTGCCATGAAGTCGCTGAAGTCCTCGGCGAGTTCGCGGTGCTCGTCGGCGGAGACACGGCCGACGCAGGGCGCGGAGCACTTGCCGATGTAGCCGAGGAGGCAGGGGCGGCCGGTGCGGGCGGCGTTCTTGAAGACGCCGGCGGAGCAGGTGCGGACGGGGAAGACGCGCAACAGAAGGTCGACGGTGTCGCGGATCGCCCAGGCGTGCCCGTAGGGCCCGAAGTACCTGACGCCCTTCTTCTTGTGACCGCGCATCACCTGCACGCGCGGGAACTCCTCGTTCATCGTCACCGCGAGGTACGGGTAGCTCTTGTCGTCGCGGTACTTGACGTTGAACCGGGGGTCGTACTCCTTGATCCAGGAGTACTCCAGCTGCAGGGCCTCGACCTCCGTGGACACCACCGTCCACTCCACGGACGCGGCCGTGGTCACCATCGTGCGGGTGCGCGGGTGCAGGCTCGCCAGGTCCTGGAAGTAGTTCGCCAGGCGCTGGCGCAGGCTCTTCGCCTTTCCGACGTAGATCACCCGGCGGTGCTCGTCGCGGAATCTGTAGACCCCGGGAGAGTCCGGGATCTGTCCCGGCCTGGGGCGGTAGCTGGAGGGGTCGGCCATGTCTCACACCCTACTGGCGGGGGCTGACAGTCCGACGGGGCTGTGGACGACGGGCGGGCGACCGCTACCTGGACTCCAGGAACGTCAGGACGGCAAGGACCCGGCGGTGGTCGTCCGTGTCCTCCGTCAGGCTGAGCTTGCCGAGGATGCTGCGGACATGTTTCTCGACGGTGCCCTCGGTGACCCACAGGCGGCGGCCGATGCCGGCGTTGGAACGGCCCTCGGCCATGAGGGCCAGGACCTCCCGTTCCCGGGAGCTGAGGTGGGACAGGGGGTCGTCGCGGCGCTGGGCCGTGAAGAGTTCGTGGACCAGGGAGGGGTCGACCACCGCGCCGCCCTTGCCGATGCGGTCCAGGGCCTCGATGAACTCGTCGACGACCGTGACCCGGCTCTTCAGCAGGTAGCCGACCCCGCGTCCGCCGGCCAGCAGCTCCAGGGCGTCCTCGACCTCGACGAACGCCGACAGGACGAGGATGGCGGTGCCGGGGTGGCGCTCCCGGATGGTGCGGGCCGCCTTGAGGCCCTCCGTGGAGTGGTCGGGCGGCATCCGTATGTCGACGATGGCGATGTCGGGGCGCTCCTCGTGGACCAGTTCCAGGAGCCGCTCCGCGTCACCCGCCTGGCCCACCACCTCGTACCCGACTCTCTCGCACAGGCTCGCCAGTCCCTCCCGGAGCAGGATGTCGTCGTCGGCGAGGACCACCCGTCCCCGCACCTGCCGCTGCGATGCGTCGTCCATGGCCCCGGCTCCCCTTGCCCGACCGATCTGCTGCGCGCCCAACAGCCTGCCCCACCGGCTGGATTACGGCTAGCCGGAAGCGGAATTGGGGGCTTGCCGTGACGACACACGGACGTGCGCGAGCGATTCTCGTACCAGTGCGATGCAGAGGGACCGGTCGCTTCGGGCGAGAAGCGGCAGGTCGCGGTACCGAAGGGGTGCGGGACATGCGGCAGACGCGGATCGAGAAGGCGAGGCGGTCGACCCGTGTCCGTCCCGGCGCCGAGGACACGTACGGCTTCGGCGATGTCCTCGACCCCCGGGATCCCGACATCGTGCGCGCCAAGCGCCTGCGGTCGGCACGCCACGGCGGTACCCACCGCCCCTAGAACCGGACGGCAGCCTCTCCGTCCGACATGACCGCCCGGTGCGTACGCGACGTCACCACGTCCGAGGTCCCCCCGCCTGGACGACTCCCCCGCGTGCGCCCGGGCGGTCACACGTTCGTCGGCGGGCTCAGCGGCAGCCGTACCCTCATGGTGGTGCCCTCGCCCGGCGGACTGCTGACGTCCAGCTTGCCGCCGATGGCCTCGACGCGGTCGATGAGTCCGATCAGCCCGGATCCACGGCCCGGATCCGCTCCGCCGACGCCGTCGTCGCGGACGACCAGCTCCAGCCGGTCGTCCCGGATCTCGGCCTCGACCTCCACCACGCGCGCGTGGGCGTGTTTCGCGGCGTTGGTGAGGCATTCCGAGGTGACGTAGTACGCGGCAACCTCCAGCTGCTCCGGCAGCCGCGCAGCGGGCAGCCTCAGGTCGAGCTCCACGGGGACGGCGGAGCGGCGGGCCAGGGAGCGCAGGGCGGGGCCCAGGCCGCCCTTGGAGAGGATCGCCGGGTGGATGCCGCGGGCCACCTGGAGCAGGTCCTGGAAGGCGTCGTCGAGGCCCTTGCCCACATGGGCGAGCTGTTCGGCGAGTTCCGAGGACGGGTCCGTCAGCAGCGACTCGGCCAGTCTGAGGTCCAGTTGGAGGGCGACGAGCCGCTGCTGGACCCCGTCGTGCAGATCGCGCTCGATCCTGCGCCGGGAGGCGTCCGAGGCGGCCACCACGCGCGCGCGTGACGCGGTCAGCTGGGCGCGGCTGTCCGCGTTGGCGATGGCGGTGGCGACGAGCTCGGTGAAGTCGGCCAGCCGCGACTCGGTGCCGCCGGGCAGGGTGCCCAGCGGGGAGGCCGCGAGGATGAAGCCCCACAGCCGGTCGTCGACGACGATGGGCGCGCCCACGGCCTGTCCGACATGGGCCGCGCGCCGGGTCCCGGACACCTCGCGTATCGCCTTGCGGCCCGCCTGCCGGCGCTCCTCGCGGCTGGCCCGCTCCAGCTCCTCCGGGATCCCGTACGCGGTGCCGAGGACCGTGTGGCTGCCGTCGGGCTCCTGCCGCAGCACGGCCGCCGTCGTGCTCAGCAGGGCCCCGACCTCCTCCGCCACCCTCGTGAACACCTCGGGCGGCGGGGCGCCGCGGGCCACCAGGGTGGCGACCCGGCGCAGCGCGGCCTGCTCCAGTGCGGCCCGGCGGCTCTCGGTGACGTCACGCGCGGTGGCGTAGATGAGGCCCTCCTCGGGGACCGGCCTGGCGCTCCACTGGAGCCGGCACTCGGTGCCGTCCGCGCGCAGGTAGCGGTTCTCGAACTCGGCGACGTCGGCGCCGCTCGCGAGCCGGTCGAGGGCGACGCGGGTGCTGTCCCGGTCGTCCTCGTGCACGAACTCGATGTAGGGCTTGGCCAGCAGTTCCTCGACCGAGTGGCCGAGGGTCCTCCCGAAGGCCGGGTTGACCCGCTTGAAGTAGCCGTCGAGGCCGCTGATGCAGAGCAGGTCGAGGGAGAGGTTGAAGATGCTCTCCACTTCCTGTTCGGCCTTCTCGCGCCGCCCGTGGGCCGCCGCGAAGGACGCCATGGTGCCGTTCATGCCGCCGAGCAGCTGGGCCCAGGTGCCGTCGAAGGAGGCGACGTCGGCGCGGTGACCGAGCCGGTTGTGGTCGATCGCGGTGTTCATGGCCCGGATCTCGCCGGCCAGCCGCTCGGTGGTGACGCGCAGTTCGCGGAAGGTGTCGGCCACATCGCCGAGTTCGTCGCGGCCGGCGTAGCGGATGTCGTACGAGAGATCGCCGTACGACAGGGCCCGCGCGCCCTGGGAGACCTCGCCGAGGGGGCGGGTGATGGAGCGGCGCAGTGCCAGCGCGAGGACGGTGACGGCGGCGAGGACGGCCAAGGAGACGGTGAGGTCGCGCCGTACGCGGGTCTCCGCGCTGTGGCGGTCGCGCGCGGCGGTGATGTCGAGGTCGCGCGCGGTCCGGTCCTGGATGCCGCGCAGGGCGTCGATGCGGGCCCCGGAGTCGAGCAGCCAGCGGTCGTAGGACGGCCAGTGGGCGGCCTCCGGGTGGGCTGCGGCGAGCGTGTCGCGGACCGTGCGGACGGCCCGCCCCGGTGCCTCGAACTGCGTGCTGTACAGCTCGCCGCGCAGTTCGTCCGAGGTGTTCTGCCGGAAGGTGTCCAGTTCGGCCGCCTCCAGCTCGGGCCAGCGGCCGGCGGTGGTGGGGCGTTGCTCGGCGGGGGCGTCCAGCAGGATCGCCCGCTCCGCGCGCTCGCGTTCGGCGGCCTCGATGGCCCGTACGAGGGCGATGTGGGCGTCCGCCGCGCGGCCCGACGCCCGGGTGGGGCTTCCCGACTCGAACAGGGCGGCCTTGTCGAGCAGGGCGTCCTCGATGCCCGCGTAGTCCTGGGCCACCGCGCGGGCGGTGAGCGAGGCGGTGCCCGTCTGGACGCGCAGCGCGTGCAGCCGACGGCCGACGGCGTCGAGGTTTCCGGCGGCGTCGGCCTCGGTCCACCCGACGGCCCGGTCGACGGCCCGTTCCAGGGCCTGGTCCGTGGCCCGTTCAGCCGCGGCACGGGCCGCCGGGGTGACCGTGCCGGGGCGCAGCCGGGCCTGTACGGCGGCGATCCGCTCCCGGGCGATGGCGTCGGAGACCTCGGTGAGCGCGAACGACACCTCGGTCGCGGTGTGGAAGGCCCGCAGGTCGCCGGCCTCCTGCCACTGGGCGACGCCGCTGAAGGCGGTGAAGGCCAGCAGCCCGGTCACCGGCAGCAGCACGAGCAGCATCAGCTTGCGTCCGACACGCAGCCGGGCCAGGAGCGGGGGGCGCTCCGTCCGTGTCGGTCTCACGCCGCGCACGGTCGTTCCTCAGCGCCCGGTGGGCGGGTAGTACTGGTGGTCCGCCAAGTCCTTGTCGATGACCGCCACCGCCCGGTCGAGCGTGGCCCGCACCGGCGCCTCGTCGAACATGATCGTGGCGAAGGCCCGGGAGAAGGCGTCCGTGATCGCCGGGTAGGCGGGCGTCTGCGGCCGGGGCCGGGCGACGCCGCCCGTGAGTTGCTCGATGAACAGGTGCTCGGCGCCACCGGTGCCGTAGGCGGAGGAGAGCTTCAGCGCGCTGTGCGTGGCCGGGATCCCGCCGTTGGCCTCGCTCATCCGGTGGACCTGGTCCGGCTTGAGGAGATAGGCGAGGAAGCGCCAGACGGCGTCTCCGTCGGCCGCGCCCGAGGTGACGCCCCACTGCCAGGAGCCCATCCCGGTCACCGTGCCCCGGCCGAAGTCGGGCAACGGCACGATCGCCACGTCGCCGGGGTGCGTCTTGCTGTACTCCGGGTACCACCAGTGGCCGGTCCAGGAGATGACGCTACGGCCTTCGCTGAACGCCTGGTCGTCGGTCTTGCCGGGCTCGACGAGCCCTTCCTTGGCCCAGGTCTGCATGGTGGTGAGCGCCTTGACCGCCTCGGGGCCGTTGAGGAAGCCGTCGGCCGTACGGAACGTCCCGGGCTCGATGAGATCACCGCCCGCCGACCACACCGCGGGCGCGAAGCCGTAGGTGTTCCACTCCTCGCCGGGCTTCGCGTAGACGAGTCCGATGTCGAGGGGCGTCTTGTGGCCCGCCTTGCGGAGGGTGCGCAGGACGGCCGTGAACTCCTCGGCGGTCCACGCGTCGTCGACGCCCTTGGGGAGGCGGATGCCGGCCTTCTCCAGCGCCGAGGGGCGCACATACAGCCCCAGCCCCGAGTCGAAGGTGCCGATGCCGTACAACTTCCCCGTATACGTGCCCTGTTGGCGGATGGAGGCCAGCAGGTCGCTCCGGACGCTCTCGGGGACACAGGAGTCGATCGGCTTGAGCTTGCCGGACCAGGCGTAGCTGTAGAGATGAGGGCCGTCGAAGTCGAGCAGGTCCGGAAGGTCGCCGCTGGCCGCGGCGGAGTTCACCAGGTCGGTGTACGGGCGGTGCTCAGGCAGGGTGACGAGCTCGACCCGCACCTGCTTCTGCGCCTTGTTGAACTCCGCGACCTGCTTCCGCAAGGTGCTGAGCTCCCCGCTCGGCCCGGCGTGGAACCACATCGTCAGATGTTCGGTGCCCTCGATCCTGCCGTCGCAGGTCGTGTCACCGCGTGTCTTGCCGGCCGTGCCGTCGTCGTCATCGCCTCCCCCGCCGCACGCGGCCAGCAGCAGGACGAACCCCGACAGCCCCGCGGCCAGGGCGCGGTGGTGCCGACCAGCTCCGACGTTCCTCATCCACGCCTGCATCGCGCACCCCCACTCGACCGGGCTTCCGCGGCCTCCCCAGGGCAGCCCACATGCTACCCCCGGTGACATGCCGCTGCGCTGAGTAAACGGGAACCGGGGGATTCGGCAAGGGACTTCAGCACATTCCAGCTGCCCGGAAACAACGCGCGTCGACTCTTTCCGGGTAGCTGGAAAGCGCAATCACCCGCCTGTTGGGACCCTTTGGGGCATGTCCATGCGCTGTCTTCTCGTCGATGACAGCATCCGCTTCCTGGAGGCCGCGCGCACTCTGCTGGAGCGCGACGGGATACCCGTCGTCGGCGTCGCCATGTCAGGTCCGGAGGCTCTGGCACGGGCCACTGAACTGGCCCCGGACATCGTCCTGGTGGATCTCGACCTCGACGGGGAGAACGGCTTCGACCTCGCGGTGGAGCTCGCCGGCAATGTCACGTCCGTGATCATCCTGATCTCCACCCACTCCCTGGACGACTTCGAGGAACTCGTCGCGGCCAGCCCGGCACGCGGGTTTCTGCACAAGTCCGCGCTCTCCGCCGAGGCGATCAGAGCGGTTCTGGGCGACGACGGCTCGGGCGCGCCGACTTGACTTCTCCCCGCCGCATCCCGGCCAGGAGTGCGTGACTGTTGGGCATGAGGTGTTGTCGGGACTTGGTCAACACGCTTCAATGCGGGGGAACTCGGGACCGTGAAGAACGGCGTACGGATGTGAAGACGCCTCCGGTACCGGTGCGAATCCGCACGACGGTCTGACCAGCCGCCGTGACCACACAGAAAGGCCCCTGCATGCCGCACGCCACACAGCACGGGGACGTTTCCGCCGTCGCCGACGCGGAACTGGACACGGCCCTGCGAGGCGGCCCCTTCCATGTCGCCCTGCGGGCAGCGATCGCCGCCCGCGGACTGCCGCTCCAGCGAGTGCAGCACCATCTGTCGCGCTACGGGGTCAAGGTCGGCGTCACCAGCCTGAGTTACTGGCAGCAGGGTGCGCGCCGGCCCCAGCGCCCCGAGTCGCTGCGCGCGGTACGGGCCCTGGAGGAGATCCTCCAGCTGCCGGAGGAGTCGCTGATCCGGCTGCTCGCCGAGGCCGACGCCCACGCGGCCGGCCAGCGCCCCGCCGTCCGCTCCTACCGCTCCCTCGTCGAGGCCTCCGGCGTACTGGAACGGCTGCTGGCCGAGCTGGACTCACCGCCGGACGGTGGGCTGCACACCCTCGGGCACCACGAGCTGGTACGGATAGGGGGATGCCGGGAGCTCCTCGGGCGTGAGTCGCACCACATCGTGCGCGCCCACCGGGACGGCGTCGACCGTTTCGTGGCCGTGCACCACGGCGACCCGGGGTGCGCGCCGGAGCGCATGCAGGTGCACGCCCTGGAGAACTGCCGCACGGGACGCGTCCGCTCCCACCACGAGACCGGTGTACTCGTGGCCGAGCTGCTCTTCGACACCCGGCTGCGGGCCGGCGACACCTTCCTGTTCCGCTACGGCGTCGAGGACGGCACGGCGGGTGTCTCCCGCGAGTACATCCGCGGGTTCGGCCCGACCGGCGGGCAGTACGCGCTCCAGGTGCGGTTCGACGAGAACGCGCTGCCGGCCCGCTGCCACCGGTTCACCCAGCACTCGGCGGCGGCCCCGCGCAGCGGGCGCCAGGAGCTGGCGCTCACCGGGACGCACCGGTCGGTGCACATCGTCGAGCCGCGGGTGCGGACGGGGATCGTCGGAATCGGCTGGGACTGGGAGTGAGCCGCCGGGAGCCCGCGTGACGTAAACGCTTGCGCAAGCGTTTACGTCGGTCGCCGGATGGGATACGTTCCCGGCCTGAAGGGTGTTCGCCGAAGGGTGCCGCCCGAAGGGCTGTCCGGGAGGGGGCGTCATGGCGACCATGGCCGATGTCGCGCGCAGTGCGGGTGTGTCCGTGGCGACCGTCTCGCACGTGCTCAACGACACCCGGCCGGTGCTCCCGCACACCCGCCAGGCCGTCCTGGACGCCATCGACGAGCTCGGCTACACCCCCAACACCCTGGCCCGCTCCCTGGTGACCTCCCGCACCCGGTCCATCGGGCTCGCGGTGTCGGCGATCAGCAATCCGTACTTCACGGAGATCCTCCAGGGCGTCGAGGCCGAGGTGCTGGAACGCGGCTACAGCCTGCTGATCGCCGATCCGCACGACGACCCCGTCCATGAGCGCAAGGTCGTCCAACTGCTGCACGAGCGGCGGGTGGACGGCATGATCGTCGCGCCCTCCGCGGACCCCGGGGAGCTGCTGGCCTACCTCGGCCGCCATGCCGTACCCGCGGTGCTGCTCGACCGTGTCGTCGACACCGCGTCGCCCTTCGACCAGGTCTGCGCCGAGAACACCGCGCCGATGAGCGAGCTGGTCGCCCATCTCGCCGTGCTCGGTCACCGGCGGATCGGGCTGGTGGCGGGCCTGCCCGGGCTCAGCACCAGCAGTGAGCGGATCGCCGGGTACCGTGGCGGGCTCGCGGCCGCCGGACTGCCGTTCGACGAAGGGCTCGTGGTCCACGGCGACTCCGCGTCGGCCGGTGCCGAGCGGGCCACCGCGGCCCTGCTGGCCCTCGCCGAGCCGCCGACGGCGCTCGTCACCGCCAACAACGCGATGACGATCGGTGCGCTGCGCGCCCTGCGCGCCCACGGTCGCGCCGTCCCCGGCGACATCGCCCTATGCTGCTTCGACGACTTCGCCTGGGCCGACCTCTTCTCGCCCCGGCTCACCGCGATCGCCCAGCCCAGCAAGGAGATCGGCGCCCGGGCGGTGCAGGTGCTCCTGGAACGCCTGGCCGATCCGGACCGCCCGGCCCGGACGGTCCGCCTGCCCTGCCACTTGAGGCATCGCACGTCGTGCGGGTGCCCCGGGGACGCGGTGGTGCCCGAATGACGGCTTTCCGAGGGGGCCGGGGCGTCCCGGCGGCAGCCGGCCGGACACGCCGGAGTGTCACGACAACAGTCGCTCGAAGAGGCCGGGATGTCGCAACAGCTACTGGTCGAAGAGCCCGGGATACCCCAACGCCGGCTGCCCGAAGGGCAGTTGCCGCCCCCTCCGCCCGTCTCCGTACCGCAGGACAGCCCCGCAAGCCCGAGAAAGGAACCCGCTCGTGATCGTCGTCGCCGGTGAGGCCCTCATCGACCTGGTACCGCAGGGCACCGGAGCCCTGGCGGGACTGACGCCGGCGCTCGGCGGCGGGCCGTACAACACGGCCGTCGCCCTGGGCCGCCTCGGCTCCCCCGCGGCCTTCTGCTCCCGTACGTCGTCCGACGCGTTCGGCGAGGCTCTGCTCGACGGGCTGCGGCAGGCGTCGGTGGACGTGTCGGCGGTGCAGCGCGGGCCGGAGCCGACCACTCTGGCGGTCGCCACGATCGACGCGAGCGGCTCGGCCGCCTACTCCTTCTATGTCGAGGGCACCGCCGACCGTCTGTTCGCGGCCCCCGCCGAGCTCCCCGCAGGGACGCGCGCGGTGTCCTTCGGCACCTGCTCGCTCGTCCTGGAGCCGGGGGCGAGCGCCTACGAGGAGCTGATGCGGAGCGCGGCCGCTCAGGGCGTGTTCACCGCCCTCGACCCGAACATCCGGGCCGGACTGATCCCCGATCCGGACGCCTACCGGGCCCGGTTCAAGAGCTGGCTGCCGTCGGTGTCCCTGCTCAAGCTCTCCGAGGAGGACGCGCAGTGGCTGGGCGGCACCCCGAGCGAGTGGCTGGCCGCGGGGCCTTCGGCCGTCGTGATCACGCGAGGCGGTGACGGTCTGACCGCGTTCACCCGGGACGGCTCGGCGCACTCCGTGCCGGGCGAGAAGGTCGATGTCGTCGACACGATCGGGGCCGGCGACACGGTGAACGCGGCGCTCCTGCACGGTCTGTCCGTCCGGGACGCCCTGTCCGCCGAGGCGCTCCTGGGACTGGGCGCCGACGGCTGGACAAGGCTGCTGCGATTCGCGGCGCGGGCAGCCGCGATCACCTGCTCCCGGGCGGGGGCGGAACCGCCGTATGCCTCCGAACTCGGGGACCTGTAGGGGGCGTTCGGCCTTCCGCCGATTCCACTGTTCAGAAGTCAAGGTGCGTCGAAGCCGCAGGGATCGGGCGGCTGATCTTGCAACGATCGGCGCCCCGCGGGGAGTTCCCACGGGGCGCCGAACTTTTCCGTATTTCTCAGGACCTGTCGCCCATGGGCGTCAGGCCTTGCGGGCCCGCGTCGTCTTCTTCGCAGGTGCCGCCTTCTTGGTGGCGCCGGTTGCCTTCTTGGCCGCGGTCGCCTTGGTCGCGGTCGTCCTCGCCGTGGCCGTCTTCTTCGCCGCCGTCTTGGCGGCGACGGTCTTCTTGGCCGCCGTCTTGCGCGGGGCCTTCACCGAGGACGCGTCGCTGATCCGGTCGGCGCCGAGGATCTCCCGCAGGAACTTGCCGGTGTGGCTGGCGGGGACTCCGGCGACCTCCTCGGGGGTGCCCTCGGCGACGACGAGACCGCCGCCCGCGCCACCCTCGGGGCCCATGTCGACGACCCAGTCGGCGGTCTTGATCACGTCGAGGTTGTGCTCGATGACGATGACCGTGTTGCCCTTGTCGACCAGGCCGGAGAGGACCTTCAGCAGCTTGCTGATGTCCTCGAAGTGCAGACCGGTGGTCGGCTCGTCCAGGACGTAGACCGTGCGTCCGGTGGAACGCTTCTGAAGCTCGCTGGCGAGCTTCACGCGCTGGGCCTCGCCGCCGGACAGGGTGGTCGCGGACTGGCCGAGGCGGACATAGCCGAGACCGACGTCGTGGAGCGTCTTGAGGTGGCGGTTGATCGCCGGGACGGCCTCGAAGAAGTGCATGGCTTCCTCGATGGGCATGTTCAGGACCTCGGCGATGGACTTGCCCTTGTAGTGGACATCCAGGGTCTCCCGGTTGTACCGGGCGCCGTGGCAGACCTCGCACGGGACGTAGACGTCCGGGAGGAAGTTCATCTCGATCTTGATCGTGCCGTCGCCCGCGCAGTTCTCGCAGCGGCCGCCCTTGACGTTGAAGGAGAAGCGGCCGGGCAGGTAGCCGCGGACCTTCGCCTCGGTGGTCTCGGCGAACAGCTTGCGGACGTGGTCGAAGACGCCGGTGTACGTCGCCGGGTTGGACCGCGGAGTGCGGCCGATGGGCGACTGGTCGACGTGCACGACCTTGTCGACGAGGTCGTCGCCGTCCACGCGTGTGTGGCGTCCCGGAACGCTCCTGGCACCGTTCAGCTCGCGGGCCAGGTGGGTGTACAGGATGTCGTTGACCAGCGTGGACTTGCCGGATCCCGAGACGCCGGTGACCGCGGTGAACACACCGAGCGGGAAGGAGACGTCGATGTCCTGGAGGTTGTTCTCGCGGGCACCGTGCACCGTGAGCCGGCGGGACGGGTCCTGCGGGCGCCGGATGTCGGGGAGCGGGATCGCCTTCTTGCCGGACAGGTACTGGCCGGTCATGGACTCGGCGTTGGTGAGCAGCTCCTTCAGGGAGCCGCTGTGCACGACCTTGCCGCCGTGCTCACCGGCGCCGGGGCCGATGTCGACGATCCAGTCGGCGACCTTGATGGTGTCCTCGTCGTGCTCGACGACGATGAGCGTGTTGCCCATGTCGCGCAGCCGGACCAGGGTCTCGATCAGCCGGTGGTTGTCGCGCTGGTGCAGACCGATGGACGGCTCGTCGAGGACGTAGAGCACGCCGACGAGTCCGGAGCCGATCTGGGTGGCCAGGCGGATGCGCTGCGCCTCGCCGCCGGACAGGGTGCCGGCCGCGCGGTTGAGCGAGAGGTAGTCGAGGCCGACGTCGACGAGGAACTTGAGCCGCTCATTGACCTCCTTCAGCACCCGCTCGGCGATCTTCTTGTCGCGGGCGTTGAGCTTCAGCTCGCCCAGGAAGTCCGCGCAGTCGCTGATGGACATCGCGGAGACCTCGGCGATCGACTTCTCCATCACGGTGACCGCGAGGACGATCGGCTTGAGGCGGGTGCCCTCACAGGTGGGGCAGGGCACCTCGCGCATGTAGCCCTCGAAGCGCTCACGGCTGGCGTCGCTCTCGGACTCGCTGTGCCGGCGCTTGACGAAGGGGACGGCGCCTTCGAAGGGTGTCGTGTAGACCCGCTCGCGTCCGTACCGGTTGCGGTAGCGGACCTCGATCTGCGTCTTGTGGCCGTACAGCAGGGCCTTCTTGGCGCGCTGCGGCAGGCCCGCGAAGGGGATGTCGGTGCGGAAGCCCAGCGCGTCCGCGAGGGCGCCGATCAGCCGGCCGAAGTAGTCCTTGGTGTGCCCGTGCGACCAGGGGTGGATGGCGCCCTCGTCGAGGGACTTGTCCTCGTCGGGGACGATCAGCTCGGGGTCGACCTCCATGCGGGTGCCGATGCCGCTGCACTCGGGGCAGGCGCCGAAGGGGGAGTTGAAGGAGAAGGAGCGGGGCTCCAGCTCCTCGAAGGACAGGTCGTCGTACGCGCAGTACAGGTGCTCCGAGTACATGCGCTCGCGGTCGGGGTCGTCCGCGGGGAGGTCGACGAAGTCGAGGACGACCATGCCGCCGGCGAGGCCGAGGGCGGTCTCCACGGAGTCGGTGAGCCGGCGCTTGGCGGACTCCTTCACCGTGAGGCGGTCGATGACCACCTCGATGGTGTGCTTCTCCTGCTTCTTCAGTGTGGGCGGCTCGGAGAGCTGGATGATCTCGCCGTCCACCCGCGCGCGGCTGTAACCCTTGGTCTGGAGGTCGGCGAAGAGGTCGACGAACTCGCCCTTGCGCTCGCGCACCAGCGGCGACAGGACCTGGAAGCGGCTCCCCTCCGGCAGCTCCAGGACCTTGTCGACGATGGCCTGCGGCGACTGGCGCGCGATCGGGCGCCCGCACTCGGGACAGTGCGGCTTGCCGATGCGCGCGAAGAGCAGTCGGAGGTAGTCGTAGACCTCGGTGATGGTGCCGACCGTCGAGCGCGGGTTGCGAGAGGTCGACTTCTGGTCGATGGAGACCGCGGGCGAGAGGCCCTCGATGAAGTCGACGTCCGGCTTGTCCATCTGGCCGAGGAACTGGCGGGCGTACGAGGAGAGCGACTCCACGTACCGACGCTGACCTTCGGCGAAGATCGTGTCGAAGGCCAGGGAGGACTTGCCCGACCCGGACAGGCCCGTGAAGACGATGAGCGAGTCACGCGGCAGGTCGAGCGAGACGTTCTTGAGGTTGTGCTCGCGCGCGCCACGGACGATGAGACGGTCGGCCACGCCGGTCCGCACCTTTCTTGAGAAGAAGTGACAGGGGCGGGGCCCCCGTGCTTTTTCAGACTAGGGGGAGCCACTGACAACGCCGGTCGGATTCCCGGATGCATAACAATCCCCGGCTATCCAGCATGCCCGACGCCGCTGTCGACCATATAGCACGTGCATTCGATTTACGGCACTGCTTCACCACCTTCACCCAAAGGTGTGGCGGGGCTAGTGTCAGCAGCATGATTGATCACGCGCATGACCTGGCGTCTGTACGTGACGCGACCGAACGGCTGCTCACCGCAGCCGCCAAACTGGACAACGCGTCTGTGACCGAGCCGTCACGGCTCCCCGGCTGGACCCGCGGCCACGTCCTCGCCCACCTCGCCCGCAACGCGGACGCCCTCGTGAACGTTCTGGAGGGCCGCCCCATGTACGTCTCCGGGGAGGCCCGGGACGCCGACATCGACCGGGACGCCCCGCGCCCCCTCGACGTCCAGCTCGCGGACATCCGGGACAGCGCCGCCCGCTTCCAGGAGGCGGGAGCCGTCCCGGCCGACTGGTCGCGCGTCGTGCAGCTGCGCAACGGGGTCACCGACTCGGCGGCCAGGGTGCCGTTCCGGCGATGGGTGGAGCTGGAGCTTCACCATGTGGACCTCGGGATCGGCTACGAGCTGGAGGACGTGCCCGCGGAGTTCGCGGACCGGGAGATCGCCTTCCTCGCCGACCGGTTCACCGGGCACCCCGACGTACCGCCGACCCGCCTGACGGACGACACGCGCGCGTGGACCACGGGCCGGGTGGCGGAGGCGCTCGTGGTCACGGTGACGGGCTCCCCCGCCGACCTGCTGGGCTGGCTCGCCGGGCGCCGCAACGGATCGGCGCTGAGGGTGGAGGGGGGCAGGCTGCCGGAGCTTCCTCCGCTGTAGGGGCGCCCTAGACTGACCGCCATGACGTACAGCGGACAGGTCACGGTCGGTGGCCCGGCGGACGTGCACGAACTCAAGGACCTGATGATCACCAAGATCGCGGTCGGTCCCATGAACAACAACGCCTATCTGCTGCGCTGCCGGGCCACGGACGAGCAGCTGCTGATCGACGCGGCCAACGACGCGGAGACGCTGATCGGCATGATCGGTGACGACGGCATCGCGTCCGTCGTCACCACACACCAGCACGGCGACCACTGGCAGGCCCTCGCCCGGGTCGTCGACGCCACCGGCGCCCGTACGTACGCGGGCCGGGAGGACGCCTCCGGCATCCCCGTGCCGACCGACGTCCTCGTCGACGACGGCGACACCATCCGGGTGGGGCACGTGGAGCTGACCGCGCGCCATCTGGTCGGGCACACGCCGGGCTCGATCGCGCTCGTCTACGACGACCCGCACGGCCACCCCCATGTGTTCACCGGCGACTGTCTCTTCCCCGGCGGTGTGGGCAACACCCGCAAGGATCCTGAGGCGTTCGCGAGTCTGATCCACGACGTGGAGACGAAGATCTTCGACGTCCTGCCGGACGAGACGTGGGTCTACCCGGGCCACGGCGACGACACATCGCTGGGCGCCGAGCGCCCCCAGCTGCCGGAGTGGCACGCGCGCGGGTGGTGAGCGACGGGGCGCGCGACGAATCCCCCGCGCACCCGGCGCGCAGCCGACTCGTGCGCGCCCAGCGTGTGACGACCCTCGCGCGCCCCGCGCACAACACCCCTGTACGCGCCGCACCTTCGCGCCCCCGGCGCGCACGCCTTCGCACGCGCCCCGTGTGAACCGTTCACACACGCCGGTGTCCTGCGCACGCTCCCCGCGTACATGGTTGCGCGGTCAACTGGTAGCAGCCCCGCACAGGATGACGGCTCCTGCGCGGCACGGGCCGCCGGTCTTTCGATCCCCGCCCTCGGCCGGCGGCCCCGGCGACGTGCACAGGAGCGTCCACAGAGGGCGTTCACAAGAACGCAACACCCGTTCCCAGTATGCGGACAAATGCCGTCGTGACCTCGACAAACGGGGCGACCTGCTGTCAATCTCCCGCCATGCACCTCGCCCCGCGCACCCTGCGCCGCGCTGTCGCCGCCGCGACCATAGCCCTGCTCGCCACCGCCGTCGGCTGCGCACCGCAGCCGGAGGAGGACTCGGCCGCCAAACCTTCGGGGTCGTCGACCGGCACCGCGTGCACCAAGGGGAAGCTGGCCACGGAGACGTCCGGCAAGCTCACGATCGCCACGGACGAGCCCGCCTACGAGCCGTGGTTCAAGGACGACAAGCCCGCCAACGGCAAGGGGTTCGAGTCGGCGGTCGCCTACGCGGTGGCGGAGCAGCTCGGCTATGACAAGAGTGCCGTCGTCTGGCAGAGCGTTCCGTTCAACAAGGCGTTCGCGCCCGGCGAGAAGACCTTCGACTTCGACATCAACCAGGTGTCGATCAGCGCCGAGCGCAAGAAGGCCGTGGACTTCTCGTCCGGCTACTACGACGTGCGCCAGGCCGTCATCGCCCTCAAGGGCACCAAGGCTGCGAAGGCGACGAGCGTCGCGGACCTCAAGGGCCTCAAGCTGGGCGCCCAGGTCGGCACCACCAGCCTCAACTACATCGAGGACGTGGTGAAGCCGACGCAGCAGCCCGCCGCGTACGCCAAGAACGACCAGGCCAAGTCCGCCCTCAAGAACGGCCAGGTGGACGCCATCGTCGTCGACCTGCCGACCGCCTTCTACATCACCGCGGCCGAGGTGACGAACGCCGAGATCGTCGGCCAGTTCGAGAACCAGGGCGGCACGCCGGAGCAGTTCGGCCTCGTCCTCGACAAGGGCAGCGCGCTCACGTCCTGCGTGACCGACGCGGTCGACACCCTGCGCGAGAACGGCACGCTGGCGAAGATCGAGCAGCAGTGGCTGTCCGACGCCGTCGACGCCCCGGTGCTCAAGTGACGCTCACGAAGGAGGAGTCCGGCGCGGAGTCGCCGGACTCCGACGACACGTACACACCCTCCGAGCGACGGCTCGAACGGGAACGCCACAAGAGGGCCCGCTCCCGCCGTGCCACGGCGATCGGCGCGCTCTCGACGCTCGTCACGGCGGCCGTCCTCTACCTGGTCGTCGTCAACGCCCCGGGCTGGCCGCGCACCAAGGAGACCTTCTTCAACGGGGAGTACGCGCGCGAGGCGTTCCCCAAGGTCCTCGAAGGGCTGTGGCTCAACCTCCGGCTGCTGCTGATATGCGGCGTGGCCGTGCTCGTCCTCGGCATGCTCATCGCCATCGCCCGCACCCTGCGCGGCCCGGTGTTCTTCCCGCTGCGGGTGCTGGCCGCCGCCTATACGGACTTCTTCCGGGGCCTTCCGCTCATCATCAACCTGATGATCGTGGTCCTGGGCGTCCCGGCACTGCGGCTCCAGGGCGTGACGGTCGACCCGGTGCTGCTGGGCGGCACCGCGCTGACGCTGACGTACTCGGCCTACGTGGCCGAGGTGTTCCGCGCCGGCATCGAGTCCATCCACCCCTCGCAGCGTGCCGCGGCCCGCTCGCTCGGCCTCTCCAACCGGCAGGCGCTGCGGCACGTGGTGCTGCCGCAGGCCGTACGACGCCAGGTGCCGCCCCTGCTCAACGACCTGGTGTCGCTCCAGAAGGACACCGGGCTCGTCTCGATCGGCGGTGCGGTGGACGCCGTACGGGCCGCCGACATCATCGTGGGCCGCAGCCTCAACTACACGCCGTACATCGTCGCGGGGCTGGTCTTCGTCGCGCTGACCATCCCGATGACCCGGTTCACGGACTGGGTGACGGCCCGGATGGACCGTCAGCGGGCCCAAGGAGGGACCACATGACCGACGCACCGGTGCTGCGGATGGAGTCCGTCCGCAAGACGTTCGGCGGCTCGGTCGTACTGCGGGACGTGGACCTGGAGGTCGCCTCGCACACGGTGACCGCGCTGATCGGCGCCTCCGGCTCCGGCAAGTCCACGCTGTTGCGCTGCGCGAACCTCCTGGAGGAGATCGACGACGGCGCGATCTGGCTGGACGGCGAGGAGATCACCGACCCGCGGGTGAACCAGGACGCGGTACGCCGCCGTATCGGCGTGGTCTTCCAGGCGTACAACCTCTTCCCGCACATGACCGTCCTGGAGAACATCACGCTCGCCCCTCGCCGCGTCCACGGCGTGTCCCGCGCGGAGGCCGAGGAGCGTGGCAAGGAGCTGCTGGAGCGGCTCGGGCTCGGTGGCAAGGCGGGCGAGTACCCGGACCGGCTCAGCGGCGGTCAGCAGCAGCGGGTCGCGATCGTGCGCGCTCTGGCCGTACGTCCCCGGCTGCTGCTCCTCGACGAGATCACCGCGGCCCTCGACCCGGAGCTCGTGGGCGAGGTGCTCACCGTCGTCCGTGATCTCAAGGACGAGGGCATGACCATGGTGCTGGCCACGCACGAGATGGGCTTCGCCCGCGATGTCGCCGACCAGGTTTGTTTTCTGGACGGAGGGGTGGTCCTGGAGCGAGGGACGGCCGAGCAGATCTTCGGTGACCCGCAGCAGGAGCGCACGCAGCGCTTCCTGCGGCGGATCGTGGAGGCCGGGCGCCTGTAACAGGCGCCCACCAGGAGGGCGGGGCTTACCGCCCCTAGCCGCCCCTAGCCACGCCTTACGCCTCGGCCTGTCCCGTCCCCGCCAGCGCCGCGACCCGCTCCACGCCGAACGCGTATCCCTGCACGCCGCAGCCCGCGATGACGCCGTCGGCGCGCAGGGAGACGTAGGAGTGGTGGCGGAAGGACTCGCGCTTGTGGATGTTGGAGATGTGGACCTCGATCACCGGCAGTCCGTCGCAGGTGTTGAGTGCGTCCAGAATCGCGACCGACGTGTGCGAGTAGGCGCCGGGGTTGATGACGATCCCGCAGTGGTTCAGCCGCGCCTCGTGGATCCAGTCGACCAGCTCGCCCTCGTGGTTGGACTGCCGGAAGTCCACGGTGCCGCCGTGCGCGGCCGCGGTCTTGGCGCACAGGGCCTCGACGTCGGCGAGGGTGTCGGATCCGTAGATCTCCGGCTGGCGCTGGCCGAGCAGGTTCAGGTTGGGGCCGTTGAGGATCATGATCGGGGCGTTGGCCAGGGTGCGGGGCACGGTTCCTCCGGTCCGGTGGCGGGTGTGCGATCCGTTGAAGACCGCTGCTCAGACCCCGGTTTATCACGGTGCGCCGAGAGAGCGGACGGCCGTACCCTCCACGGATGACGACGATCTCGTACCCGCCCAAGCCCTCCCCCGGCGACCGCATAGCCGTCATCTCGCCCGGCGCCGGCCTGCCCGAGCTGTTCCCGCGCCCCTTCGAACTGGGCCTGGAGCGACTGCGCGAGGACTATGGCCTCGTCCCGGTCGAGTACCCGACGACCCGCAAGATGGGCACGACTCCGCAGGAGCGCGCCGACGACATCCACGCCGCCTTCGCCGACCCGGACATCAAGGCGGTCATCGCGTCGATCGGCGGCGACGACCAGATCACCGTGCTGCCGTATCTGGACCGGGAGTTGATCCGGGCGAAACCGAAGCCGTTCTTCGGGATGAGCGACAACACGAACCTGCTGATGTATCTACGCAACACGGGGATCGTCGGCTATCACGGCGCGACCGTGATGACCGCACTGGGCCGTCCGGTCGCCATGGACGAACTGACCGCCGACTCCCTGCGGGCAGCCCTGTTCACCTCGGGCGAGTACGAGTTGAGGCCCGCCGACCGCTGGAACGACGTCAACCGCGACTGGGCGGACCCGGCGACCTTCGAAGCGGAGCCGGAGACCAGGCCGGGCACGGGCTGGACCTGGGTGAACCCCGACCGGGTGATCGAGGGCCGTAGCTGGGGCGGCTGCCTGGAGATCCTGGGATGGCTGCTGATGGCCGACCGTGAGATCTCGCACGACCTGAGCGAGTACGACGGCGGCGTACTGCTGCTGGAGACCTCCGAGGAGATGCCGAGCGGCGAAGAGGTCTTCCGCACCCTGCGCAACATGGGCGAGCGCGGTCTGCTCCAGCGCTTCTCCGCACTGCTGATGGGCCGGGCGAAGACCTGGTCCTTCGAGCAGCCCAACGGCCCCGAGGAGAGCGCTCGTTACGCCTCCGACCAGCGCGAGGCCGTACTGCGCGCCATGCGGGCCTACGCCCCCGACACCACGATCGTCTTCGACGTCGACTTCGGGCACACCGATCCCCAACTCGTCATTCCCTACGGGGGTCTCGTCCGTGTCGACGGTCCCGCCCGGCGCATCACGGTCACCTACTGACGCGCCCGCACGCCCCCGTAACCCGCGGTCACCGTGGGTAGTTGACGCGGCATGCACGACGTACGCACCGTAAGGGCGCCCTCCATGCCGCGGCTCGCGGCCGCCTCGCTCGCCGGGACGGCCATCGAGTTCTACGACTTCTTCGTCTACGGGACCGCGGCGGCGCTGGTCCTGGGGCCGCTGTTCTTCCCGACGTTCTCGCCGCTGGCGGGGACGCTGGCCGCCTTCGCCACCTTCGGTGTGGGGTTCGTGGCGCGGCCGCTGGGTTCGGTGCTGTTCGGGCATATCGGGGACCGGCGCGGGCGGCGGCCGGTCCTCGTCGCCTCATTGCTGCTGACGGGCGGCGCCACGGTCGCGGTCGGCTGTGTCCCGACGTACGACTCGATCGGGGTGACCGCTCCCCTGCTGCTGCTCGTGCTGCGGTTCCTCCAGGGCCTGGGGCTCGGCGGGGAGTGGGGCGGGGCCGTGCTGCTGACGGCCGAGCACGCGCCGCCCGAGCGACGCGGCCTGTGGTCGAGTTTCCCGCAGATCGGGCCCGCGGTGGGATTTCTGCTCGCCAACGGCGTGATGCTCGTCCTGTCTGCGTCGCTGACCGAGGCGCAGTTCGCCGCGTGGGGGTGGCGAGTGCCGTTCTGGGCGGCGGGGGTGCTGGCCGTGGCGGGGCTGTGGCTGCGGTCGTCGCTCGCCGAGAGTCCCGGCTTCCTCGAGATCGACGACCACGCGCGCGTGCCGCTCGTCGAGGTCGTGCGCGACCACTGGCGGCTCGTCCTGCTGACGGCCGGGGCGCTCGCGGTCGGGTACGCGATCTTCTACGCCGTGACGACCTGGTCCCTCGCGTATGCGACGGAGCGGCTGGGCGTGGGCCGTACGGTCATGCTGGCCTGCATCATGGCCGCGGTCGTGGTGAAGGGCTCGCTCACGCCGGTGGCGGCGCTGCTCGGCGATCGTTACGGGCGGCGGCCGCTGTGTCTGGCGGGGTGTGCGGCGGCGGCCGTGTGGATGTTCCCGATGGTCGCGCTGCTCTCTACCGGTGAACCGCTGCTGATGTTCCTGGGGTTCCTGGGCGCGATGCTCGCGTTCATCACGATGTTCGCGGTGATCGCCGCGTATCTGCCGGAGCTGTACGAGCCGAGGGTGCGCTGCACGGGTGCCGCGGTCGGCTACAACCTCGGTGGCGTCCTCGGGGGCGCGCTCACGCCGATCGTGGCGACGGCGCTGGCCGAGCAGGGCGGCCGGGTGCCGTGGGGTGTGGGGGCGTATCTGACGGGGATCGCGCTGCTGAGTCTGGGGTGCTTCGCGCTGTTGCCGGAGACGCGTCCGGTGCCGGTGGCCGTCAAGGCGGAGCCGGCCATGGATTGATCCGGGGGTTGGTCCACGGATTCGCCTGCGGAAGGTCCCCGGATCGGCCTACGGATGGGCCTACGGATCGGTCTACGGATTGATCGCCAGCTCCAGATAGGCCGCGAACACCACCAGGTGTACGCCGCCCTGGAGCGGGGTGGCCCGGCCCGGCACGATCGTCAGGGAGCTGACCACCACGGTCAGGGCGAGCAGCACCATGTGGGTGGCGCCGAGGCCGAGGACGAGCGGGCCGTCGAGCCAGATGGAGGCCAGGGCGACGGCGGGGATGGTGAGGCCGATGCTGGCCATCGCCGAGCCGAGCGCGAGGTTGAGGCTGGTCTGCACGCGGTCGCGACGGGCGGAGCGCAGCGCGGCGATGGTCTCGGGGAGCAGCACCAGCAGGGCGATGATCACGCCGACGACGGCATGGGGCAGTCCGGCGGCCGACACCCCTGACTCGATGGTGGGCGACACGCCCTTGGCCAGGCCGACGACGCCGATCAGGGCCAGTCCCAGCAGGCCGAGGCTGATCTGGGCGGTACGGGAGGACGGCGCGTCGGCGTGGTCGTCGACGGCGATGACCTCGCCCTGGCGGGTGATGGGGAGGAAGTAGTCGCGGTGCCGCACGGTCTGTGTCGCCACGAACAGGCCGTACAGGACCAGTGAGGAGAGCGCGGCGAAGGTCAGCTGGACGCCGGAGAACTCCGGGCCCGGCTTGCTCGTCGTGAACGTCGGCAGGACCAGGCTGAGGGTGGCCAGGGTGGCGACGGTCGCGAGGGCGGCGCCGGTGCCCTCGGGGTTGAAGACGGCGATGCCGTGGCGCAGCGAGGCGACCAGGAGGCAGACACCGACGATGCCGTTGCAGGTGATCATCACGGCCGCGAAGACCGTGTCCCGGGCGAGAGTCGAGCTCTTGCCGCCGCCGTCGGCCATCAGGGTGACGATGAGGGCGACTTCGATGATGGTGACGGCGACGGCGAGGACGAGGGAGCCGAAGGGCTCGCCGACCCGGTGCGCGACCACTTCGGCATGGTGCACGGCGGCCAGGACGGCGCCCGCGAGGACCAGGGTCACCAGGACGACGATGACGCCCGGCAGGTCGCGCCCCCAGGTGAAGGCCAGGAGGACGACCGCGAGCACCGGCACGAGCGTCGTCCACCGGGTGGTGAGCGACCTGAGCCGAGTGATCATGCAGCGATCGTCGCAGAGGCGAACGGGCTCCGCATTCCGCCGGCGCTACTTGAGCTCGCCCGACTCCAGGACGTCCAGGTTGGTGTACACGCGCTCGCCGATGCAGAGCGCACCCAGCTGCTCCGCGAGTTTGCCCGTCTCGGGGTCGTCGCTGTTGCGCATGGCCTCGTCGTACGACTCGAATTCGAGCACCGCCACATAGCGGTTGGGCTTGTCACGGTCCTTCAGGAACATCCGGTGGGTCGGGCCGCCCGCCTTGCCCGCGTTGCGCTGCCCCGCCTCCTGGAGCAGCTGCTGCATTTCTTCCAGGCGCTCGGTCTCAAAGTCGATGATCTGTACGAACTTCATGGATGTCTCCAGCCGGCCATGGCGCCCCGAAGCGGGGAACGCGCCCTGGAAACAACCAAGCACCGGGAGCGGTGCACGGCAATTCGCCGCGGGTAGCTCCCGGTGCTGGTTGTTCCTACGTCCGACGTGGTCAGACGTCGATGCTGTCCTTCGGAGCGCCATCGCTCTGCGCTTGCGCCGCCTCGGCCGCCGCCTGCTTCTTGGAGGCACGGAGGCTGGTGATCGTGGTGACGATCAGGACCCCGCAGATCACGCCCAGGGAGACCGGGATGGAGATCTCCGGGACATGGACCCCGGACTCGTGCAGCGCGTGCAGCACCAGCTTGACGCCGATGAAGCCGAGGATGATCGACAGGCCGTAGCTGAGGTGGACCAGCTTCTTGAGCAGGCCGCCGATGAGGAAGTACAGCTGACGCAGACCCATCAGGGCGAACGCGTTGGCCGTGAAGACGATGTACGGGTCCTGGGTCAGGCCGAAGATCGCGGGGATGGAGTCGAGGGCGAAGAGCACGTCGGTGGTGCCGATCGCGAGCATCACGACCAGCATCGGGGTCATGACCCGCTTGCCGTTCTCCTCGATCCACAGCTTGGTGCCGTGGTACCGGTCGGCGACACCGAAGCGGCGCTCGGCGGCCTTGAGCAGCTTGTTCTCCTCGAACTCCTCTTCGTCCTCGTCGGCCCGGGCCTCCTGGATGAGCTTCCAGGCGGTCCAGATGAGGAAGGCACCGAAGATGTAGAACACCCACGCGAAGCTGGCGAGGATCGCGGCACCCGCGGCGATGAAGATGGCCCTCAGCACCAGGGCTATGAGGACACCGACGAGCAGGACCCGCTGCTGGTACTGCGACGGGACCGCGAACTTCGCCATGATCAGGACGAAGACGAAGAGA
Organism: Streptomyces sp. NPDC001536; assembly: GCF_042894505.1. Lineage (NCBI taxonomy): Bacteria > Bacillati > Actinomycetota > Actinomycetes > Kitasatosporales > Streptomycetaceae > Streptomyces > Streptomyces sp. NPDC001536. Next base: position 245,435 of record NZ_JBIAVQ010000005.1, read on the forward strand.
TTGTCGACGCTCAGCGACTTCTCGGTGATGAAGCCCGCGAAGAACTCTCCGCCGGCCTGGCCACCGCCGAAGATGAGCAGGCCGAGCCCGAAGAGGCCGGCCAGGGCGATCCAGACGACGGTCCAGATTCCGGCTTCCTTGATGGACACGTCGTGCGGCTTGCGGCCGATGAAGAAGTCGACCGCGATCAGGGCGGCGAGGCCCACGATCGTCAGGACCCACAGGGTCACGGAAACATCCACTGCTGCGCCTCCGGCATTACGTAACGGCAAATAACCAGCGTCGTCGCGCTGCCGGAGGTCTCTTCCACCCAAGGTGGGCCGACGCCCCGGGATCGGATCCGATCCGTATTGACGGGTACGCCGCATCGACAGGGAGTACTCCCCTCCGTGAGGAAAACGGTACCCCAATCACCAAGGAAAGGTAAAGCGATTGGCAAAAGAAAGGTCAAAGCACCAGGTCAGGAGACTTTACGTGTACTTGGTGCGAGCCATTGCGACCTGCTGAAGGACCTGCTGGAGGACCTGGCTGCCCGCCGGCACCAGCGAGGGCTCGTACGTCCAGGCATGCCCCACCCACGGGTCGGCGAGATGGTCGTCGGGAACCGGCGTGAGTCGCATCAGTGAACGCCACAGCGGGTCGAGCAACGGACCGTACGCGGAGGCCTCCTCGCGGTCCGCGACCATCATCAGGTGGACGCCGACCGCCGGGCCCTCGTCGGCGAGGTAGCGCAACTGGGTCACGGCGCGGTCGTCGAAGCCGTGCGGGAAGTCGTTGACGATCAGGAGCTGCTCGGAGGTGTCGAAGCCGGGCGGGAGCGCGTCGGGCGCACCGCCCCGCACCGCCATCTGTACCAGGTCGACCCGTTGGGTGAGCCGGGCCAGGACGTCCGTCACACCCGCCGCGCCGACAGCGGGCGGGGCCGCGAGCACACCGGTCTGCACCAGCGGCACCAGGGCCTGTCCGCCCGAGCCCGCCGGGTCGATGACGTGCACGGTGAACTCGCGTGCGGGATAGACGGCGAGCAGCCGGGCCGCGACCGCCACCGCGGTGTCCATGGCGAGGCGCTTCACCTCGTGGGAGTCGGTGTACGAGCCGTCGATGGTGCCGGCCCGCCCGCTGTCGATCCACAGTCCGCGCTCCAGCGGAAGCCTGACCAGCATCGGGATGCTCACCTGCGGGGCCTCGGGAAGGTGGAGGTCGCCCAGGCGCAGGGCCATGGGGATCTCCATCGGCACCCGGTAGCCCTGCCAGACGGGGTTGTCCCAGCGGGCGTACGCCGGCGGCAGGGCGGGTTCCACGACATCGGCCTCGGCGGCGAGCTGGGCGAGGTCCCGGTCGAGGGCCGCCTGGGCCTGGTCGACGAGCTGGGCGTGCTTGGCACGGGCCGCCTCGCGCGCGGCGTCGCCCTGGCCCCCGATCCGGCTGCGCGGGTCGGACAGGACCTGGTCGAGCTCCTTCTCCATGCGCGATTCGGCGAAGTCGACGGCGCTGCGGTACGCGGCGGTCGTGCGGGCCAGGTCCTCGAACATGCCCCACACCTGGTTGTAGAGCCGCTCGTCCATGGACCAGCCGGTCGCGTCCCCCGCGACGGGCTGCTGGGGCTGTCCGGGCTGAGCCGGGGGCGCGGTCGGCGGGGGCGGCGGCGGTGCGGTGGTCTGCCGGCGCGGGTGGCTGTAGTCGACCGGACCGCCCGCGGTGGGCGTGGACGGCTGCGAGGCCGCGGAGGGGTCCGTGGCGCCCTGCGGGGTGCCCTGGGCGCCGTAGGGAGAGGCGGGCTGGCCGGATGCCGGGGAGCCGTAGGGCGACGTCGGCGGCTGCGGCGGTACGGCGCCCTGAGGTGCCGTCCCCCCTTGGTCGGGGCCGAGTGCCGGTGCGGCCGTCTGCCGGGTGCGGTCTCCGTCGGCGGTGCGCGGCGGGGCCGGTAGGGAGCGGGCCAGCCCCTGGGCCACGGCCTCGTTGATACTGCCGGCGAGGGTGTGGGCCTCCGGCATGCCCTGGTCCGCCAGGAGTTCGGCGAGGCCGCCGGCGTATCCCTGGCCGACGGCGCGCACCTTCCAGGCGCCCTGGCGGCGGTAGAGCTCCAGGGCGACGACGGCGGACTCGGCCTCCAGGCCGGTGATGGTGTAGCTGGCGACCTCGGTGCCGTCGAGGCCGGTGACGGCGACGAAGGGGGCGGCCAGGCCACCGAAGCGGACGGGACCCGGCACTCCGGTGGGCAGGGCGAGCAGCACGCTGATCCGGTGCACGGCCTCCGGCATGGCACCGAGGTCCACCGCGAGGCGGTGGTCGGCGGCGGCCTGCCGGGAGACCTCCAGGCCCGGCAGGGTGGGTGCGCCCGGGTGGGCCACCCACTCCACGCCGTGGACCTTGCCCTGCTCGTCGCCCAGCGTGGCTCCGGCCACGATCGGCTTGCCGGCCGAGACCCGGATCTCGAGACGGGCCTGGGAGAGCGGGTGGTTCTGCCCCCGCGCCAGCTCGGCCGTCATGCCTTCGTCCCCCTGTGTCGCTGTTCGGTTCGGGTACCGCTCGCGCGGCTTACAGGTGCGGCAGGATCGCCGGCATCAGGTCCTGGAAGGTGCGGCCGTTGGCCGGAGTGCCGAGGGCCGTCATCGTCCAGCCGGGGCCCGTGCGGTGCACCTTCGCCATGATCTGGGCCGTGTAGGCGCCGCCGCCCGCGAGCGTGTAGCGGGCCAGCTCCTGGCCGTTGGTCTCGTCGACCAGGCGGCAGAACGCGTTCTGCACCTCCTGGAAGGTCTGGCCCGTGAAGGAGTTCACGGTGAAGACGATCTGGTCGATGTGGACCGGGATGCGCGCCAGGTCGACGAGGATCGCCTCGTCGTCGCCGCCCTGACCGACACCGCCGACGAGGTTGTCGCCGGTGTGGCGCACCGAGCCGTCGTCGCTCACCAGGTGGCGGAAGAAGACGACGTCGACCGGCTGCTTGTCCGCGAACAGGACGGCCGAGGCGTCCAGGTCGATCTCCCGGGTGCGGGAGCCGAACAGGCCGCGACGGGGAGCCGCCTGCCAGCCGAGACCCATGCGCACCGAAGTCAGGCTGCCGCCGTCGTTCTTCTGCAGACTGATGGCCTGACCCTTGGTCATGTTGACGGTCACGCGCTGATTCCCCTCTCGAACTGTCCCCTGTTACCGCGGAGTGCGCGGTTGACCAGAACCCTACGCAGTGGCACTGACAGTGCCGCTACCCAGGTCGGCACTTTGTGTCGGTCTTGCAACACAGCGCGTTCGCGGCGGGGGCGGGGCGCCCGTCAGGCCAGGCCGGCCTCCCTCATCTGACGCAGTTCCTTCTTCATCTCGGAGACCTCGTCGCGCAGCCGGGCCGCGATCTCGAACTGGAGGTCCGCGGCGGCGGCGCGCATGCGCGCGGTCATCTCCTCGATCTGCTCGGCGAGCTCGGCCGCGGGACGGTCGGTGGGCACGGCCTCCTTGGCCTTGCCCTTGGCGCCCTTGGCCGCCTTGCCGCCGAGCGAGGGCACGGGGGCCTTGGCGGCCTTGCCGTCCTTCTGCTTGCGGTACCCGGAGCCGAGCAGCTGTTCGGTGTCGATGTCCTCGCGGGCGATCTGCGCCACGATGTCGTTGATCTTCTTGCGGAGCGGCTGGGGGTCGATGCCGTTCGCCGTGTTGTACGCGACCTGCTTCTCCCGGCGCCGGTTGGTCTCGTCGATGGCCTTCTCCATCGCCGGGGTGATTTTGTCGGCGTACATGTGGACCTGGCCGGAGACATTGCGCGCCGCGCGGCCGATGGTCTGGATCAGGGAGGTGCCGGAGCGCAGGAAGCCCTCCTTGTCGGCGTCGAGGATGGCCACCAGGGACACCTCGGGCAGGTCCAGGCCCTCGCGCAGGAGGTTGATGCCGACCAGGACGTCGTACTCGCCGGAGCGCAGCTCCCGCAGCAGTTCGACGCGGCGCAGGGTGTCGACGTCGCTGTGCAGATAGCGGACCTGGATGCCGAGCTCCAGGAAGTAGTCCGTGAGGTCCTCGGCCATCTTCTTGGTGAGCGTGGTGACCAGGACGCGCTCGTCCTTCTCGGTGCGCTTGCGAATCTCGTGCACCAGGTCGTCGATCTGGCCCTCGGTGGGCTTGACCACGACCTCCGGGTCGATGAGGCCCGTCGGGCGGATGATCTGCTCGACGACGCCGTCCCCCCGGGAGAGTTCGTAGTTGCCCGGTGTCGCGGACAGGTAGACGGTCTGTCCGATCCGCTCCTGGAACTCCTCCCACTTCAGGGGGCGGTTGTCGAGGGCGGAGGGCAGCCGGAAGCCGTGGTCGACGAGGGTGCGCTTGCGGGAGGCGTCGCCCTCGTACATGGCGCCGATCTGCGGGACCGTGACATGCGACTCGTCGATGACGAGCAGGAAGTCGTCCGGGAAGTAGTCCAGCAGGGTGTTCGGCGGGGAGCCGGGCTCGCGGCCGTCGAAGTGCATCGAGTAGTTCTCGACGCCCGAGCAGGAGCCGATCTGGCGGAGCATCTCCAGGTCGTACGTCGTTCGCATCCGCAGACGCTGGGCCTCCAGGAGCTTGCCCTGCTTCTCCAGCTCGGTGAGGCGCTGGCCGAGCTCCTTCTCGATGTCGTTGGCGGCCCGCTCCAGGCGCTCGGGGCCGGCGACGTAGTGGGAGGCCGGGAAGACGTACAGCTGCTGGTCGTCGCTGATGATCTCGCCGGTGAGCGGGTGGAGGGTGGACAGCGCCTCGATCTCGTCGCCGAACATCTCGATGCGGACGGCGAGCTCCTCGTAGACCGGGAAGATCTCGATGGTGTCGCCGCGGACGCGGAAGGTGCCGCGGCTGAAGGCCAGGTCGTTGCGCGTGTACTGGATGTCCACGAAGCGGCGCAGCAGCTGGTCGCGGTCGATCTCGTCGCCGACCCTGAGGGGGACCATGCGGTCCACGTACTCCTGCGGGGTACCGAGGCCGTAGATGCAGGAGACCGAGGCGACCACGATGACGTCACGGCGGGTGAGCAGCGAGTTGGTCGCGGAGTGGCGCAGGCGCTCGACCTCCTCGTTGATCGAGGAGTCCTTCTCGATGTAGGTGTCCGACTGCGGGACGTAGGCCTCGGGCTGGTAGTAGTCGTAGTACGAGACGAAGTATTCGACCGCGTTGTTCGGCAGCAGCTCCCGGAACTCGTTGGCCAGCTGGGCGGCCAGGGTCTTGTTCGGGGCCATCACCAGGGTGGGCCGCTGGAGCTTCTCGATCATCCACGCGGTGGTGGCGGACTTGCCGGTGCCGGTCGCACCGAGGAGGACGACGTCCTTCTCACCGGCCTCGATGCGCTTGGCCAGGTCGGCGATGGCCGCCGGCTGGTCGCCGCTGGGCTGGTAGGGGCTGACGACCTCGAAGGGCGCCACCGTGCGTTCGATCTGGGAAACGGGCCGCATGGAGTCCACCGTACGACCCCCCACTGACAACGCGGTCCGATCAGCGGTTCTGCGGGGTGCGGGAGCCGCGGTGGCCGACGCCTCGGCGGGGGCGGATCGAGGAGCGGCGCGGGGTGTGCGGGGCGTCGGCGTGGGCCGGGATGCCGGGTTTGTTCTCGTTGGGGGTCCAGTCGGGTTTGCCCATGACCATCAGCGGGTCGAACATCACGACGACACCGGCGAGCAGCAGAAAGGCCAGGGGGCCGACCATCATGGGCGCGAGCAGCTCGGCCGGCGAGTCGCCCGCGGAGGGGGAGCCGGCGGCGCCGTGCAGGTGGACGCTGAGGGCCGCCATGCCGGTGTAGTGCATGCCGCTGACGGCGAGCCCCATGACGAGACTCGCGCCGACGCTCCACAGGAAGCCTCTGACCTGGCCGGCCGCCCACAGGGCCGCGGTGGCCGCGCACATGGCTATGACGACGGAGGCGGCCACGGTGAGCGTGTTGTACTCCAGCTTTCCGTTGAGCCGCATTCCGGCCATGCCGAGATAGTGCATGGAGGCGACGCCGAGGCCGGTGATGGTGCCCCCGGTGAACAGGGCCGTTCCGCTCGCGCCCTTGTAGCCGACTATGAAGATCCCGATGCCCACCATGACGATGGCGACGGCCAGACTCGCGAAGGTCGTCGGCTTGTCGTAGTGGATCGGGGCTCCCTTGACCGTGAAGCCCATCATGGCGACGAAGTGCATGGTCCAGATGCCGGAACCGATGGCCGCGGATCCGAGGGCGAGCCAGCCGGGTCTCCAGGAGTTCGAGACCAGCATGGACCGGGTGGTGCAGCGCAGACCGAGAGCACCTCCCAGGCAAGCCATGAGGTAAGCCACCAGCGGTGTGACGAGTCCGTAGCTGAATCCGTCGACCGTGCCTTGCATGCGCGGCTGTCCTTCCCGCCCTCTTGCGTCCCGGAATGTGCTGAAGTGCGCCCCCTCCCAGGACCGCCCGAGCGGTCAGGGTTGAGGCAGAGAGTATGACTCCCACCGGAATGGTCGAACGATTTTCCGGCAAAGAAACACGCCCTTGCCGCAGTTGTGCGGCACCAGTGAGCGGAGTTGGGCAACCCCATTCAATCTGTGGCCATTCTGTACCCCCCTGCCGTTGACCCTCTGCTGTCACAGTTGAGCTGTCCGTGATCGCTCGACGCAAGGAGTCAGCATGCACGCGCGCGCAGTTGCCGCCACGACCTCCGCGCTCCTGGGGACTGCCACCCTCCTGCTCCCCGCCTCCGACGTCCGCGCCGTCGAGGTCGGTGAACCGCCGACGGTCATCGCCCACCGGGGCGCCTCCGCCTACGCCCCCGAGAACACCCTGGCCGCCGTCGACAAGGCGGCCGAGCTGGGCATCCGCTGGGTCGAGAACGACGTCCAGCGCACCCGGGACGGCGCACTCGTCGTCCTCCACGACGACAACCTGCGGCGCACCACCGACGCCGAGGAGGTCTTCCCCGACCGGGCGCCCTGGAAGGTGAAGGACTTCACGGCCGCCGAGATCTCGCGCCTCGACGCGGGGAGCTGGTTCGGCCCCGCGTACGCGGGCGCGCGCGTGCCGACCCTGGCGCAGTATGTGCGCCGCGTCGACCGCAACCACCAGAAGCTGCTGCTGGAGATCAAGAACCCCGAGCTGTACCCGGGCATCGAGCAGCAGACCCTCAAGGTCCTCGCCAACGAGAGCTGGCTCGACCAGCCGCACCGGTCGAAGCTGATCGTGCAGAGCTTCAGCGCGGCCACCGTGCGGACCGTCCACCAGCTCAAGCCCGCCGTCAAGACCGGCCTGCTCGGTACGCCGAAGGTGGCGGACCTGACCGACTACGCGGAGTTCACCGACCAGATCAACCCCTCGCACAGCACCATCTCCACCGGGTACGTCTCCGCCGTACAGGCGTTCACGGGGGCGCACGGCAAGCCGCTGGAGGTCTTCACCTGGACCGTCAACGACGCCGCGACCGCGAGGCGGGTCGCGAGGTACGGCGTCGACGGCATCATCACCAACACTCCGGACGTGGTGCGGGACGCGGTGGGAGCGTCCTGAGCCGCCCCGCCCGGGGAGGGGCCGCTCTCCGGCCGCTCCCCGGGGCGTTGTCAGTGGCGGGTCGTACGGTGGGTCGCATGAGCAGCCATGGGCGGTACGAGCAGCAGGTCGTGTGGGCCGTCGTGGGCACCGACATCGGTCCGCTGCTGCTGGCCGCGACCCGTGAGGGCCTGGTCAACGTCGTGTTCCACGCCACCGAGGCGGTGCGCGACCACGCGCTCGACCGGCTGGCGTCCCGGCTGGGCACCGAGCCCGTCGAGGCGCCCGGCTCCCCGCTGCTGGCCGAGGCGATACGCCAGGTGGAGGCGTACTTCGCGGGCACGCGGCACGATTTCGAGCTGCCGCTGGACTGGTCGCTGATCTCCGGCTTCAACCGTGAGGTGCTGCGCGAGCTGGCCTCCGGGGTGCCGTTCGGCAGTGTCGTGGGATACGGCGATCTGGCCGGACGGGTCGGTCAGCCGGGGGCGGCCCAGGCGGTGGGGGCGGCGATGGGCGCCAATCCGCTGCCGGTGGTCGTGCCCTGCCACCGGGTCGTCGAGAGCGACGGCGGTATCGGCGGCTTCGGGGGCGGTCTGGAGACCAAGCGCAAGCTGCTCGCCCTGGAGGGAGTGCTTCCGGAACCGCTGTTCTGAGCTCCGCAAGCGGGCCGGAAAGCGGGCCGGACCCGTCCCCGCGCGAAGGCTGGCCGGAAAGCCGGGGCGGTAGCAGACTCCGCCATGCGCACAGCCACTGGCATCCGAAGACTTCGGAGCCGAAGGGACGGCGATCACGCATGAGCGGAACCGGAAACAGGGCAGTCGCGTATCTCAAGCCGGGCGCGGTGGAGGTCAGGACCATCGACTACCCCACGCTCGAGCTCCAGGACGGGCCGGGGGTCGCAGCCGCCAACGTCGGCCGCAAGTGCCGGCACGGTGTGATCCTCAAGGTGCTCGCCAGCAACATCTGCGGCAGCGACCAGCACATGGTGCGCGGGCGGACGACCGCGCCCGAGGGGCTGGTCCTCGGACACGAGATCACCGGAGAGATCGTCGAACGGGGACCGGACGTCGAGACCCTCGACGTCGGCGACATCGTCTCCGTACCGTTCAACATCGCCTGCGGGCGATGCCGCAACTGCAAGGAACGCAAGACCGGCATCTGTCTGAACGTCAACCCGGCACGGCCCGGGGCGGCCTACGGATATGTCGACATGGGCGGCTGGGTCGGCGGCCAGGCCGAGTACGCCATGGTGCCGTACGCGGACTTCAACCTGCTGAAGTTCCCGGACCGGGACCAGGCGCGCGAGAAGCTGCTCGACCTGACCATGCTGTCGGACATCTTCCCGACCGGCTTCCACGGCGTGGTCAGCTCGGGTGCCGGCGTCGGTTCGACGGTGTACGTCGCCGGAGCGGGGCCGGTGGGTCTGGCGGCGGCCGCGTCCGCACAGCTGCTGGGCGCCGCGGTCGTCATCGTCGGCGATCTCAACGCCGAGCGGCTCGCCCAGGCGCGCAGCTTCGGCTGCGAGACCGTCGACGTCTCGCAGGGCGGCGTGGGCGAGCAGATCGCGCAGATCCTCGGGGAACCCGAGGTGGACGCCGCGGTCGACGCGGTCGGCTTCGAGGCACGGGCCCACGGCCCGCAGGCCCCCGAGGCGCCCGCGACGGTCCTCAACTCACTGATGGGCATCACCCGCGCGGGCGGCGCCCTGGGCATCCCCGGCCTCTACGTCACGGACGACCCGGGCGGGGTCGACGAGGACGCGAAGTCCGGGACGCTGAAGGTACGGCTCGGCCTCGGCTGGGCCAAGAGCCACCGCTTCACCACCGGTCAGTGCCCGGTGATGCGGTACCACCGCAACCTGATGCGGGCGATCCTCCACGAGCGCGTGCACATCGCCCAGGCGGTCAACGCGACCGTCATCGGTATCGAGGACGCACCACGCGGCTACGCCGAGTTCGACCAGGGCGCCAGCCGCAAGTACGTGCTCAACCCGCATGGGGCGCTGGACGGCGTACGGCCGGTCTGACACCTCTGGAGGGGGCCACGCGCGTGTGGCCCCCTCGCCGCGCCCCTACTCGTAGTGGCGGGCCTCGAAGACGTTCCCGTCGGGGTCGCGGAAGTAGAAGCTGCGGCGGGCCATGCCACGGGCGCCGAAGGAGTCGTAGGAGAAGTCCGAGACGGGGACCGCCTGCTCCTCCAGGCGGACGCGGAGCGCCTGGAAGTCGTCGCCGGGCAGGGCCAGGCAGACGTGGTTGACGGGGTGTCCCGAGCTCTCGGTGGCGCCGGGGAGCATCGTCATGCGTTCCGTCATGGTGAAGGGCATCAGGTCGAAGATGGTCTCGTCATTGAGGCGTACGGAGGGGAAGGACACCGCGCCCGCGGCGTAGTCGGCGATTCTCAGGGGCGCCATGCCGACCGCCTTCTCGTAGAAGGCGGCCGATGCCACCGGGTCGTGCACCCAGAGGACGACATGGTCGAGACGTGTGGCGTTGTCCGTCATGTCCCCAGGCTGATCTCGTCCCCCGCGGCCCGCAAGGGTTTGGCCGGGTGTGCTGCCCGCCAGAGATCAGGGAGGACCCATCGACAGGAGGCAGGCGCGTGGTGCTGGTGTTGTCGGAGGAAGTGCGCGAGGCGGTCGACGCGCGTCGACCCGTGGTGGCCCTGGAGTCCACGATCATCGCCCACGGGTTGCCGCGGCCGCGGAACCTTCAGGTGGCGCTGGAGCTGGAGGACGTCGTACGGCAGGAGGGTGCCGTTCCCGCGACGATCGCGGTGCTGGACGGACGACCCCATGTCGGTCTGGACAAGGAGCAGCTGGAGCGGGTCGCCAACGAGGACGGGATCCGCAAACTGGGCCATCGTGACCTGCCGCTCGCGGTGGCCGCGGGGGCGAGCGGGGCGACCACGGTGTCGGCGACGGCACAGCTGGCGGCGCTGGCGGGTGTGCGGGTGTTCGCGACCGGTGGGCTCGGCGGGGTGCACCGGGAGTGGACGGTGACGCAGGACGAGTCGGCGGACCTGGGGCTGCTGGCGCGCACGCGGATCACGGTGGTCTGCGCGGGCGTGAAGTCGATCCTCGACGTGCCGGCGACTCTTCAGCGGCTGGAGACACTGGGCGTGGCGGTGGCCGGGTACGGCACGGACCGCTTCCCCGGCTTCTACCTGTCCGATTCGGGGCATCCGGTGGACTGGAGGCTGGACTCCGCGCAGCAGGTGGCGGAGGTGATGCGGGCTCAGGACACCCTGGACGGACCGGAGTCCGCGCTGATCGTCGCCAACCCGGTCCCCGAGGCCGAGCAGTTGGACCCGGAGCTTCACGCGCGCGTGCTCGCGGACGCGTTGCGGGCCGCGGAGGAGGCGGGGGTCACCGGCCAGGGCGTCACGCCGTTCCTCCTCTCCTACCTCGTACGGCACACCGACGGCGCCTCCCTGAGCGCCAACCTGGCGGCGGTGCGGGGCAATGTCCGACTGGCGGGGCGGATCGCGGCGGCCTGGGCCGGGGCGTGAGAGGTACGGCGGCCGAGGACCCCGGAGCCGCGACGGCTCCGGGCGGTGCGCTGCTGGTCGTCGGGGACGTCGTCACGGACATCGTCGCCCGGCATCGGGGACCGCTCGCCCCCAGTACCGACACGGCCTCCGCGATCCGGACGTTGCCGGGTGGGGCGGGCGCCAACGTGGCCTGCTGGGCGGCTCGTCAGGGTGACGTCGAGGTCCGGATGCTCGGGCGGGTGGGCGCGGACGCGGCCGCGTGGCACGAGCGGGAGCTGGTGGCCTGCGGGGTACGGCCCCGTCTGGTCGTCGACGCGCAGGCGCCGACCGGGACGGTGATCTGTCTCGTCGACACGGGCGCCGCGGCCGAGCGGACGTTCCTCACGGACAGTGGCGCCGCCCTGCGGTTCGATCCGGAGGACTGGTCGGACGAGCTGCTCGACGGGGTGGCCCGTCTGCATCTGTCGGGCTATCTGCTGTTCTCGGAGCCGAGCCGCGCGCTGGTGGAGGTGGCCCTGGCCGCCGCACGCGCGCGTGGTGTGCCGGTGAGCCTCGATCCGGCGTCGGCAGGGTTCCTCGTGGAGCTCGGTGTCGACCGTTTCCTGGCGCTGGTGGAGGGGATCGACGTCCTGCTGCCCAGCCGTGACGAGGCGTGTCTGCTGACGGGGCTGCCCGACCCGGCGGACGCGGCGGCCAAGCTGAGCCGGCACGTGCCGCTGGTGGTCGCCAAGCAGGGGGCGGACGGTGCGCTGGTGGCCCGCTCGGGCACGGTGCTCGCTCATGTCCCCGCCCTGCCGGCGACCCCCACCGACACCACGGGCGCCGGGGACGCGTTCACGGGCGCGTTCCTCGCCGCTCTCCTCACGGGTACCGCACCCGAGGAGGCCGCGCGGGAGGGGTGCCGGGCGGGAGCGATGGCGGTCGAGCGGGTGGGCGGCAGACCGCCGGCCGTGTCTGCCTGACGTTCGGTCACCGGAGCGCCTCGTGGGGAGCGGGCCGCCGATCCCTCGGGGTGCCGGGGGGGGCGGACCGGCGCCGCGGGCGGCTGCGCGCCGGCTCCCGCACCCGAGGGGCGGCGCCCCACTGCCCGCTACCCGACCCTGTCGGCGCCCGGCCTGCCAGTCGTCAACGCTTCCCGACCACCGTCGGCCAAAGGGACCCCGGCTCCCGGCCCCTCCCGCACGCCAACGCCCGCCCCGCCCTACGCCTTGCGCCCCCACGCCGAGATCATCGGTGCCGTGGCCAGGTCCATGCCGCCCGCCTCCACGTTCGCGAGGTGCTGGTCGATGTCGTCGTCCGTGGCGAGGCCCGCGGTGACGAGTTGGGCGCGGATCTGGCGGATGGTGGCGGACTCCAGGGCCGCGCAGGCGGGTGAGCTGAGCGGGAAGTACGCGTCGGCCTCCACGCGGTGCAGGCCCGCCTCGCGGAGCAGACGCGGCAGGCGGCGGCCGTAGGAGAGGTCGGCGCCGCGGTCGGCGAGCAGCCTGCGGAAGCCCTGGCGCAGACGGTTGGCCAGCTGCTCGGCGGGACCGTGGTCTTCGGGGCAGGTCAGGGGCTGGAGGGCGGGGTCGCCGTCCTCGAGCAGGAGACGGCCGCCGGGGCGCAGGGACTCGACCATCGAGCGCAACGCCCGTTCCCGGTCCGGCACATGGACGAGGACGAGGCGGGCGTGGACGAGGTCGAAGCCCTCCCCCGGCGCCTCCTCCGTGCCCACGTCGTGGACCCGGACCTCGACCGGCGGGCGGGCGGCCGGGGCGAGCCGCGAGGTGTCGATGTCGGTCGCGACGACCCGTCCGGTCGGGCCGACCTTCTTGGCCAGCCAGGACACCACGGACGTGCCGCCCGCGCCGACCTCCCAGCAGCGCCAGCCGGGTCCGATTCCGAATGCCTCGAGGTGCCGGAACGTCGTGGGGTCGAAGAGGGTGGCGAAGGCGTCGAAGCGCTCTGCGGCCTCGGCCTGCTGGTTGTCCAGGAGATACCCGTCGGTTCGCATCATGTCGCGATCATCCCAGTTGTCCGTCTTGTCCATGGGGGTCGACGCTCCGGCGCCCCGACGCCACCGTACGACGGCACACAACGGAACCAACGGCGGTCACCCCGCCGTCACAGCGCCCGAAGCCCGTCGTCCACAGGCGGGAACAAAGCGGAACATCCTGTTCCCACAGGCTTGCACGCCTCTCACCCGAAACTGGCAGACTGGCCGGCCAGGGCGCAGAGATGCGGTGAGTGGGGATCCACCCAAGGAGATCCAGATGTCCATGGCAGGGAATCTGCGGAAGGTCACGAGCCTCAGTCGGGTCGGCGGCCTCCGCAAGGTGGCGCGGCTGGCGCGGCGGCGCCGACGCGTCGACCTGAGCCACCCTGCCCGCTCCCCCCTGGGTTCCTCCGTGGTGAACTGCGTGACGTACCGGGACGGCGGACGCGTCCTGGGCGGCAGCGATCTGGTCGATGCCGTGGAGCGGGTGCGCAAGCACGGCGACGGTTTCGTCTGGCTCGGCCTCCATGAGCCGACGGACCAGGAGTTCGCGGGTATCGCGGAACTCTTCGAGCTCCATCCGCTGGCGGTGGAGGACGCGGTCGAGGCACATCAGCGGCCGAAGCTGGAGCGCTACGACGACGTGCTGTTCGCGGTGTTCAAGACGGTCTGTTACGTCGAGCACGAGGAACTCACGGCGACGAGCGAGGTGGTGAACACCGGCGAGATCATGGTGTTCGTCGGCGAGGACTTCGTGATCACGGTCCGGCACGGCATGCACGGCTCGCTGGGCCCGCTGCGCGAGGAGCTGGAGGCCGACCCGCAGCAGCTCGCCAAGGGACCCGCCGCGGTGCTGCACGCGATCGCGGACCATGTGGTCGACGACTATCTGCACGTCACCGACCTGGTCCAGGCCGACATCGACCAGGTCGAGTCGGACGTCTTCTCCCAGAACGGCGCACGGCTCGACCCGGGGCGCATCTACCAGCTCAAGCGCGAACTCCTGGAGCTGAAGCGGGCCGTGGTCCCGCTGGCCCGGCCCATCGAGGAGCTCTCCACCCGGCCGATACGGGCGGTCGCCCCGGAGATACAGGCCTACTTCCGCGATGTGTCCGACCATCTGCTGCGCGCCAAGGAGCAGATCGCCGCCTTCGACGAACTGCTCAACTCGATCCTCCAGGCACACCTCGCCCAGGTCTCGGTCGCACAGAACGAGGACATGCGGAAGATCACGGCGTGGGCCGCGATCGTCGCCGTGCCGACGATGGTCTGCGGGGTGTACGGCATGAACTTCGAGCACATGCCGGAACTGCGCTGGACGTTCGGCTATCCCCTGGTCCTCAGCGTGATAGCCGTGGCGTGTGTGACGCTGTACCGCGGCTTCCGGCGCAACGGCTGGCTCTGAACCCCGAGGAATCCAAAGGAGGAACCGGGGGACGGGGTGGACGGGGTGAACTCCACCCGCCGGAGGTGGGCGGACTCGCACCCACCCCCGACCACGCCGCGCGGATCAGCGCATCGAGCTCTTCGCGTAGACACTCTCCGCCCAGGTGTGGATCTGGTCCTCCGTCAGATGCTGTGCCAGGTCGGCCTCGCTGATCATGCCGACCAGGCGCTTGTTCTCGATGACGGGGAGCCGGCGGATCTGGTGGTCCTGCATCTCGCGGAGCACATCGCCGACGTCGGCGCCGGCCTCGATCCAGCGCGGGGTGCCCTGGGCCATCTCGCCGGCCGTGACCTTGGCGGGGTCGTGCCCCACGGCTACACAGCCGATGACGATGTCGCGATCGGTGAGGATGCCGCAGAGCCGTTCGTTCTCGTCGCTGATGGGCAGGGCTCCGACATTGAGCTCACGCATCAGCTGGGCGGCACGGTCCAGGGTCTCGTGGGCGGGGATCCACTGGGCGCCGCGGTGCATGATGTCTCCGGCGGTGGTCATGAAGTACCTCCCGGTGCCGGACGGCCGGCGCGGCGCGGGGCGCACCGCTTGTCCCGGCGCCCTACATTCTCGCCGCGCCACCGGGCGCCCGCACCCGGAACCGGGGAGCCGCTCAGGCCGAGAATCCGACGATCTTCCGCGGCACGATACGGATGATCACGCGGGCCTCGTCCTCGTTCTCGGCGGGCGGGTCGATACCGAGGTACTTGTGCGAGAGGTCGTGCGGGAGTTGCTTGCCGGGGTCCGGGAGGATCTCGGCGGTGCCACGGATCTCGACCGAGGTGTAGGGGTTGGCGAGGTCGTAGACCGAGACGCTGATCCGGGGGTCGCGGCGGAGGTTGCGGACCTTCTGACGGTGGTCGACGGAGGAGAAGAGGACGGTGTCGCCCTCGCGTTTGATCCAGACCACCGAGTTCTGCGGGGAGCCGTCGGGGCCGAGGGTGGCGACGCTGGCGAAGTTCTTGCCGTCGAGGAGGGCGCGGACGGAGTCGTCGAAAGAGAGGTGATCGCTCAAGGAAGTCGTCATGGGACCACCCTAGTTACATGCACGCGCATATAAAAGTGTTGGGGTGGATCTTCTCTCAAGAACAACGGGAGACAGCGGATCAGCCGCCCCATGCCGGATGCCGGGGGTCGTCGGCCCGCACCAGGACGTCGGCGGTGCCGGCGGGGTCGGTCTCGTCCGCGTAGCGCTCGAAGGCCGCCAGGGTCCACTGGTCGGCTTCGGGGGTGCGGCGGCGCAGGGCGCCCGGGGAGAGGAGGACGTGGACGGAGAGGTCGAAGGGGAACCAGTGCCGCAGCAGGAGGGGACCGTGCAGCAACAGGATGCCACCGGGCGGGAGTTGGACGTAGGGGCTGCGGGTGGCGCGGTCGGTGTCGGGGTCCCACAGGTCGGGCAGGACGCGGCCGTCGCCGCCCGGTTCGAGGGGGCCGAAGACCTCGCGCCACAGGGCGCCGGTGTCGAACCAGCCGTTGTAGTAGGCCTCCACGTCCTGGCGGCCGTACTCCAGGCGGAGCGAGGCGGGACGCAGAAAGCCCTGGGTGCCGACGACGAGCGAGGGGCGGCCGCGTATCCGCAGTGCCTCCGAGACGCGCTCGGCGAGATCCTGCGGGCGGGCCGCGGGGGCACCGTCGAAGGCGATACGTGGCCAGGGGCTCTCGTCGGCCGTCTTCAGGTCGAGCAGACGGTCGGCCAGCACGTCGCCGAGCCGCTCCCAGGTGATCGCTTCGAGTCGCACACGGCCCATGATGCGTCAGCCGGCGGTCAGGACGCGTCCCGCTCATGGACCCGGCGGGCGGCGAGCAGGTGCGGCAGGTGGGTCTCGCTCCAGGCGCGGGCGGCGTCGAGCAGGGGGATCAGGGTGCGGCCGAGAGGGGTGAGGGCGTATTCGACGCGGGGTGGGTTCTCTTCGTACGCGCTGCGGGTGAGAAGGCCGTCGCGCTCCATCGCGCGCAGGGTCTCGGCGAGGACCTTGGGAGTGACGGCCCGGAGCGGGACACGGAGTTCGGTGAAGCGGCGGGGACCGCCTTCGAGGCAGCGGATGACCATGCCGGTCCACTTGTCCCCGACCCGGAAGGGCATCACGGAGGAGGGGCAGACGGGGTCGAACATCTCGGGGTCCAGCGGAGCCGGTCGGGTGCCGTCCGAGGAGTGGGTCATCGGTCGAGGTTAGCGCCGATACCGTTGAAGTAACCGGCCCATGCGCCTCTAACGTCCAGGTCAGGCACCGAACCGCGGTGTACGGCAAGGAGGTTGGGCATGAGTGGGATCGTCGTCTTCGGAGCGGGTGGGCGTGCGGGGCGAGCCGTCACGGCGGAGGCCCGGCGGCGCGGGTACGAGGTGACGGCCGTGGTGCGGGATCCGGCGCGGTACGCGGAGCTCGGGGCGGACGGGGTGACCGTGGTCCGAGGTGACGTGACCGATCCCGGTTCGGTGGGCTCGGTGGCGGGCGGGCAGTCGGCCGCGGTGCACGCGGTGTCGCCGTTCAGCGGGCCGGAGCAGGGCTTCGACACCCTCGACCCGGACTTCTTCGTGAAGGCGGCGGACGCGCTGCTCGGTGGGCTCACGGTGGCGGGCGTACGGCGGCTGGTCGCCGTGGGGCTGGGCGCGAATCTGCTCGGGGCGGACGGGCGGCCGATGATGGACGACCCCATGGTGTTCCCGCCGGAGATCCGGCCGTTCGCGCTGGCGCACACGGCCGGACTGAGTCGCCTGCGGGCGCAGGGTGACGGCGGCTTCGTCGACTGGGTGATGCTCACCCCGGGAGGAGGACTGGTGGAGAGCGCTCCGCGCACCGGGCGCTATGTGCTCGGCGGGGAGCGGGCGCCCGACGGGCTGCGGGTCCTGTCGTACGCAGACCTCGCGGTGGCGGTCGTCGACGAGATCGAGAGGCCCACGGTGCATCGGACGCGGGTGTCGGTGGTCGACGCCGAGTAGGACAGGGCGGTGGTTCACGGCCCGCTCGCGGGAATGAACCCGGTATGTCTCGTCTCGCCACTCCCCCGCGCCGCACCGGGCTTCTCGTCGTCCAGCCCTTGAAGCGGAAGCAGTGCGCCGAGTGCCGGGGCGGGCCGTTGTCGCTGCTGATGCTGGAGGACGGCGCGCCGCGGTGTCTGGACTGCGCCGACCTCGGGCATCTGGTGTTCCTGCCGCGCGGTGACACCGCGCTGACGCGCCGGGCGCGGGAGGAGAGCGCGCTGTCGGCGGTGGTCGTACGGTTCAACCGGCGCAGGTCGAGATATGAGCGGCAGGGCGTGCTCGTCGAGGAGGAGGCGCTCGCGCGGGCGGAGGTGCGGTGTCTCGCGGACGCCGAGGCACGGCGGCGGCGCAGGCTGCGGGACGCGCGGCGACGGGCGACGGAGGACGTGCGGTTCACGGACGCGTTCGCGGCGGAGATACGGCGGCTGTTTCCCGGCTGCCCGGTGGAGCGGGCGCAGGGGATCGCGGCGCATGCCTCGGTGCGGGGCAGCGGGCGGGTGGGGCGGAGTGCGGCGGGGCGGGCGTTGTCCGAGGGGGCGGTGGTCTCGGCGGTCGTGGCGTCCGTACGGCATCTGGACACGCCGTACGACCAGTTGCTGATGAGCGGGGTGCCTCGGCACGAGGCGCGCAGGCGGATCGCGGCGGGCGTGGAGAGCGTGCTGGGCGGATGGCAGGCGGCGGAGGCCGAGGCCGAGGCCGGTTGAGGGCGAGGCCGCGGCCCTACGGCACCGTCGGGCTACCACGCCGCCAGGCCGTACCACCGCGCCGCCAGGCCGTACCACCGTGCCGCGAGGCCGTGCCACCGTGCCCGGGAGGCGACCGGTCATGCGGAGGGCGGCGGCCGGGGAGGTTCTCGTCCTTGGACGCTCGCGTATGCGTCCGCGGCGCTCGGCCATGGTGACCCTTCCCGTACGGGAATTCACTTGTGGTGACGGTTGGTGCCGGGCAGGATCTCGGCTCGATGCGGGAGTTGACGACATGATCGAGGGACCGTACTTCGTACTGACGGTGCTGGGTGTGCTCGGGACCGGTCTGGTGGCCGGGGTCTTCTGCGCCTTCTCGACCTTCGTGATGAAGGGGCTCGCCGCGCTGCCGCCGGCGCAGGGCGTCGCCGCGATGAAGGCGATCAACGTGACCGCGCTGCGGCCCGCGTTCATGCTCGTGTTCGCCGGGTCGGCGGTGCTGTGCGCGGTGATCGCGGTGGTGACGTTCGTGCTGTGGCCGGACGAGGGGACGGTGGAGCTGCTGCTGGGCAGCGCGCTGTATCTGTTCGGCTCGTTCGGGGTGACGATGGTCGCGAACGTTCCGCGCAACGACACGTTGATGGGGCTGGACGCGGGAACGGCCGAAGCGGCCACGTACTGGCCGGAATACGTGCGCGAGTGGACGGTCTGGAACCACGTCCGCATGGTCGCCTCGGGTGCCGCGGCGGTGTCGTACGTGCTGGCCCTCACGTAGCGGCGCGGGCACGGGGGCAGCTCCGCGGAGCTGCCGGAAAGCGCTGTCCCCCGCCCTGCCTTCCCCCCTGCGCGAGTGGCCGACGGGACGTATCGTGGCCGAAAGGGTGCCGCCCGATGACGCACGGCCCGTCGACGCCCACGCAAGGAAGACGGCCATGGCCGATCCCAAGGGATTCATGACCACCCCTCGCCAGGACTGGCCCCGCCGGCCCGTCGAGGAGCGGGTCAGGGACTGGGACGAGGTGTACGTCCCCGGGGCGTTGCTGCCCATCATCAACCAGCAGGCCGACCGCTGTATGGACTGCGGCATCCCCTTCTGCCACGAGGCGTGTCCGCTGGGCAATCTGATCCCCGAGTGGAACGACCTGGTCAGCCGGGACGACTGGCGGCAGGCCGCCGACCGGCTGCACGCCACGAACAACTTCCCCGAGTTCACGGGCCGGTTGTGCCCGGCGCCCTGCGAGGCCGGGTGTGTGCTCGCCATCAACCAGCCCGCAGTCACCATCAAGAACGTCGAGGTCGCGATCGCCGACCGGGCCTGGGAGCTGGGGTTCGCGCCACCGCGGCCGCCGGACCGGCTGTCCGGGCGCACGGTCGCGGTGATCGGGTCGGGGCCGACCGGGCTCGCGGCGGCACAGCAGCTGACCCGGGCGGGACACACGGTCGCGGTGTACGAGAAGGACGACCGCCTCGGCGGGCTGATGCGCTACGGCATCCCCGAGTTCAAGATGGAGAAGCACCATCTTGAGCGGCGGATCGAGCAGATGCGGGCCGAGGGCACGAAGTTCCGCACGTCGACGGCGGTCGGGCGGGACATCGGGGCGGCTGAGCTGCGGGCCCGTTACGACGCGCTGGTGATCGCGACCGGGGCCACGGCGTGGCGCGAACTGTCCGTGCCAGGGCGGGAGTTGGCGGGGATCCACCAGGCGATGGAGTATCTGCCGCTGGCCAACCGGGTGTGCGAGGGGGACCTGGAGAGCTCCCCGATGTCCGCCGCCGGGAAGCATGTCGTCATCGTCGGTGGCGGTGACACGGGGGCCGACTGTCTGGGGACTGCGGTGCGCGAAGGGGCCGCGTCCGTCAGCCAGTTGGACATCTACGCCCAGCCGGGCGCCGAGCGCGACGAGGATGCCGAGCCCTGGCCGACGTATCCGAAGATCTACCGGCTGTCGGCCGCGCACGAGGAGGCCGGCGACCTCCGGACCGCGCCGGCGGCGGACGCGGACGCGCGGCTGTTCGCGGCGTCCACGCTCCGCTTCACCGGCGACGTGGACGGGCAGGTGCGGTCGCTGCATCTGGTCGAGGTCGACGCGGAACGGCGTCCGGTGTCGGGCACCGGGCGGACGCTCCCCGCCGACCTCGTCCTGCTCGCCCTCGGCTTCTCGGGGCCGGACCGGGAGGACGGGCTCGTGGATCAGCTGGGGCTGGCGATGGAGCCCCGCGGCACGATCACCCGGGACGCCGACTTCGCGACGAGCGTTCCCGGGGTGTTCGCCGCGGGGGATGCCGCCCGGGGGCAGTCGCTCATCGTGTGGGCGATCGCGGAGGGACGGGCGGTGGCGGCGGCGGTCGACCGCCATCTGACGGGGAGTTCGCGACTGCCGGCGCCGATCGGGCCGTACGACCGGCCGATGACGGTGTAGCCGAGCCGGACCGGGACGGCTACGGCGAGCCCGGCACCGCCGGGAAGCACCGCCGGGAAGCCCCGTCGTGGTCGCTCGCCGCCCCCTCCCCTCGTTCAGACCCGCTCGTCCGTCCCCGCCACCTTCTTCGTCGCCAGGGCCACCCTGTTCCAGGTGTTGATGGCGAAGATCAGACCGAGCACCTGCGCCAGTTCCTCCTCCTCGAAGCGGGCCGCAGCCTCGGCGTACACCTCGTCCGGGACGCCTCCGTCGGCCACGAGCGTGACCGCCTCGGTCAGGGCCAGGGCCGCCTGCTCCTTGTCCGTGAAGAAGTGACGGGCCTCGCGCCAGACGGGGACCATGTGGAGGCGGTCCTCGCTCTCGCCGGCCTTGCGGGCGTCGTTGGTGTGCATGTGGAGGCAGTAGGCGCAGTGGTTGAGATGCGAGGCGCGGATCTGGATCAGTTCGACCAGGGCCGGGTCCAGGCCCGCGCGGGCGGCGGCGTCGAAGCCGATGAGGGCGCGGAAGACCTTCGGGGCGGACTTGGCGAAGTCGAGGCGGGGAGCGGCGGCGGTGGTCGTGTTCGTCGTCATGTCCCTTAACCTACGGGGCCGATAGACCCGCTGTAGGGTGCATTTCCATGGCGAAATCGTGGGTCAATTCGGCGGAGCGGATCGGCTCCGACCTGCACCTGGAGCTCTCCGGACCGGGCAGCAGACGGGCCGCTCTCATCGATGCCCTGCGGGAGGCCGTACGCGGTGGCCGGCTCACCCCCGGCACCCGGCTGCCGCCGTACCGCTCGCTCGCCGCCGACCTGGGCGTGGCCCGCAACACGGTGGCCGACGCCTATGCCGAGCTCGTCGCGGAGGGCTGGCTCACCGCCCGCCAGGGCTCGGGGACGCGGGTCGCCGAACGGACCGAGTCACTGCGTCCGAGCCCGAAGCACGCGCGCGTACCCGTGAAAACGCCTCCACGCGCGCGTGGCCCCCGGCACGACCTGCGCCAGGGCACCCCGGACGCGTCGACGTTCCCGCGCACCGCCTGGCTGGCCTCTTATCGGCGGGCCCTTCAGCAGGCGCCCCACGAGGTGTTCGGCCCCGGCGACCCCGCCGGCCGCGTGGAGCTGCGGGAGGCGCTCACGGAGTACCTGGCACGCGCGCGTGGTGTGCGCACCGAGCCGGGCCGGATCGTGATCTGCTCCGGCTTCGCGCACGCGCTGCGGCTGCTGTCCCGGACGCCGGTCCTGCGCGGCACCGTGGCCGTCGAGGCGTACGGTCTGCCCTTCCATCGCGAACTCCTCGCCGACGCGGGCGTCCGGACCGTACCGCTCCCCCTGGACGAGCACGGCGCCGACGTGAGCCTGCTGACGCGGGAGCGCGCCGTGCTGCTCACGCCCGCGCACCAGTTCCCGACCGGCGGACCGC
Organism: Streptomyces sp. NPDC001536; assembly: GCF_042894505.1. Classification (NCBI taxonomy): domain Bacteria; kingdom Bacillati; phylum Actinomycetota; class Actinomycetes; order Kitasatosporales; family Streptomycetaceae; genus Streptomyces; species Streptomyces sp. NPDC001536. The sequence continues at coordinate 267,264 of NZ_JBIAVQ010000005.1, forward strand.
TGCACGCCGAGCGGCGGGCGGCCGTCGTCGACTGGGCACGCGCGCGTGGCGGGGTGGTGCTGGAGGACGACTACGACGGGGAGTTCCGTTACGACCGCAAGCCCGTCGGCGCGGTCCAGGGCCTCGACCCGGAGCGGGTGATCTTCGTCGGCTCGGTCAGCAAGAGCCTGTCGCCCGCGCTGCGGCTGGGGTGGATGGTGCTGCCGGAGCGGTACGTCGACGCCGTGCTCGCGGCCAAGGGCGAGCGGGAGGCCTGGGCGAGCGTCCTCGACCAGCTGAGCCTCGCCGACTTCCTGTCGTCGGGGTCGTACGACCGTCATGTGCGGCGCATGCGGCAGCGGTACCGGAGCCGCCGTGACCGCCTGGTCGCGGCGCTGGCCGAGCACGCGCCGCACATCGAGGTGACCGGGGTCGCGGCCGGACTGCACGCGGTGCTGCGGCTGCCGCCCGGCACCGAGCGGTCCGCGGTGAAGGCGGCCACCTGGGCGGGCATCGCGCTGGACGGCCTCGCGGAGTTCCGGCACCCGGAAGCACCAGAGGCAACGGGGGCAACGGAGCCGTCCCAAGGCGCGATGCCGGCGCACGACGGGCTCGTCGTCGGATACGCGACGCCCTCCGAGCACGCGTACGGCGCGGCACTGGACGCCCTGTGCCGAGTGCTGCCCCCCGCGGCGCGCTGAGGGTCTCCTTCCCCCGGAGGAGGCGCGGCGTACTGCCCGCGGAGGAGCGCGCCCCGGGCGCTCTCCTACGGTGCTCGTAATTCCTCTCCATGCGTCCGAAAAGTGGCTTCCGACCGACATGGAAACCAACAGCGGTGGGATCATTGCAGCAGGAGGTGTGCTGCCGTCGGACCCCCGGTGGGATCGGCAGCGGCTCGCCCCATCCTTCGTTCCGCCGTCAGGCGCAGGGCCACCCCCGCGCGTCCCCCCTGTTGGCGGCCGGTCCTGGAGGGTGAGCGATGACGACGCTCGACGAACGTCACGGAGAAGGTGCACGCGACGGGGACCGGCCCCGGGGCGAGGTGGCCCTCGGTCTGGTCGACGCCCATGCCCCGGCCACCATCCCACTCGACCGTCCCGGAGCCGCGCTGCCCGGCAGCGCCGGCTCCAAGGCCGCGAACCTCGCCCGCGCGGCCGGTGCGGGGCTGCCGGTGCTCCCCGGCTTCGTGATCCCTCACGAAGGACGCGACGACCCGGACGCCCTGCGGCACGCCTGGCAGGAGCTCTCCGACGGCGGCGCGCGCCCGCTCGTCGTACGGTCCTCCTCGCCCCAGGAGGACACGGCGGAGTCGTCCCTGGCGGGCCAGTTCGCCTCCGTCCTGGACGTACGGGGCTGGCAGGACTTCCGTACGGCGGTGCGGACCGTGCTCGATTCCGCGGTACGGCCCGACGGGGCCACGGCGCCGATGGCGGTGCTCGTGCAGCCGATGCTCGCGGCGCGGGTCGGCGGGGTCATGTTCGGTGCCGACCCTGTCGAGGGGCGGACCGACCGGATGCTGGTGAGCGCGGTGCGGGGCGGTCCCGACGCGCTGGTCAGCGGCGAACAGGCGGGCACCAACTACTGGCTGAGCGGGCGGGGACGGCTGCTGCGGACGGAGCCTTCCGAGGCCGGTTCGCTGCTCACCCGCTCCGAGCTGGCGCGCCTGGCACGGCTCGCGCGACGGGCCCGGCGGATCTTCGGCGGGCCTCAGGACATCGAGTTCGGGTTCGACGGGGACGGGCGGCTGTGGCTGTTCCAGAGCCGTCCGATCACGGCCATGGCGGCACGGCCGCCGCACGGGGCACGGCTGCTCGGGCCCGGTCCGGTGGCGGAGACGCTGCCCCAGCAGCTGGCGCCGCTGGAGGAGGACCTGTGGGTGGCGCCGATGGCCCGCGGGCTCGCCGCCGCGCTCGACATCGGCGGGAGCGCGCCGCGGCGGCTGCTGCGGACGGTGCCGGTGGTCACGACGGTCGGCGGGCGGGCCGCGGCGGACCTGCGGCTGCTCGGCGCCGTCGGTCCGCGGCACCGGTGGCTGGCGCTGCTCAACCCGGCGCCGGGGGCCCGCAGGCTGGGCGCCGCCTGGCGGGTGGGCCGCCTCTCCGCGGCGCTGCCGGGTCTGGCCACGGACCTCGTGGCGGACGTCGACCGTCGCCTCGCCGAGATACCGCGGCTGTCCGCGCTCCCCGTGTCCGCCCTGGTCGCGGAGGTCCGCTGGACCCGCAGGACCCTGGTCTCCCTGCACGCCCAGGAGGCCCTCGCGGGAGCGCTCCTCAAGGAGCCCCCGAAGAGCCGCACGGCGGCGGGCACGGCGCTGACAACCCTGGAGAAGGCACGCGCGCGTGGCGTGCCCGACGAGCGGGTGATCGCCGAGGACCCGGTGGTCCTGGCGCTCACCTCACCGAGTCTGCGCGAGCGGGGGCGGCTCCCGGCACCGGCGGACGTGACCGGCGACTCGGAGCAGGCCATGCCGAGATCCCGCGTGCCGGACGCGGCCGAGAACATCCCGTCGGAGCCCCTCGTCCCGTCGGAACCCCCGATCCCGTCGGAGCCTCCGCACCACACCCCCACCACTCCCACCACCTCCCTCCCACCCCGAGAATCCCTCCGCCTCCGCATCCGCTGGGTGCAGGAGCTCCAGGTGCGGCTCGTGCGGGAGGCGGCGCGGCGGCTCGGGCTCGACGCGGAGCAGGTCGGGCTGTTGCGGTGGCGGGAGCTGGCCGCGGCGCTGCACGGCGCGCCGCTGCCCGCCGATCTCGGCGCGCGGATGCCGCAGGGCGAGTCGGCGCCGCTGCCGGACGCGTTCCGGTTGACGGAGGCCGGAGGTGTCGTCGCCGAGCGGAGCGGCGGGAACCGCGACGGTATGCGCGGGGTGTCCGGTGGGCGGGCCGTCGGGACCGTCTGGGACGGGGCGGGGCCGCGGCCCGAGGACGCGGTGCTCGTCGTACGGACCCTCGATCCCGCGCTCGCCCCGCTGCTGCCCGGTCTCACCGGACTGGTCGCCCAGACCGGCAGCCCCTTGTCCCATCTCGCGGTGCTGGCACGGGAGTTCGAGCTCCCCGCCGTCGTGGGGGCGACGGACGCCGTGCACCGCTTCCCTGTCGGCTCCCGCCTCACCGTCGACGGGACCGCCGGGGACGTACGCCCGGGAGACGCGCCATGAGGAGGATCGCGTACGTCTTCGGAGGCCTGGCCGCGGCCGGGGCCGGGACGTACCTCGTCGTCTATCTGTACCGGTGGCAGTGGCAGCGGGCCATGCTGATGGGCGTTCTGCTGCTGGTCGTCGAGGTGCTGCTGCTCGGCATCGTGATGCTGGGGCGGCTGACCCGTATCGAGGAGCGGCTGAGCGCGTCCGACCTGCGGCAGCGGGAGCTGGCGGCACGGCAGGAGGACGCGCTGGCCCGGCTGAGGCAGCCGGCCGTGGAACGGGAGGAGACCCGGTTCCGGTGGCTGGAGGACCCGGCGGACCGGGCGTATGTCTTCGTGCCGGTGCTCATGGTCACCGGTGTGCTGCTGTCCGGGCTCGCCTGGGTGGTGCAGCGCGTCGCCTCGGCCACGGCCCGTCCCGCCGAGCGGCGGCTCGCCGGGCGGCTGGCCCTCCTCACCGCACCCGACCCGGCCTCGCCGGACGACCTGGAGGACCTGCCGTCGCCGGCCGCCCGCCGCTCGCGGGGCGGCACCGCGCGTCTCGTCACCGTCGGGGTCGTCGGCGCCGCGCTGCTCGGCGCGCTGGTCGTGGGCCTCGCCGACCTCACCCAGACCAGGGAGGAGAAGGCGAACGAGAGCAAGGCCACATCGGTGCTCGTCCAGGTCGACCTGCGCGGGCCGGACACGACGGCCGCACGCCGGTCCCTGGCCGCACAGCAGGTCTGGGAGCGCTGCCGGGACTCCACCTCCGTACCGCTGCGCAACGCCAGCCTCGGTGACCTGGGGAACGGTCTCTTCGCAGGCGTCGTCCACCCCGCTCTCACCGAGCACGACCGTATGCGGCTGCGCGGCTGTCTGGAGGACGCGACCCTGGAGCGCGCCCACCTCACGGTGGTGGGCATGGGGGACGCGGACGACGACTGATCGGCCGCGAAGGACACATTTGCCCGTGTACACGGACAAGACGGCCAAGAGGACCTCGGGTTACGCTGCGAAGGCGCCTGCGTCCCCTCATCCCTCTGGTCGCTCATGGCTGTTCTCAGCACCGCCCTCCCCCGCCCTGCCGCCCCCCAGCGCCCGCTCCGGCGCCGCACCGTGCGGATCCTCCTTGCCCTCCTCCTCGGTTACGCCGTCCTGTGGGCGGCCGGCGCCGGAGGCATCCTGGCCGTGTCGTACTGGATGCGCGAGGAGACCCCGGCACCGGCCGGGACCCGCACCGTGCAGGGCGTCCACAACTTCCAGCCGGTCGACACCTCGGGCCACCTGTGGCGCGGCGCCGCACCCTCCCCGGCCGGGTACCGGACGCTGGCGGCCATGGGCTTCACCACGGTCGTCGACCTGCGCGCCGAGGACCTCAGCGCGCATCAGCTCGCCGGGCCGGCCGACGCGGGCCTGGATGTCGTACGACTGCCGATCCGGGACGGTCAGACGCCGAGGCCCGAGCAGGTGCGGCGGCTCCTGGACATCGTCGCCGATTCGTCCGGGCCGGTGTTCGTGCACTGCGGTGCGGGAGTCGGCCGTACGGGCACGATGGCGGCGGCCTATCTCGTGCAGACCGGGGAGGAGTCGTCCGCTGCGGCGGTCCGGCGCAATCTCGCGGTCGGACCGCCGTCGATCGAGCAGATCTACTACGGGCTGAACCTCAGCCGGCACACGGCGGCGCAGCCGCCGCTGCCGGTGGTGGCGGTCAGCCGGCTGGTGGACGCGCCACGGCGCATCGCGTCCTGGTTCTAGTCACCGCACGGCGCTCCGGTCGCCTCCTCACGGCTTGCGGGCCACCGCCCCGTACCCGGGAATCACCCCGTCGTCCTGCCCCGGCACCGGCTCCCCCAGTTCGGGATGCCACAACTGGGGCACCTCGACGCCGGGTTCGACGAGTTCCAGGCCGTCGAAGAAGCGGGCGAACTCCTCGCGGGAGCGCAACGCCAGCGTGACACCGGCGGCCTTGAGTTTCTCGGTGGCCGCCTTCGACTCCTCCGGGGTGAAGTCGGCGGTCGCGTGGCTGGCCACCAGGTAGCTGCCGGTAGGGAGTCGGGTGAGCAGCCGCTCGACCAGTTCGTACGCGCCGTCCTCGTCCGGGACGAAATGCAGCAGGGCTACGAGGGACAGCGCGACGGGGCGGTCGAGGTCCAGGACCTTCCGCGCGCCCTTCACGATGGCGTCCGTGTCACGGAAATCGGCCTGGAGGTACTCCGTCACGCCCTCGTCCGTGCCGCGGAGCAGATCCGCCGCGTGGGCGAGGACGGTCGGGTCGTGGTCGCAGTAGACGACGCGTGCGTCGGGCGCGATCCGCTGCGCGATCTGATGGAGGTTGGGCTCGGTGGGTATGCCACTGCCGATGTCCAGGAACTGGCGGATCCCTTGCTGGGCAAGCCAGTTCGTGGACCTGTGCATGAAGGCCCGGTTGACCCGGGCCATGACCGGAACTCTGGGATCGAGGGCCAGCATCTGCCGGCCCATCGCCTCGTCTACCGGGTAGTTGTGAGTGCCGCCGAGGTACCAGTCGTACATCCGGGCGGGGTGGGGTCTGCCGGTGTCGATCTCAACCATTGCTTAAGCATGCCTATGTCACAGCAACACGTCACGACAGCAGGAAGTCCGCCTCCCCCGCCTTGGCGCCCTCGATGAAGGCCGTCATCTCGTCGCTGGTGTAGATCAGCGCCGGACCGTCCGGATCCGTGGACTGACGGACGGCGATCCGTCCGTCGGCCAGCTTCATCGCCTCCAGGCAGTTGCCGCCGTTGCCGCCGCTCCACGGCTTGTGCCAGCCTTCGCTGCCCAACTCCCGCGCGGGCATGCCGTTGTAGACCGGTATGCGCGGCTTGATGCGATCCATTCACAGCTCCTTGCGGAGATCCCGGAGGATCTCCTTCGTGCGATGTGCCGTAGCGGCCTGCGCCGCCATGCGGTCCATGACCTCGAGATGGGTCGCCACCTCGGGACGCGCGTCGAGATAGACGGCGCCGGTCAGGTACTCGCTGTAAACCATGTCCGGAAGCTCCGGCACGGCGAATCGGAACAGCACGAAGGGCCCGTACGTGCCGGGGTGCGGCCCGTTGGCGAACGGGGCGACCTGGAGGGTCACGTTGGGCAGCTTCGTGGCCTCGAGCAGCTTGTCGATCTGGGCACGCATCACCTCCGGGCCGCCGACGGGGCGGCGCAGCGCGGTCTCGTCCACGACGGCCCAGAACCGGGGCGCGTCGGGACGGGTGAGCAGTTCCTGGCGTTGTACTCGCAGTGCGACGTGCCGTTCGATGTCGTCCGGGCTGGTCTGGCCGATGGCCCCGGACTTCAGGACGCCGCGGGCGTACTCCTCGGTCTGGAGCAGTCCGGGCAGGAAGTGGGGGTCGTAGGACCGGATGAGGCCGGCGGCGCCCTCAAGGCTGACGTACATCGAGAACCAGCCGGGCAGGATGTCGTGGAACCGCTGCCACCAGCCGGGTTTGTTGGCCTCCTCGGCCAGCTCCACGAAGGCGTCGGCCTCCTCCTCGGAGACGCCGTAGGACTTCAGGAGCAGCTGGAGGTAGGGGATCTTGAGGCCGACCTCGGCCATCTCCATCCGGCGGACCGTGGCGGGGGCGACGCGCAGGACGCGGGCGGCCTCCTCGCGCTTGAGACCGGCGCGTTCGCGCAGGTCCAGCAGGCGCCGGCCGAGGACGACCTGGCCGACCGTCGGCGCGGACCGCGGCTCGCTCACCCTCCACCTCCTGGACGTCCCTGAGGTCCGAAGACCCGTAAAAACCCGTGCAAAAGAATCCTGGCAGGCCGACGGCGCCATTCGAAGACCTATTCGAAGACCTGGTCGGATCTCCGGTGATCTCAACTGGCGCCGCTCGACATGCTTGTTGCGAGCAGTGTGCCACGGCCTTCCAGACCGTCACACAGCACTCTGCAATTTTCAGAGTGACACTTGCCAAGTGTTCACGGCGGGGCGATAGTGGCAAGCGTGATTCCGTCCCCGCCCTTAGGAACAGACGCCGCCGCAGGCCCCCACAGCCTCGGCGCTGCTCCGGGAGTAACCCCTGGTGGGGCCGCTGCCGAGCGCCGGTTCCGATTTGAGCTGGCCGCCCATCCGGGTTCTCCCGCCCAGGCCAGACGGCTGACGCGGGCTCGGCTGAACGGCTGGTCGGTCTGCGAGGACATCTGCGATTCGGCGGCCCTGGTGGTCACCGAGCTGGTCACCAACGCGATCGTGCACACGGCGAGCAGCCACATCGTGTGCGAGCTGCACGACGGCGACGAGCTGGTGCGAATAGCCGTGCGCGACGAGGGCTGCGCGCCGAGTGAGGTTCATCCGTCCGTGGCGCAGCGGGGCGAGGAGGAGCACGGGAGGGGATTGCTTCTCGTCGACGCCCTCTGTCACGCCTGGGGAGCGCATGAGCACGGCCCCGGCCTGCTGGTCTGGGCGGAGCTGCCCCGCAAGGCCGACACCCCGCGCCACGACTGCGGCCCCTGTAACGACCTGGGCTGGGGAGCCCGCCCCAAGCCCGGCCCCGCCGGCGGCTCGGGCGGCGATCACGACGAGGCGGACGCACGACACGGTGGGCCGGCGCGGCACGACGGGCCGGCGAGACACGAGGGACCGGCGCGGCACGAGGGACCAGTGCGGCACGACGGGCCGGTGCGGCACGACAGAACGGCAAGACACGACGGAACGGCGCGGCATCACGGGACGGGGGGTCCATGGCTGTGAGGCCCGCGACCGGCGGCAAGGTACTGACCCTGGACACGCTGGTCCGCCTCCGGCGCGGCCTGCACACCCCGACGGCCGCACCCCGCCGCCTCCCTGTCCCCGACGGGATGACCACCCCCCTGGGCTGCGACGCGGTGGCCATGCCCGCCCGCTTCGGCCCGCTGCTCATGCCCCGGCTGCCTCGTGTGGGGTGCGTCTACGCCGATGAGACGCACTGGTGGTGGCTCGTCCCGTCGGACTCCGACTACGCCCTGGAGTGGCCCGCACCCGCCCAGTACGCCACCGGCGCGATCGTTCCGGACGCGCCGGTGGCCCCCGACCTGATCCACCGCCCCGAGGGCAAGCTTCCGTACACCCCGCCGATCCCGCTGTATCTGGCGCTGTGCCGGGTCACGGGGACCACGCCGACCTGGTCGCGGCCGATCAGCGCGTAGGTCTCCGACGGTTGGCCGAAGGGGCCGAGGGCCGCGCCCTGGGGCGCGGGCCCCGGGAGTCGCCGAGGCAGTCGGGGCCGCGGATCGCCGTATGGCTCCGTCGCGACGGCGCAAGGCAGGGCGGCGCAAGCGCGCATCGGGGCGCGGGCCGCTGCGGCAGACACCCGAGGCCCGAGCCCACCTGCGCAACCACCCTGGGGCCGAGCCCCCCACGGCGTACGCCCGCGCGTCCCCGCACCCGCGTCTGCGCCCTCCCACCGGCACCCCCCTCCCGCGATAGTGGCCCTCCGTCCACGAGCGGGGGAGGTCGACGGTGAGGAAGAAACGGGATGTCAGGGAGCCTGAGCTGTCCGAGTCGGAGCGGCTGCTCTTCGGCGGGCCCCTGCGGTACGACACGGGCTGGAACAGCCACTCCGACGCCCGGTTGCAGCTGAGCTTCCGGGCCATGGTGCGCCAGCTGCCGGCGCTGCTCGCGCTCAGTTTCCGGCTGGCCTGGCAGGCGGACCGCAAGGCCGCGCGGGTCGTGCTCGGTGCCGAGGCGGGCCGGGGTCTGGCGCAGGCGGTGAGTCTGCTGGCCGTGAACAGCGTGCTGGGGCGGCTGATGGGCGGCGGATCGATCGAGGAGCGCTTGCGCGGTGCCGTTCCCGCGCTCGTCGCCATGGCCTGCGTCATGCTGGTCTCCGCGCTGCTGCGGGCCGCGTCCACGTACGCCACCGGCCGCCTCGAACCCAAGGTCGAGCGCGTCGCCACCGAGCGGTATCTGGAGCGGGCGGCGGCCGTGGAGCTGGCCGCCATCGAGGACCACGCCTTCCACAAGCTGCTGGACACCGCCCAGTACGGCGCCACCTCCGCCCGCCGCATGATCGCCTACGCCACCCGGGTCATGAACGCGGCGATCTCCCTCATCGCCGCCGCCGGTGTCCTGACCGTGCTGCACCCCGCCCTGCTCCCGCTGCTGGTGACGATGACCCTGCCCAGCGCCTGGAGCGCCCTGACCGTCGCGCGCCGGCGTTACGAGTCCTTCCACACCTGGGTGCAGCACGCCCGCGCCGGCCATCTCCTCAGCGGGCTGCTCACCGAACCCGAGTCCGCGCCGGAGATCCGGCTGCACGGCGTCGGCCCCTTCCTGCTCCACCACTACCGTGCGATGTCGGAGGTCGCGGAGGCGGAACAGGCCCGGCTGGCCCGGCTCGCGGCCCGTACGGGACTCATCGCGGCCTCCTGGACCGGGATCGCGACGGTGGCGACGTACGCGACACTCGGCGGTCTGCTGCTCGCCGGGGCCATGGCGCTCTCCGTCGCGGGCACGGCCGTGATCGCGATCCGCTCCGGCTCCTCCAGCCTCGACAGCCTCGTCCTGGAGGTGAACCAGCTCCACCAGGAAGCCCTGTTCGTGGGCGATCTGCAGCGGCTGTACGTCGAGGCGGAGAAGCGGGCGATCCCGGTCGGCGGGCAGGAGCTGCCCGAGGATCCCCGGGAGATCCGATTCGAGAACGTCACGTTCAGCTATCCGGGTGAGTCCACCCGGCCCGCCCTCGACGACATCACCCTGGCGCTCCCCCTCGGCCGGATCGTCGCGCTCGTCGGTGAGAACGGCTCAGGCAAGACGACCCTGGTGAAGCTGCTCTCCGGTCTCTACACACCCGACCGGGGCCGGATCCTGTGGGACGGCGTGGACGCGGCCGGCGCGGACCGGCGCCTGCTCGCCGAGCGGATCGCGATGGTGGCGCAGGACTTCAAGCGGTGGCCGTTCACCGCCAAGGTCAATGTGGCGGTGGGCCGCTCGGGCGCGCCCCTGACCGAGGAACGGCTGGCCGACGCGGTCGCCGAGGCCGGGGCCCAGGAGGTGGTGGCCGATCTGCCGCGCGGTCTGGACACTCTGCTGGCCCGCCACTTCAGCGGCGGGCACGAGCTGTCGGGCGGGCAGTGGCAACGGCTCGGCATCGCCCGGGCCGCATACCGCCGCGGCCGCATCCTGATCGTGGACGAGCCGACGGCGGCCCTGGACGCCCGGGCCGAGCTGGAGGTCTTCGAGAAGATCCGCGCCCTGGCGGGCACGGGACAGACGGTGGTCCTGATCACCCACCGGCTGGCGTCCGTGCGCCACGCGGATCTGGTGCACGTCCTGGAGCAGGGCCGGCTCGTGGAGTCGGGCACTCCGGAGGAGTTGCTGGCCACCGGCGGCGTCTACGCGGAGCTGTACTCGCTCCAGGCGGATCAGTTCACCGCGCCGAAGGCGAGCTGACGCTCACGCCACGGCGGTGGCCTCGCCGCTGCGCACGATCACCAGGAACGTGTCCGTCGCGAGGTCCATCACGACCTCCGCGGGCAGTCCTTCAAGTCGTCGCGCGTGCGCGAACTCCTCCGCCGGCCACGAGCCTCGCGGCCCACCTGCGGGAAAGCGCTCGAGCACGGTCCGCCCGTTCACCATCCTGCACCTCCGATACAGCGTCGTTCTTTTAGGAGTTAACGCTCTGGAGGGCCTGAACGGCTCGCTGAGTTGCGGGACTGAGACGTAGTTGACACGCGTTCAGCGCGCAGCGTGAGAATTCGGTTACCGAACGGTCACTTCCCTTACTGTTCGTGTCATTCCTGGTACTCATCGTGATAGCGAACGCGCTCACTCCCCGCAGGCGCCCCCAGCGCCGACGCGCGCCCCTTCGGTTCCTCCCACTCCTCCTGCCGGCCCAGCGCGGTGAGGTCCAGGAGGCTGGTCGTGGAGCCGAGTCCGTCCAGACCTCGTTCGTACGTCGAGTAGGTGTGGAAGACCCGGTCGCGGTCCCGCAGGAAGCAGCTGATCCCCGGCCGCTCGAAGGGCTCCCCCTCGTGCTCCAGGGTCACCTCGAAGTCATGGTTGAAGTCGCTGCCGTACGACGAGTACCAGGGCACGGTCCATCCCATCCGCGCCTTGAACGGCAGGATCCTGGTGTACGGCGCCCTGGACACGGCAGCGAAGGCCGTCCCGCGCGCCTTCAGATGCGCGAGATGTCCGATCTGGTCCAGGAACGCCGAACAGCTGCGGCAGCCCGCGTCCCATTCGGGCGCGAACATGAAGTGGTAGACGACGAGTTGGTCCCGGCCCTCGAACAGGTCGAGCAAGGTGGCCTTCCCGTCGCCGCCCTCGAAGACGTACTCCGTGTCGACCGCCACCATCGGCAGTCCGCGCCGCTCGGCGTTGAGCGCGTCACGCGCGCGTGTGGCCGCCTTCTCCTTGACCAGCAATTCTTCGCGTGCCGCGCGCCACTGCGCACGCGAGACGACCTCCGGAAGCGACATGGCTCCTCCTGCTGCGACGGTCCGTTCAGGGTGGTGACCGCGGGCGCGGGCGGAACTCATCGCTGCAACGGAGAATTCTTATGTGTCGTAGTCCTGGATGCGCTTGCCGTGGCTGCGGTCGAGGAGGGCCGGCAGCCGCTCCCCCAACTCCCGGACGACTTCGGCCACGTCGATGGTCAGCAGCGCGCGGTCGCGCATCAGGATCCGGCCGTCGACGATCGTCGTGCGGACGTCGGAGGAGCGGGCGCTGTGCACGAGGGTGGCGGCGAGGTCGTGGACGGGCTGGGTGTGCGGGCCGGTGAGGTCGACGAGGACGATGTCGGCGCGCCGGCCGGGGGCGAGGGTGCCGAGGGTGTCGCCGAGTCCGACCGCGCGGGCGCTCTGGAGCGTGGCGTGGTGCAGGGCCTGGCGGGAGGTCAGCCACCGCGGGTCGCCGGTCGTGGACTTCTGGACGAGGGCGGTGAGCGCCATCGACTCCCATACGTCGAGGGAGTTGTTGGAGGCGGCGCCGTCCGTGGCGAGTCCGACGGGGATGCCGAGGTCGTGCAGGGCGCGTACGGGTGTGGTGGTGGGCCAGGCGAACTTGAGGTAGCCGCGGGGTGCGGTGGCGACCGACACGCGGCCTGAGGCAGCGGCGAACACGGGCAGGTCGCGGTCGAGGATGCCGGTGCCGTGGGCGATCAGGACGTCTGCGTCGAGGATGCCGGTGCGCGCCAGGACCTCGATGGGGGTGACGCCGTGGCGTTCGAGGCTGGTCTCCGCCTGGTCGCGGTTCTCGGAGGCGTGCAGATGGACGGGCAGACCGTGCTCGCGGGCGAGTGCGGCGGTGGCGGCGAGGTCGGTGTCGTCGACGGTGTAGGGGGCGTGCGGGGCGAGGGCGGTGGTGATGCGGCCACCGGCGGCGCCTCGGTGTCGTAGCGCGAACTCCAGTGACTTCTCCCGCCCTTGGGGACCCTGGGAGGAGAAGTAGGCCTCGCCGAGATGGGCGCGCATCCCGCACTCCTCGACGACGGAGGCGACGGCGTCCATCGAGAAGTAGTGGTCGGCGAAGCAGGTGACCCCGGCGCGGATCATCTCGGCGCAGGCGAGCCGCGCGCCCAACTCCACGTCCTTCGCGGTGAGGTTGGACTCGATCGGCCAGACGACGTCGTTGAACCACTCCTCCGTGGGCAGGTCCTCGGCGACACCGCGCAGGGCGACCATCGGGGCGTGGGTGTGGCAGTTGACGAGTCCGGGGAGGGCGATCTGCCCCCGGGCGTCGATGTGTTCGGCGGCCGGCGGGCTTTCGGGGCCCGGGGCGGGCGGCGTTTCGCGGGAGGTCGTGACGGACTCGATGACTCCGTCTCGTACGACGATCGTGGCGTTCTCCTCGAACCCGATGCGCTCCTGATCGTCGTGCACGAGGACGGTGCATCCGGTGATGACGAGGTCGGCGGGAGAGTCGGTCATCACGCCAACGTACGACGGCGTCCTCGCCCCGCGTGAGCCGAACCGCGCATCCTGTCCCGACTCTGTCGTGAGGTCGGCCGGACGAGCACCCTGGCCTCACCACAGCATCTGGAAGGGGGACCGGCATGCTCATCGGCACCTGGAACCTGGAGAACCTCTACCGGCCCGGCGGCCCGTTCGGCCCCAAGGACAAGGCGGCGTACGAGACGAAGCTGGCCGCTCTGGCCGAGGTGATCACGGAGCTCGATCCGACCCTGCTGGGCGTACAGGAGGTCGGGGAGCCGGAAGCCCTGCGGGACCTGGTCGGCATGCTGGGCGGCGGCTGGCACACCGCGCTCTCCCGGCACGCGGACAGCCGGGGCATCCGGGTCGGCTTCCTCAGCCGCATACCGTTCGAGGTGCTGCACGACACGAACGGGTTCCCGGCGAAGCTGCACCCGGTGCAGGCCGACGACAAGGGGCTCACGGTGGCGGAGGCGGGCCGCGGCTTCCTGGCGGTGGAGGCGGCCGCGGAGGGCGGGCCGCTGCGGGCGGCGGTGTGCCACCTCAAGTCGAAGCTGCTGTCGTATCCGGGCGGCCGGTTCCATCCGCGCGACGAGGGCGAGCGGGCCCGGTTCGGTGCGTACGCCCTGTACCGGCGGGCGGCGGAGGCGACGTCGCTGCGGGGGCTGGCCGACGAGCTGCTGGACGGTGACGGCCGCGAGCGGGACGTGGTCGTGCTGGGCGATCTCAACGACGAGGTCCAGGCGGCGACCACCCAGATCCTGCTCGGCCCGCCCGGCTCCGAACTCGGCACGCCCGGCTTCGACCGGCCGGACGGGGGCGATGCGGTGCGGCTGTGGAACGTGGCTTCGAAGATCCCGGCCGAGCAGCGCTTCTCCCGTGTCAACTCCGGGCGGCGGGAGTTGATCGACCACTTGCTGCTGAGTCATCGGCTGGTGCGGCGGGTGACGGCCGCGGGGACGGGGCTGCCGGGTGGGGTGGCGGGGTCGGATCACGCTCCGGTGTGGGTGCGGGTGGGGTAACCCGCGCCCCTTCAGGGCGCTTCCCGACCCGGCATTACACAGCCAGGGGCAGCTCAGGCAGTCGTAGCCCTATCCGTTCGCGGTCCTCGGCCAGTTCGTTGAGCAGTTCGGTGAGGCGTTCCGTGTGGCGAGGTGTGAGCCGGCCCGAGTCGTCCAGGTGGACCGCGCATGCGGTGGTCGTGTCGACGAGGCGTTCGAGGGTGGCGACGATGTGGTCCGCGCCTTCCGAGTGCCGGGCGAGCGCGGGGAGTTCGGCGGCGGCGAGGGCGATGGCGGTACGGGCCTCGGCGAGCGTGCGGTAGGCCTCGCGGCGGAGGGTCCAGCGCAGGGTGCGGGGGTCGGAGGTGTCGCCGGCGTTCGGCGTGCCGGGCTTGCTCGGGGTGCCGTACGCCTCGCGCAGCACGTGGTCGAGGTACGCCTGGGCCGCGCCGCTCGCCGCCGTGAGCCGGGCGCGCACGGTGCCGCCGCGCTGTCCCGGCATCGGGAGGTGGCCGACGAGGAGAACGATCGCGCAGGCCAGCAGGGTCTCGCCGATCCGCCCGGCGGAGGCCTGCGGTTCGCCGCCGACCATGACCAGGGCGAGGACGAGGACGGTGACGACGGCGGTCTGGGCGGCGAAGTGCCGGGTGGCGACGGGGATGAGGGCCCCGCTGACGGCGACGAGCGCGATGAGCCCCTCAGGCCTGGGCAGCACCGCGGCGAACCCGGCGAAGACGAGTGCGCCGAGCACGGTCCCCGCGGCCCGGCACAGCACCCGGGAGGCGAGCGGTCCGAGGTCGGGCTTGACGAGGAAGACGGCGGTGGCGGGCAGCCAGTACCAGTGCTCGTGCTGCCCGTACCAGCGGGCGTGGTGCAGGGCCTGGGCGACGGCCGCGCTGGCCCCGAAGCAGAGGGCGACCCGCAGCCCGTACTCACGCCCACCAGCCCCGAAGACGGCCCGCAGCAGGTCCTTTGCGGTACGCCGGCGGGTGTGCAGATCGCTCCCCTCGGCCTGGTCGAAGGCCTCGGCGGCACGCAGCAGGGCGTCGTCGAGGGCCCGCAGGGCGGGCGCGGAACGGGTGGGCGCGGGCAGCGGTCCGGTGTGCGTGTTCTCCCGTACGGCGGTGGCGAGCCGTCGGGGTCCCGCGGACGCCCGCCCGGAGCCGGCCTCCCCCGCCCAGGCGAGCGCGGTAGCGGCCTCGGCGAGCGGCAGCGCGGCGGCGTACTGCGCGTGCAGCCGCCGCTCGGCGGAGGAGCTGGCGTAGCGGCGCAGCCGAGGTCCGGCGAAGGCGTCCTGGGCATGGTCGAGCGCGGCGGTGAGCGCGACGCGCCGGGCGGTGGCGTGCGGGGTGCCGACGGCGTCGAGAAGGTCGGCCACGGCGTCGTAGACCGCCGCCACGGCCTCCCGCTCGCCGTCGAACCGGAAGTCCCCGGCGAGCGAACCGGGCGTCGGCAGGGCGAGCCGCAGTCCGAGCAGCCAGCCGGCTCCCGCGAGATAGGCGAGGGCGCGTTGCCATCCCTCGTCCGGCAACGGCATCCCGGCGCCGATGGCGCACGCGACGAGCAACTGCGTACCGGCTCCGGAGGCGACGGGTCCGATGGCGCTCACGCCGCCCGCGACGAGCCCGACGCCGGTGAGGAGCAGGCTGAGCGCCACGGCCCCGACATGATCACCGGCGTATGTCCCGACGAACAGTCCGACCGCTCCGGCCAGCGCCGGCATGCCAAGCCGCTTGACGGAGGTCCGTCGGCTGCCGGGGCGGTCGTTGATGCCGGCGAGCATCGCGGCGATGGCGGCGATGACACCGAGCGAGGTGCGGTCCGCGAGCACGGCGGCGAGGAGCAGCGGCCCGGCGGACAGCGCGCCTCGGGTGACGGCGCTCCAGGGCACGGGGCCGCGCTGGGCGCGCAGGGTGTGGTCGAGCCAGGGCGGAAGGGTTCGCGGGGTGGCGCGGGACACAGGGCTCCTGTCGGCTGGTCGAGGGCGGGGGCTGCCTTCGGGCGACGGTGGCCGGGCTGTCGGTGTCCACGGTAGATCGCGTTCTTGGAGAGGATGGGGCTGTCGTATTTCGGGGATGTGACGGATGGCCGGAGAGGCGAGTTCTTTATGAACGCAACTCGCGACGAGCCCTTCGGGACGACGAATGGCGGGGGAAATGGGAGCGGGCCCGAGGGCGTAGCCTGCCCCCGGGCCCTGGGAATGCCGTCCATTTCGCACGCCGGCACACTTGAGAGCCCAGATCAGTCGTGATGTCGTCGCGTCCTGCCTTTGGACCACCGCACATCGAGCTGTGCGGACTGGACTTGAACCAGCATCTCGACGCCCTGGGTCCGGGCCCGGTCGATCCGGCGATCGACGGCGAATACTGAGTCTGGAGCAATAGTCTGAGATTGATCGCGGTCTGCCTCTGCCAGTTGGGCTACCGCGGCATGTGAGGTGCCGCGGGGAGGACTCGAACCTCCACTGGAACCGCGCAGTCACGACAAGCTTCAGCTTCAGCTTGCGCTCCTCGCGCACCCCGGCCGCAAAGGACCGGGGATTCCTTGAGATTACCCGAAGAGGTAACCGAACACGGCGTCCCCGACCCGCTGATCGACGACGTCCACGCCGTTCGCCTCTTCCCGGGCGAACTTCACCGCCTGCTGCAACTTCTCGACCCGGTCGAGGAGTTCATTGACCCGTCGCGCCGGAAGCGCACCGGAGAACTTCACGGTGGTCCAGTAACCGATGGGAATGTCCTCGTAGTAGACCTCGACCTGAGCGGGGTGCTTCTCGGTCGCCTCGGCCTTCACGTGGTTGCGCGGCACCTTCTTCGTACGAAGCGTCCGCACCGGCTCGGTCTTCCAGGAGTCCGTCGACGGGTCCTGCACCCACCCCTCGGAGGCGTCGAGCACAGGCAACTTCCGTACGAACGTGTTGAGATCGACGAGCTGCTTCTCCAGGAACAGCAGATACGACACCGGCACATCGGCGACGAGCACCCGCCCGTCCACCTTCACATCCGCACGCGCGTCGCAGTTGGCCCAGTCCTTCGTGGCAGTCACATCGAACAGCCGCGTCAGCGTCGCCGCGGTCTCCCGCAGCACGTCCTCCGCCTTCACCTGCACCCGGGTCGACTCGGGCGGCAACTGCTCACCCTCCTCGTCCTTCGGCTGATACGTACGCGAGATACCGGCCAGCAACGCGGGCTTCTGCAACCCGTGGTGAGCCGCTGTCAGGTCCTGGTGCGCCTTTGACTTGACGCCTTTCTCGACTGCGATGATCTGATTGAGTTTCGCCACGTCGAGGACGGTAGCAGCGACAACGGCCGTGTTTCGAAGGGTTATTCGCGGGCGGGGGAACGTCTGCGCGCCCGGGTGCTCTTATCCGCCGGTCGTCTCGAAGAGGTGCCGGGCCCGATCTACTGCGCTGTTCAAGTCGGCCGGGTCCATTCCCCCGGTCAGCGACGCGATGACGTCGTCCACGCCCCGCAACCCCGCCCGCTCCAGCAGCCGCTTCTCATTGGTCACCCACTCTCCCCGCCGTGCCAACACCCCGTGTGCCGTCTGCATGGCGGCTGTGGCGATGGCGCCGGCGAGTTCGGTGACGCGGGCGGACGGGGCGTGGGCGGACTTGGCGTAGGCGAGGGTGGCTCGGGCGGTGCCGTGCCAGCGTTCCGGGGCGGAGGCCCTCAGCTTTTCGGGATACGAGGCGGGCTTCGGCAGTTCGCCCCGGAGCACCTGGTTGATGGCCAGTTCCGCCACCACCAGGTAGCTGGGGATCCCCGCGAGATGGAACATCAGCGGCTCCACCCGGAAGCGCCCGGCCTCCGCTTCCGCCAATTCGTGCTCCACGACGTCGAGATCGCGGTAGTGCACATCGACCCGCCGCCCGTCGATCGTCAGCCACGCGCCCCCGTTGAAGACGCCACCGCCCCAGCCGCCGACGTCCGACACCTCGCCCTCCCAGCCGAGGGCGCGCAGGTCGGCGGGGTCGAAGGGGCCGCGGTAGTAGACGGCGAGGTCCCAGTCGCTGTCCGGCCGGTTCGTGCCCTGGGCTCGCGAGCCGCCGAGGGCCACGGCGTGGACGGTGGGGAGGGCGGCGAGGCGGTCGGCGGCGGTGTCGAGGAAGACGGGGTCGGGGAGGGTGGGCAGGGGCATGAGCAGCAGCGTAGGTCGGCGGGTGAGACACCTCCACGCAATTGCGCATCGACAGCCGAAGCAGTCGTCCCCGAAGGCGACTTGCCCTACTGTGGGTGCGGGGAGAGTGATCATGGCATTCAGGCAGCGCAAGCGGCGTCGACCGAGTGGCCCGACGCAGATCACGGCCAGGCTGGCGATCCCGTTCGTCGGCGACATCACCGGCACGTGGGAACCGGCTGACGCGGAGCGCAGTGCGGCCTGGGAGTTGTACCTGGAGCTCGTCACACGCGTGTCGGTCGAGGACCTCGACCCCGCGGGAGGGTTCCTGCGGGAGGCGCTGTCGTCCCTCTACACGTTCTTCGACACCACCCGAGAGATCCTGCGCCGCTACGGCCCCGAGGTCGCCCCTCCCCTGGATCCCGGCCACGTGAGCTTCGGCGTCCTCGCCGTCACGGTCCTCAATCGCGTACTGCGGCCCCTGCTCTCGTCGTGGCATCCGCGACTGACGGCGTACGAGACCCAGCGCCCGGAAGGCGTGGATCCGGTGGCCTGGGAGCGGCAGTGGGAACACGCGGACGCGCTCCGTGCCCGGATCGCCGACGTACGCGTGACCCTCGCCTCGCTGGCGGAGAACCTGCGTGAGGTGGCGGACGTCAGCGACCTGATCAACCTTCCGGCGCCGCGCTCGCCGGGAAGCACGGCTCCCGCGGGCCGGATGAGCCCGGAGGGCTCCCAGAGCTGAAGCGGGTCTCGCCCCGTTGTCAGTGGCAGGCGTTATCAATGAACTCGTCACTCAGTGTTACGACGGGGGAGATGGTGATGACGCACGACGAGGCATGCCAACAGGACGACCAGGACGATCAGGCACCCGCTCGACAGAGCCCGCGGGACGGCATCGCCGCCCCACCGCGCGACACCCACCTCTCCCTGGCCGGTCTGCGCGCCCGCGGCTGGACCCTCAGGATGGTGCGGCAGTTGCTCGGCGAACCTGATCTGCTCCGGGCCAACCCGTATTTCCGAACGGCTCCGCAGACTCGCCTCTACCGCGTCGAGCGGGTCGAAGCGGTGGAGGCGAGCGAGGAGTTCCGGGCGGTGTCGGCGGCGTCCGTCCGTCGATCCGTCGCGGCGAAGGCCGCCGCGCAACGCAGGCGGCGCGAGGTGCTGGCGCGCATCGCCGCGGAACCCGTCGACGTCCCGCGCCTGCCACCCGACCGACTTGCGGCAGCGGCCGTCGCGCACCGTAACGGCCGTGACGAGGAAGGGCCGCACCAGCGTGGAGGCCACGCGCCCGGTCCCGCCACGGTCGAGAGCGCCGAACCCGAAGCGCTCGCCCGGTGGAAGGTCGACTATCTGCGTCACCTGCTGACACGCTACGACGAGCTGCTCGACGGACTGTACGGAAGCACCGGCCGTGCGGCAGCGGAGGAGTTGCTACGGCGGAGGGTCTACGCCGCCATCTCCGCCGTGTATCCGGACCTCGCGCGGGAGTGCGAACGGCAGCTGCGTGAACGGGAGTTCGGTCCACCGCAGCTCTGACGCGCGGGGCACGTGTCACGCCTCCCACAGATCGCGATGCCGGTGGCGGGTCGGCGGATGGTCCAGGTCCTCGGCCCACAGCAGCAGCGCACCCTCGGGAGCCGCACCCAGGTGACGTCGGGCGGAGGTGCGGAAGATCTGGAGGGCGGCTCTGGCCCGGCGCTCGTAGGGGCTGTACCGGGGTTCGTTCATGGCGCGGGAGTACGTGTACGAGGTGAAGCTCCGCCTGGCGAGCCTCGGCACAGGGCGGCGGCCCTCGCGCGCGGCACGGGCCAACTCCTCGCCGGAATAGCGGAGTTCGATGACGGCATGGCCCGTCCAGGGGCCGTGCAGGCCGAGCGGCCAGCGTGCGGGCAGGGTGCGGTGACGGTTGGGGACGTGGTGGACGGTGCGTGACATGGCAGACCTTCCGCGGCCCACCGGAGTGTCCGGTGCGGCGCTAGAAGTCCGCCGCCGTGAAACGTCCCAGGTGCTTGTCTCGCATGGCGGCAGCCTGGCATTCGCGGGCCGCGCTGTCGAGGGGAGGTCAGAAGGCTCCTGAGGCGGAAAATCGGATGCGGCCCTGGAACACGGCTTGGATGATCGCGAAGTCGGCCGTCCTCCGCCCCGTCCTGGAGCCCCCCGTGATCCGTCGCGTCACCGCCCCCGCCCTCTTCCCACCGCCCACCTACTCCCACGCCTCCGTCGTGGAGGCCGGCACGAAGCTCGCGTTTCTCGCCGGTTCCGTGCCGCTCGACGCCGAGGGCAGGATCGTCGGCGAGGGGGATCCCGTGCGGCAGGCCGAGCAGGTGATGGCGAATCTCCAGGAGCAACTGCGGGCGGTCGGAAGCGACTTGGCGCATGTCCTGCACACCGACGTGTACGTCGTGAGCGCCGAGACCTCGGTACTCTCCGCCGTCTGGGAGGTCGTGGAGGCGTCCGGCCTCAGCGACGGCCCGCACTCGTCGACACTGCTCGGGGTGGCCTGCCTCGGGTACACGGGACAGCTGGTGGAGATCACGGCGACGGCCGTCGTGCCTTAGTCGACGACCGGGCGGCCCGCGCTCTGGTCATCAACACGGTGGCCTCGCGCACCTGGGAACCCCTTCGTGCTCCCCGGCATGCGGCCCCCCGCCCCCACCGATGTCAACTGCCGCCGACCGCGCGGAAATGCGATGCGGTGGCCGTCGGCCCCCTGGCAGGATCCCGTCGCGTGACCTCATACGACTCCCCGATCACCCTGCGCCGGGCGACCGCCCCCGACGCCGACGCCACCGCCGACGTCTGGCTGCGGTCCTTCGCCGCCGCGCTGCCGACCGTCGTGCGGCCGCGGTCCGACGACGAGGTGCGGGACTACTTCCGGGAGGTGGTCGTGCCGCTGCGGGAGACGTGGGTGGCGGACGCGGACGGGATCGTGGGGGTGATGGTCCTGAACGGAGAGCTCCTGTCCCAGCTCTACATCGCTCCCGACTGGCGTGGGCGCGGCATCGGAGACCGGTTCGTCGAGCTGGCCAAGGAGCGCAGCCCGCAGGGCCTGCACCTGTGGACCTTCCAGGTCAACAAGCCCGCCCACCGCTTCTACGAACGGCACGGCTTCGTCGCCGTCGAGCGCACGGACGGCAGTGGGAACGAGGAGCGGGAGCCGGACGTGCGGTACGTCTGGCAGCCGTAGGAAACGGGCGGCGTCAGGATCACCCAGGCCGGAGGCCGGCCCACCGTGTCACCCTGCTCCCCGCCCCCAGATCCGCCCCTTGGGCAGCGGCCCGGCATAACCGCCCACCTTGCTGGTCCGCAGCCCCAGCCCCACCAGCGACTCCGCCAGCTTCACCGCCGCGCCCACCCCGTCGACCACCGGCAGCCCCAGCTTCTCCCCCACCACCCGTTGCAGCCCCGTCATCCCGGCGCAGCCCAGCACCAGCACCTCGGCGCCCGCCTGACGGGCCCGTTCGGAGGCGGCGAGGAACGCGGCCTCCGTACGCGCGGCGTCCCCGAGGTCGAGGACGTTCAGGCCCGTGCCGACCACGGCGGCGCAGTTGCGGCCCACGCCCGCCAGTTCCAGGCTGTCCTCGATCTGCCCGCAGGAGCGCTCCAGCGTGGTGACGACGCCGTAGCGACGGCCGAGGAGGCAGGCGAGATGGGCCGCCGCCTCCGTGATGTCGACGACCGGGACGTCCAGCAGCTCCCGGACGCCTTCGCGCCCGTGCTCGCCGAAGCCGGCCATCACGACGGCGTCGTACGCGGGACCGCGGTACGTCCGCAGGAGGTCGATCACCGCGGCCGCCGAGAGGTAGCTGTCGAGCCAGCCCTCGGCCGACTCGGGCCCCCACTGCGGCGTCAGCCCGGTCACGGCGGTGCCCGGGCCTGCCGCGGCCCGGGCACCTCGTACGATCTCCTCGGTCATCTCCTGCGTGGTGTTGCAGTTGGTGACGACGATCCGCACTCCGCTCAGGCCTCCGCCGCCTCGGGCGAGGTTCGCTCGCTCCGGCACAGGACCGCGTACAGTCCCGCCGCCAGCGCGGTGCCGATGAACCAGGAGTACGGCGCCACATCGCTGAACGTCTTCACCAGCGCGAGCACCGCCGCGACGCCCGCCGCCGGCAGGAACGCCCACAGGGCCTTGGGGTTGACGCCCTTGCGGTAGTAGTAGCGGGAGCCGGGCGTGGCGTCGAACAGTTCGTTCACGTCCACGCGGCCCTTCTTGACCCAGTAGTAGTCGAGCATGATCACGCCGAACAGCGGGCCGAGGAAGGCGCCGAGGCCGCCGAGGAAGTAGTTGACGACCGTCGGGTTGGAGAAGAGGTTCCAGGGGGTCACGACCAGCGCCGCCACCGTGCTGATCATGCCGCCGACCTTGAAGGTGATCTTCTGCGGCCAGACGTTGGCGAGGTCGTACGCCGGGGAGACGAAGTTGGCGACGATGTTGACGCCCATGGTGGCGATGGCGAAGGTCAGCGCGCCGAGGACCAGGACCCAGGTGTTGCCGACCTTGGCCACCAGTTCCGCCGGGTCGGTGATGGCCTCGCCCCACACCTCCAGCGAACCGGCGGTGACGATGACGGAGACGACCACGAAGGCCGTGGAGTTGATGGGCAGGCCCCAGAAGTTGCCGCGCCGCACCGTGCGGTAGTCCGGCGCGAAGCGGGAGAAGTCGCAGAAGTTGAGCATCAGCGTGCCGTACGTAGCGAGGATCAGGCCGATCGCGCCGAACCACTGCCGCCACTGCTCGCCGACCGAGACCGGGTGCGGGGTCGAGGTGAGCGAGATGCTCCAGCCGGCCTTGGACAGGACCCAGATCGCCAGCGCGATCATCACCAGCCAGATCGCCGGTCCGCAGAAGTCCTGGAACTTGCGCACCGACTCCATGCCCTGGCTGATGATCAGCGCCTGGACCAGCCACAGCGACACGAACGACAGCCAGCCCAGCGCGTCGAGGCCGAGGAAGGAGCTGTGCGTCCAGGACTCCAGGCCCGGCCAGGCGGCCAGCAGCATCACGTTCACTGCGACGGAGGCCAGATAGGTCTGGATGCCGTACCACATGATGGCGATGACGGCCCTGATCAGCGCCGGGATGTTCGCGCCCCACACGCCGAAGCTGATGCGGCTGACGACGGGGAAGGGCACGCCGTGGCGCTGGCCGATCTTCCCCATCCAGTTCATGCCGATGTAGATGATCACGAAGCCGACGAGCAGGGAGGTGAAGACCTGCCACACGTTCATGCCGAGGACGAGCAGGCCCGCCGCGAACGTGTAGTTGCCCAGGTTGTGGACGTCGGACATCCACATGGCGAAGAGGTCGAAGACCTTCCAGTTCCGCTTGCCGGCGGGCGCGAGGTCTTCGTTGGTGAGCCGGGGGTCGGGGACGAACGCTGGGGCACCGGTGGCCGCGGTGCGATCGGCGAGGGACACGGAGGGCCTCCATGGACGGGGACGGAGGAGGGTGACGGTCGCTTGGTAGCCGACTTTGGTATACCAAACTGCGGTCATAGTCCTCCCGTCAAGCGTTCCGACCGATGTCGCGTTCGTTAACGCTCCGTAAAACACCTCCGGAGTCGGCGAAGATTGCTCCATGAGCTCCACGACGAAGATCGAACCTCTGGGCGCCGTCCGAGAGCGGGTCCTGGCCACCCTGCGGCAGGAGATCATCGCGGGCCGTCTGCGGCCGGGCGACAGACTGGTCGAACGGGAGCTGGCCGAGCGCTTCGGGGTCTCCCGGGTACCGGTCCGCGAGGCCATCCGGGCCCTGGTGACCGAGGGCTTCGTCCACTTCGAGACGCCCCGCCGCACGGTCGTACGACGCCTGACCCCGAAAGACGTCAAGGAACTCTTCGAACTGCGCGAGGCATTGGAGGTGTACGCCGCCGCCCTGGCCGCGGCCCGTGCGACCCCGCAGGAGCTGGCCGAGGTCGAGCAGCTCCTCGACCAGGCGGCCACCGCGACCGAGGCGGGCGACGCGGAGACGATCACCGACATCAACAGCCGGCTGCACGACCGGATCGTGGCGATGGCCGGGAACAGCCTGCTGATAGAGGCGCTCGAACCGGTCGCGGGCCGACTGCGCTGGATGACCCGGCGGAACGAGGAGTGGCCCCAACTCCTCGTGGAACACCGGGAGTTGTACGAGGCGATCGCGTCCGGCGACCCGGAGCGGGCCCGCGCGCACGCGCTCGCGCATGTGCGGACCAACTACGAGTCGACGGTACGGCAGTTGTTCGGCGAGGACGCCGAGCTCACCTAGCCGACTCGCCCGGCCGAACTCTTCCGCGGACGCCCGTACTTGTCCGTCGCCGCCACCATCGCCTCCGCCACCCCCGGCGCCCCGGCGTTGTGCCCGACCTCGTCAACCACCACCAACTCACTGTCCGGCCAAACGTGATGGAGCCGCCAGACGATCCCGGCGAGGTTCCCGAAGTCGAGGCTGCCCTGCACCAGCGTGCCCGGGATGCCCTTCAGCAGGGGCGCGTCACGCAGTACGGCCTCGTCCTCGCCCAGGAAGTGGCCGTTGCCCCAGTAGTGCGTGACCGTGCGGGCGAAACCCATCCGGAACTCCGGGTCCTCGAAGCGCTCGACCGACCTGGGCGGCGCCGGAATGGTCGCCGTCTCCCAGTCGGTCCAGGCCCGCGCCGCCCGCGCCCGCACCTCGGGATCGGGCGACTCCAGGAGCCGGTTGTAGGCGGCAGCGAGATTCCCCGACCGGTCACCGGCTGGCAGCTCGCCGACGAACCGCTCGAACGCCTCCGGAAAGATCTGCCCAAGTCCCCTGGTCAGCAAGGCGACTTCGGCCTCCGACCCGGTCGCGACCCCGGTCAGGACCAGCTCGCTCACGGCCGCCGGATGCGTCTGTGCGTACCGCAGCCCCAGCACCGACCCGAACGACACACCCCACACCAGCCACCGCTCGACCCCGAGGTGTTGCCGCAGCAGCTCCAGATCGGCGATGAGGTGCGCCATCGTGTTGACGCTCATGTCGGTGCCGTAAGCGCTCGCTGGCGGCGTCGAACGCCCGGCGCCACGCTGGTCGAGCAGCACGATCCGATACACGGCCGGGTCGAAGAGCCGCCGGAAGGACGGCCCGCTGCCGGACCCCGGCCCGCCGTGCAGCACCACCGCGGGCTTGCCCCGCGGGTTCCCGCAGGTCTCCCAGTGGACGCGGTTGCCGTCACCGACGTCGAGCATGCCGTGGTCGTACGGTTCGATGTCCGGGTAGAGAGGCATCCGGCGACCCTAACTCCCGTACGACGAACCAGTCGTCCTAGTCGAGCCGGGAAGCCGTCCGCAGCACCTCGCGCAGCATCTCCGGGGTCAGCCGGCCGGTGAAGGTGTTGCGCTGGCTGACATGGAAGCACCCGAAGAGCTCGATCCCGTCGAGCGGCACCCGCACCCCGTGCCCGAACACGGGCCGCGGCCGGGGCACACTCCACCCCGCCTCCGCCAGCGCGGGCAGCGTGGCCTGCCAGCCGAAGGCACCGAGCACGACCACGGACCGCAGAGTCGGCCGCAGCAGCCGCAGCTCCTGGACCAGCCAGGGGCGACAGGTGTCCCGCTCCCCCGGCGTGGGCTTGTTGGCGGGCGGGGCGCAGTGCACGGGCGAGGTGACGCGGACGCCGTACAGGTCGAGGCCGTCGCCCAGGCCGGTGGACGACGGCTGCGAGGCGAGACCGACGTCGTACAACGCCTGGTACAGCACGTCTCCGGAGCGGTCGCCCGTGAACATCCGGCCGGTGCGGTTGCCGCCGTGCGCGGCCGGCGCGAGGCCGACGATCAGCAGACGGGCGTCCGCCGGTCCGAAGCCGGGCACCGGCCGACCCCAGTACGTCTGGTCGGCGAAAGCCGCCCGCTTGGTACGGGCCACCTCCTCGCGCCAGTCGACCAGGCGGGGGCAGGCACGGCAGTCCGCGACGCGCCGGTCCAGCTCAGCGAGAGGGTCCACGCCTCCACCGTAGGACCATGTCCACGCCGTCCCGAGCGCCACGAGGCCGCAGACGCAGCGGGAACAGCGTGGTCGGCGCCCACAGGTTCGTCCAGCCCCGCGGAAATCCCGTCGGATCGGGGGTGCGCGGCGACTATCGTCGGGGCATGGCTGCTGAACGTGCTGATGACGGTGTGGGTGAGGCTGCGGACACGAACCGCCGGGCTCGGACCGCCGTGACGGAGACGGCGACCGAGGTGCCTGGTGGCCGCGCGGTCGACGCCGAGGTCTCCTCCGGCGAGGGCGCGGACGCGACCGCGGGCGCAGCCGTGGCCCCTCACGTCGACCCGAAGGTCGCCGCCGCTGTGGCCGCCGCCGAGGCCGCCGGTCCGCAGAACGGCGAGACCGTCCGCATCGACAGCTGGATCTGGTCGGTACGCCTGGTCAAGACCCGCTCCGCCGGCGCCACCGCCTGCAAGGGCGGCCACGTACGAGTGAACGGCGACCGGGTCAAGCCCGCCCACTCCCTCCGCGTCGGCGACGAGGTACGCCTGGTGCACGAGGGCCGCGAGCGGATCGTCGTCGTCAAGCGCCTCATCCGCAAGCGGGTCGGCGCCCCGGTCGCCGTCCAGTGCTACGTCGACAACAGCCCCCCGCCCCCGCCCCGCGAGGCCGTCGCCCCCGCCGGTATCCGCGACCGCGGTACAGGCCGCCCCACCAAGCGGGACCGCCGCGAGATGGAACGCCTGCGAGGATCCGGCGGGCGCCCCGGAGGCCACTGACCACCCACACCGCGCACCACCCGGATCGGACGGGCCGAGCCGCGCCGGGCCAGCACCGCCGACACCGGAAGCGAGCACGGACAGGGCACGGGCCATGCCGCGCCACCAATGCCGGGGGCGAGAACGGGACCGGACCGGGACTGCCTCCGGAGCCGGGGGGCGAGAACGGGACCGGACCGGGACTGCTCCGGAGCCAGGGCTGAGACCGTCAGCTGAGTCCTGATGCCGAGGCCGACGTGAGGGTCACCGCGCCGGGCAACGCCCACCGGACCGACCCCGTAATCCTCCCCGACCAGCACCCGAGCGCCGCGTCCCGACCTGCCCGCCCGCAAAGGCCACTCAAGGCCCCGCACCCCACCGACGCACACGGCGACGGCGTCCGGAGCAAGCCCTCAGGCTCTCCGGACGCCACCGCCCTGCGCGTCGGTGTTGCCACCCGACCTCGCGGCGGAGGTCAGGCGCCTCGGCGCAGCAGCCCCAGCAGTCGCGCGTTCTGGTCCCGCCGGGCCCACGCGATGAGGGCCAGCGGCACGATCAGGATGAGAGGTGTCGCGGCGTTCTCCCCGTCGAAGACGGAGACCTGGACGACGAACGCGCCCACCATCAGCGCGCTCAGCGCCACCGCGGCCACCGACTGCAACAGCGGGAGCAACAGGGCGACGGCACCGGCCAGTTCGAGCACGCCGATGGCGTACATCCCGGTATCGCCCCAGCCCATCTCGGCGAAGCCCTCGGAGGCCGAGGGGTGCGCGATCAGCTTGGGCAGCGCGCTCGCGACGGCGTAGAACAGGGCGAGCACCACCTGGAGGGCGCGCAGCGCGATCCGGGCACGGCGCCCGCGCGCGGTCGCGGACTCGGCGACGACGGTGCCGGACTGGGCGGACGCGGCGGCGGTGACGGGGAGGGTGGTCTCGGACATCAGGGTCTCCTGTGGGAAGCGGTCCGTGCTGCTGTCAGAGAGACAGACCGCCGCCCACACGAAAACTCATCGCCGCCCGCTGCCCGATTCCAGCACCTGTGGCCACCCCCTGCCCTAACCCGAAGGAACCGCCCTCACCCATGTCCCGTCCTCCGTCAGATACTTGTCCACCCCGAGACCCGCCTCCCCCAACGCCTCCTCGAACCGCTCCTTCGTCAACGGCCGCGCCAGGAACGTCTGGGTCCACACCGCGTCCGGGAACTCGTACTCCGCCCGCACCGAGTTCACCCCCTCCCCGACCGGTTCCGCCGACACCGTCCGGACGGTGAAGCCACTGGGGTCGACCCGCTCACGCGGCAGGTTGGTGTGGTAGTCCGCGCCCTCCCGCTGGATCAGCACGCACCCGCCCTCACCGACATGCCGGGCACAGGCGCGCAGCATCCCCCGCCGCACCTCGACGTCCCCGGCGTGCACCAGGAACGACGCGAGCATCACCACGTCGAACGTCTCGCCCAGATCGAGCCCTTCGACCGGGCCGCATATCGTGCGTGCCCCGCGGACGCGCTCCAGCATCTGCGGGGACTCGTCCACCGCGGTCACCGTGAAGCCCCGCTCCAGGAGCGGATGGGTCATCCGCCCCACACCGCAGCCAAGCTCCAGGATGTGCGCCCCCGCCGGCACGGCCGCGGCGATGATGTCCGGCTCGTCCCCCACCGGCAGCCGTGCGTACAGCTCCACCGCGCAGCCGTCGGGAGTGATCGCACCGGGTCCGGTCCCCTCGTACCCCTCACGCATTCTCAGCTCCATGCCCGTCCAACGGCCCACCTCCGCACGGCCGTTCCCCCCTCGCACGGATTCACCCATCCGAGCGACAGCAGACCTCCGTCACAACGGAAACCAGCCGCGCCCCATGTACCAGTGCCCACCCGCCCGCAGATGGTCCCCCACCGCCCGCTCCAGCGACGTCCGCCGCGGCAGCCCCGCCACCGCCAGCCCCGGGTCACCGAACACGAACTGGACCGGTTCCGTGTCGGCCGGCTCACCGCCCCGGCGGGCGATCCGGAACCGCTCCTGGAACCGGACGATGTTGGAGTCGGCGTTCAGATATCCCTTCAACTGCGGGTCGAGCAGCCAGGAATGGCACATCGCCGCCCGATACGGCTCCTCGGGATGGTGCAGGGCGAAGAACTCCCGGGCGAGCGCCAGGGACCGGTCGCAGGCCGCCGGGGTCAGCGGACCGAGGAACTCGGGGATGTGGATGTCGAGACAGGGCGTGCCCGGGGCCCCGTCGTACCCGGCCGTCGCGAGCGCCGACACGGCGCCCGTCCAGACGGTCGCGCGCTGGAACTGAAGCCGCCCCAGCTGGTACAGCTCGCCGCGGAAATGGAGCAGCAGCCACTGCGGGGACTGCACCCCTCCCCTGCCGTGCCGGCGGCGGTGGACGGCCAGGTTCCGCCCGAGGTCGGTGAGGGTGCGCCGGGAGACGTCCGCGGGGATACCGCGGGCTTGGTGGTACGCGCGCGTGTGCGGCAGCACCGCGACGAACACGTACGCGGCGAAGAAGCGGCGCAGCGCCGCCGGTGCCTCGGCGACCCGTTCGCCCAGCTGCAACCCGTCGCCGTATTCGACGATCTTCCCGATGTCGCGCACCAGTTCCTCGGCGCACTCCTCCAGGAGCCGCATCGCCCCGGCGTCCGCCGTCAGCGTCCGGCGCAGTGCGATCAGTTCGTCGATGTCCTCGTGGGGTACCGCGAGGTCAAGAAGCACCTCGGCCAGCTCGTCGGTATCCGGAAGCACGTGGCCCTCCCCCTGGTCGGAGCCTTTGGTGAACGTCGCACCGAAGAGTACGTTTCAAGAAGGAGTGGTGATCGCGATGCGTACGGGCAGTGAGCCGACGACCGCGCGCAGTGCGCTGCGCACGCGCTTGTGGCTGAGCGTGTGGGGGCTGGCGTGGGCGGTCTTCGGCACGGCGGCGTTCGCCCTCGCGGGACGCCCCGGCTGGGCCATCGCCTGCGGGGTGCTGTGGCTGGTGATCACCGTGGACCTGACGCTGATCCTCCGGCACATCCGCCAGGGCCCGCACTACCAGCCGGGCCCGGACATCCCGCCGTACCGGCCGCCGGAAAGCCGCTAGCCGACCGCTTGCCGCTGGCCGACCGCCTGTCGCCGGCCGGCGCTCACGACTCGAACCGGGCCGCCTTCACATACTCCGGGTTCGGGTCCAGTGCCGCGGCCAGCCGGAAGTGGCGCTTGGCCTGGTCGGGGCGCGCCTGCCGCTCGTAGGTGCGGGCGAGCGCGAAGTGCGCGAACGCGTTGTCCGGCTCGCGCTCCAGGACGATCGTGAACTCCAGCTCCGCGGGACGCAGTTGCGCGGCCGCGAAGAAGGCACGCGCGCGCAGCAGGCGGGCGGCGGTGTTCTCGGGGTGCGCGGCGATGACCTGGTCGAGCAGCTTCACCGCGCCCTGCGGATCCCGTGCGGCGAGCAGTTGCTCGGCGGCACGGAAGTCGATGACATGCGTCTCCGGAGTACGTCCGGTCGAACCGCTGGTCTGGGGCACGGCAGAGTCCTTCCCTTACTGGAAGGGTTCAACGCCCGGACAGAGGCCTGCTATTCCTGAGACGGCTGGGCCGGGTCGTGCGGGGAGCGGGCTCTTCGTACGAGATCGGCCCATACCTCCGTCACGCGTCGCCGCAGGTCGTCCAGGGGTACGTCGTTGTCGATGACGATGTCCGCGATCTCCAGGCGCTTCTCGCGCGTCGCCTGGGCGGCCATACGCGCGCGTGCGTCCTCCTCGGTCATGCCGCGCAACCGCACGAGCCGGTCGAGCTGGGTCTCGGGGCCGGCGTCGACGACGACCACGAGGTCGTACAGCGGGGCGAGGGCGTTCTCGGCGAGGAGCGGGACGTCGTGGATCACGACCGCGTCCGCGGCGGCGGCCGCCTCCAGCTCGCGGGAGCGGGCGCCGACCAGCGGGTGCACGATCGAGTTCAGTACGGCGAGCCGGTCGGGGTCGGCGAACACGATCGAGCCCAGCTTCGGCCGGTCCAGCCCGCCGTCTTCGGCGAGCACGTCCCGGCCGAAGGCCTCGACGACCGCGGCCAGTCCCGGCGTACCCGGCGCGACGACCTCGCGCGCGATACGGTCCGCGTCGATCAGCACGGCCCCGTGCTCGACGAGCAGCCGCGACACCTCGCTCTTGCCGGCGCCGATACCGCCGGTCAGGCCCACCTTCAGCATGACCGGAAGCTTAGGGCCTGCCACTGACAGCGCGTCCGGCGGAGGTCAGCCGTCGCCTTCCCGCTCCGCCAGGAACTTCTCGAACTCCAGCCCGATCTCGTCCGCCGACGGAATGTCGATGGGCTCGGCGAGCATGTTGCCCCGTGTCTCGGCGCCCGCCGCCGCGTCGTACTGGTGCTCAAGGCCCTGGACGAGCGCGACGAGATCCTCGTCGCCCTCCTGGATCTGGCGGTCGATCTCGGTCTGGGTGCGGTGGGCGTCCGTGCGCAGGGCGTGTGCGATGCCCGGCAGGACGAGCCCGGTCGCGGCCGTGATGGCCTCCAGGACGGTCAGCGCCGCGTCCGGGTACGGGGAGCGGGCGATGTAGTGCGGCACGTGCGCGGCGACGCCCAGGACGTCATGGCCGGCCTCCATGAGGCGGTACTCGACGAGCGCCTCGGCGCTGCCGGGGACCTGTGCCTCGTCGAAGGGGCTGCGGTGGCCCGGGACGAGGTCGTTGCGGTTGCCGTGCGGGGTGAGGCCGACGGGGCGGGTGTGCGGGACGCCCATCGGGATGCCGTGGAAGTTCACGGACAGGCGCACGCCGAGCCGCTCCACGATCTGCTGGACGGCCGCGGCGAAGCGCTCCCACTCCACGTCCGGCTCGGGTCCGGACAGCAGCAGGAAGGGCGCCCCGGTGGCGTCCTGGACGAGCCGCACGTCGATGGTGGGCTCCTCGTACTCCGTCCACCGGTCGCGCTTGAACGTCAGCAGCGGGCGGCGGGCGCGGTAGTCCACGAGCCGGTCGTGGTCGAACCGGGCGACGACCTGGTGGGGCAGCGAGTCCAGCAGCCGGTCGACGATCTGGTCGCCGGTCTCGCCCGCGTCGATGTATCCGTCGAAGTGGTAGAGCATGACAAGGCCGGCCGACTCCTGGGCGAGCGCCATGTCGACGACAGCCAGGCCCTTCGGCTCCCATGCGTACAAACCCTGCGGATCAAGCACAGTGACCGCTCCTCCTCGTGTTCGTACTGCACAACGCCCCCCGGGACGTGGGCATTCCCGCCCACGCCCCTGATCAGCCACGTCTTACTGCGTTCTCATGTCCTGCTCCACTGCGTCACGAGGCCAGCACACGCGCGTGGAGGGCCGTCACGGCCTTCCGGGCGGACGTGAACGCACCGTGCTGCCAGGCGTCGGTGTAGCTCAGCCAGTCACCGGCGAACCAGACGCGCCCGGCCGGATCGTTCAGCGGCCGGTAGCGGACGTCGTCAGGACCGCCCGGGGTGTCGTGCCAGGCGGCCTCCAGGTGCGGCGTCTGCCGCCAGTGGTGGGAGAAGGAGGAGGCGAGCTCGGTGCGGTACTTCTCGCCGTAGATCTTCACGCCGGCCGCCACCGCCCGTGCCTCGCGCTGCCTGGGGCTGAGCTTCGCGTACGTGTCGGCGTCGTCGCCGTAGTTGTAGTAGCCGATGACAATGCCCCGCTCGCCGTGGAAGCCGTACGAGGGATGCCAGATGTGGGTGATGTCCTGGTCGGTCTCGGTGATGCCGCCGTAGATGTGGTGGTCCAGTTCCCACCAGCGGGACCGGTACTCCAGGCCGATCTTGGCCGCGGAGGACGGGGTGATGGCCTCCAGCGCGGACTGCACGCCGGAGCCGAGGTTGTGCGGGATCTTGGCGAGGATGTTGGGCGGGAGCGCGGCCACGCAGTAGTCGGCGTCGACGGCCTTGGTACGACCGCCCTGGGTGTAGGTGACGGAGACACCGCTGCCGGTGTCGGTGATTTTCGAGACCGCTGCCCCAGTACGTACCCGGTGGGCGCCGATCGCACGCGTGAGCGCCTTCGGTATCCGGTCCATGCCGCCTACGGGCTGGAACATCAGCATGGCCTGGTCGAAGCCGAACTCGAAGGAGAAGTAGCGTCCGACGCCGCTCGCGAAGACCTCGGAGGCGGTCGGCACATCCCCGAGCAGCACACCGGGCGTCCCCGCGGCGGCCGGTACGGTCGTGTAGCCGCGCCGCTCCCCGCCCTCGTACGTCAGCTTGTCGCCGAGTTCGCCCCAGTCCTTCAGGAACTCGACGAGCCGCTCCTGGTCCGCGGCCGTCAACTCCTTGTCCAGGGCACCCTTGTCGGTGGCCTTGGCGAGCAACTCCGAGACATAGCCGTAGACATCGGCCTTCGCGGTCCGGTGCCGCATCGGCTTCGTCATCCCGGCCGACTCGTTGTACAGGTACGCGTCGGCGTTGACGTTGGTGAACACCTCGATGGGCACGCCGAGTTCACGGCAGTAGTCGAGGGTGACCATCCATTGCGGGATCCGGGCGGGCCCCGCGTTCATGTAGTGCCCGTCGGCGAAACGGGCGGTCTGTGTGTTGCCGTACAGGTCGGTCGTGGTGTCCCCGCCGCGCACGGTGAGGTTGCGTCCGCCGGTGCGGTCCCTGGCCTCCAGGACCGTACAGTCGTAGCCCGCCTTCCCGAGTTCGTACGCGGCGGCCAGCCCGGCGATGCCGCCCCCGACGATGACGACCTTGGCGGCGGAACGTCCGGTGAGCGTGAAGTCGCCCGCGCGGAGCGCCCGGAAGGGCTGCTCGGCGGCCTGGGCGGTGGGCGCGAGCCCGAGGGCTCCCATGGTGGCGAACATCGTGCCCGCGCCGCCGGTGAGGCCCACGTTGCGCAGGAACGCGCGTCGGCTCTGAGTCTGTGCCATGAGTTCGGCTCCCCTTTTCCGATCTTGAATGACCGGGGAAGCGTCCCAATGGCCCGTTACGACTCAGGGGTGACTCGTGTATCCCACACGTTTCTGCGCGAACACACAGCTGAGGGCCCGCACCTCGAAAGGTGCGGGCCCTCAGTTACGAGCTACTGCTCAGTGAGCGTTCAGCTCTGGCCGCCGGCCAGCTTCTCGCGAAGCGCGGCGAGCGCCTCGTCCGACGCCAGCGCACCGGAGGTGTCCGCACCCTCGGAGGAGTACGAACCGCCACCGCCCGCGGCCGGAGCCGCACCGGCAGCGTCGCCGCCCTCGGCCGCGGCAGCGGCGTCGGCCTCGCGGGACTTGATGACCTGCTGCTGGTGCTGCTCGAAGCGGGACTGCGCCTCGGCGTACTGGTTCTCCCACACCTCACGCTGGGACTCGAAGCCCTCGAGCCAGTCGTTGGTCTCGGGGTCGAAGCCCTCGGGGTAGATGTAGTTGCCCTGGTCGTCGTAGGACGCGGCCATGCCGTACAGGGTCGGGTCGAACTCGACCGAGGCCGGGTCGGCACCGAAGGACTCGTTGGCCTGCTTCAGCGAGAGGCTGATGCGACGACGCTCGAGGTCGATGTCGATGACCTTGACGAAGATCTCGTCGTTGACCTGGACGACCTGCTCCGGGATCTCCACGTGGCGCTCGGCCAGCTCGGAGATGTGGACCAGACCCTCGATGCCCTCGTCCACGCGGACGAACGCACCGAACGGAACCAGCTTCGTGACCTTGCCGGGCACGACCTGGCCGATCTGGTGGGTGCGGGCGAACTGCTGCCACGGGTCTTCCTGGGTCGCCTTCAGCGACAGGGAGACACGCTCGCGGTCCATGTCGACGTCGAGGACCTCGACGGTGACTTCCTGGCCGACCTCGACAACCTCGGACGGGTGGTCGATGTGCTTCCAGGACAGCTCGGAGACGTGGACCAGACCGTCGACGCCACCCAGGTCCACGAAGGCACCGAAGTTGACGATCGAGGAGACCACACCGGAACGGACCTGACCCTTCTGGAGGGTCGTGAGGAACGTCTGGCGGACCTCGGACTGGGTCTGCTCCAGCCAGGCACGGCGGGACAGGACCACGTTGTTGCGGTTCTTGTCCAGCTCGATGATCTTCGCCTCGAGCTCCTTGCCCACGTAGGGCTGGAGGTCGCGGACACGGCGCATCTCGACCAGGGAGGCCGGGAGGAAGCCACGGAGGCCGATGTCGAGGATGAGACCACCCTTGACGACCTCGATGACGGTACCGGTGACGATCCCGTCCTCTTCCTTGATCTTCTCGATCGTGCCCCAGGCACGCTCGTACTGAGCGCGCTTCTTGGACAGGATGAGACGGCCTTCCTTGTCCTCCTTCTGGAGGACCAGGGCCTCGATCTCATCGCCCACGGCGACGACCTCGTTGGGGTCGACGTCGTGCTTGATGGAGAGCTCGCGGCTCGGGATAACGCCTTCGGTCTTGTAACCGATGTCGAGCAGGACCTCGTCCCGGTCGACCTTCACGATGACGCCGTCGACGATGTCGCCGTCGTTGAAGTACTTGATCGTCTCGTCGATCGCGGCGAGGAAGGCTTCCTCGTTACCGATGTCGTTGACCGCAACCTGCGGGGTGGTGGCGGTGGTCTCGGTGCTGCTCGTCATGTGGGAAAGGGCTCCGGTTACGGACAGAAAGTCGTAGGTACTGCTACGCCGGGAGCCCGTGTCGCTCTGAAGAAGCCAGACAGCCAGGGAAGCGCCGGACCAGGCGAAAAGCCCGATGGCGCCTCGAAAACCGAGGGACATACGACAGATGCGAGCGCAGCCTGCTACGTCTGAGGTGCGCAGGCCCGCAGCGCAACTTGTAGCATACGGGGGCAGCCGGACAGGGTCAATGCGCGAAGGCGCACACCCGGGGCGGATCGCCGCATACCCGGCACAAGAACTGTCTCTGGAGGCCATCCAGGCCCCGAGACACCTCCTCCGTGACACCCCCGAGGGGACGGATTGGAGGGAAGAGTACGACGAGGGAGCCGATCATCCAAGAGCCCGCAGCATCCGAGCCGAACGTCACATCGGACGTCGAGACATCGGACTTCGAGCCGGAGGCCACCCGGCGTGACGCCGATGTCACGGAGAGCTCCCGGGCCAACCGGGGCTGGTGGGACCGCAACGCGGACGAGTACCAGGTCGAGCACGGCACGTTCCTCGGCGACGACCGCTTCGTGTGGGGTCCCGAGGGCCTGGACGAGGTGGAGGCCGAGCTGCTCGGCCCGCTGGAGGAGCTCAAGGGCAAGGACGTCCTGGAGATCGGCGCCGGCGCGGCCCAGTGCTCGCGCTGGCTGGCCGAGCAGGGGGCCCGCCCGGTCGCCCTGGACCTCTCCCACCGCCAGCTCCAGCACGCGCTGCGCATCGGCGGATCGTTTCCCCTGATCTGCGCGGACGCCGGTGCGCTGCCGTTCGCGGAGGCCTCCTTCGACCTGGCGTGTTCGGCGTACGGGGCGCTGCCGTTCGTGGCGGACCCGGTGCTGGTCCTGTCGGAGGTGCGCCGGGTGCTGCGGCCGGGCGGACGTTTCGTCTTCTCGGTCACCCACCCGATCCGCTGGGCGTTCCCGGACGAGCCGGGCCCGGAGGGGCTGTCCGTCTCCGCCTCGTACTTCGACCGCACGCCGTACGTCGAGCAGGACGAGGAGGGCCGCGCGGTGTACGTCGAGCACCACCGGACCGTCGGCGACCGCGTACGGGACATCGTCGCCGCGGGCTTCCGCCTGGTGGACCTGGTCGAGCCGGAGTGGCCTGCCTGGAACACCTCGGAATGGGGCGGCTGGTCGCCGCTGCGCGGGAATCTGATCCCGGGGTCGGCGATCTTCGTGTGCGAGCGGGACTGACACGGGAGCACGCGCGCGTAGGGGCGTTCTCGCGGTCGTACGACACTAGGACGCGTGATCCGTTACGAGGCTCTGGACGCCCTTCCCGTACGCGCCGCCCTGCCCGCGCTCGCCGACGCCCTGGACGCGCACGGCACCGCAGTCCTGGTCGCGCCGACCGGCAGCGGCAAGACCACCCTCGTACCGCTGGCGCTGGCCGGGCTGCTGGGCGGTGACGCTCCCGCGCGGCGGGTCGTCGTGGCCGAGCCGCGGCGGATCGCGGCCCGCGCGGCGGCCCGGCGGATGGCGTGGCTGCTGGGCGAGAAGGTCGGCGAGAGCGTCGGCTACACCGTGCGCGGGGAGCGGGTCGTCGGGCGGCACGCGCGTGTGGAGGTCGTGACGACCGGCGTGCTGTTGCAGCGGCTCCAGCGGGACCAGGAGCTCGCGGGCGTGGACGTGGTGGTCCTGGACGAGTGCCATGAGCGGCATCTGGACGCGGACACGACGGCGGCCTTCCTGTGGGACGTACGGCAGGCGCTGCGGCCGGAGCTGCGGCTGGTGGCCGCGTCGGCGACGACCGACGCGGAGGGCTGGGCTCGGCTGCTGGGCGGGGCGCCGGTGGTCGAGGCGCGGGGGCGGGCGTACGGGGTCGGCGTGGTCTGGGCTCCTCCGGCCCGTCCGGTGCGGCCCTCGCACGGCATGTGGGTCGATCCCGCGCTGCTGACGCATGTGGCGTCGGTGGTGCGACGGGCGCTGGCCGAGCGGGAGGGGGACGTGCTGTGCTTCCTGCCGGGCGTGGGCGAGATCGCGCGGGTCGCCGGGCAGCTGGGCGGTCTCGGCGACGTGGACGTGCTCCAGGTGCACGGGCGGGCGCCCGCCTCGGTGCAGGACGCGGTGCTGGCGCCCGGCGAGCGGCGCCGGGTGGTGCTGGCGACCTCGGTGGCCGAGTCGTCGTTGACGGTGCCCGGAGTGCGGATCGTCGTCGACTCGGGGCTGACGCGGGAGCCTCGGGTGGACCACGCGCGCGGGTTGAGCGCGCTGACGACGGTACGGGCCTCCCGCGCGGTGGGGAATCAGCGGCTGGGGCGGGCCGGGCGGGAGGCGCCGGGTGTGGCGTACCGCTGCTGGACGGAGGCGGAGGACGTCCGTCTGCCGTCTTTCCCGGCGCCGGAGATCAAGGTGGCCGACCTGACGCCGTTCGCCCTCCAGACGGCCTGCTGGGGCGATCCGGACGCCTCCGGGCTGGCCTTGCTGGATCCGCCGCCGAGCGGGGCGATGGCTGCCGCGCGGAGCGTCCTGACGGCGATCGGCGCGGTGGACCCCGCCGGGCGGGCCACCGAGCGGGGAGCACGGCTGGCCCGGCTCGGGCTGCACCCCCGGCTCGGGCGGGCCTTGCTGGACGCGGGCCCCTCACGGGAGGTGGCCGAGGTGGTCGCGCTGCTCAGCGAGGAGCCGCCGCGGGAGTACGGCGACGATCTGGCGGCCGCCGTGCGGACGGCCCGGCGTGGGGGCGACGCCTATGCGAGGCGCTGGCGGGCGGAGGTACGGCGACTGCAAGCCCTCGCCGACGAGCCGACTCACGCGCCCGCTCTCACGGAGGATGCCCTCGCCGGTCTCGTCGCCGCCCTGGCCTTCCCCGAACGGGTCGCCAAGGCCGACGGCGGTTCCTACCTCATGGCGTCCGGAACCCGCGCCGAGGTCCGTGACGCCACCGGGCTGCGTGGGGCGCCCTGGATCGCCGTCGCCGTCGCGGACCGTCCTGTGGGGAAGGGGCACGCGCGTGTGCAGCTCGGTGCGGTCGTCGACGAGGAGACCGCGCGGCGGGCCGCCGGGGCGCTGCTCGACGAGCGGGACGAGGTCCACTGGTCCGACGGGGACGTCGTGGCCCGGCGTGTGGAGCGGCTGGGGGCCGTCGAGCTGACGGTGCGCGCACTCAAGAACCCCGACCCCGTTCTCGTACGCGACGCGCTTCTTGAGGGGCTACGGCAGGAAGGGTTCCGTCTGTTGCGCTGGTCGCCCGACGCCGACGTACTGCGGCAGCGGCTGGCCTTTCTGCGGCTGCACCTCGGGGAGCCGTGGCCGGACGTCTGCGACGAAGCGCTCCACGCGCGCGTGGACGAGTGGTTGGAGCCGGAGCTCGGTCGTGCCCGGCGGCGGGCCGATCTGGCGCGGATCGACGCCGGGGCGGCGCTGAACCGGCTGCTGCCCTGGGCCTCGGGGGACGCCGGGCGGCTCGACGAACTCGCGCCCGAGCGGATCACCGTGCCGAGTGGGTCCAGAATCCGGATCGACTACGCGAACCCCGAACAGCCGGTCCTCGCGGTGAAGTTGCAGGAGATGTTCGGGCTGCACGAGTCACCCGCGGTCGCCGGCGTCCCGCTGCTCGTCCATCTGCTCTCCCCCGCCGGGCGCCCGGCCGCCGTGACCGCCGATCTCGCGTCCTTCTGGAAGGACGGCTACAAGGGTGTGCGGGCGGAGCTGCGGGGCCGCTATCCGAAGCATCCGTGGCCCGAGGACCCGGCGGCCGCCGAGCCCACGCGGTATACGAACGCGCGGCTCAGGCGGTGACCGGTTCGGGTTCGGCGTCGGTGGCGGGTTCCGGTTCGTCGGGGCGGCGGCTGCGGGCCTCCAGGTACAGCGAGAGGGCCAGCAGGAGCACGCCCAGGGTGGCGAAGCCCCAGGGGAGGTACGAGGTCATCAGGAGCACCAGGGTGCGGTTGGACTTGACCAGGTCGACGGTGTGCTCGATGTAGTCCTCGCGCATCTTCACGTGGCCGGCGAACGCCGTCACCTTGTCGCGGTCGCCGAGGAGGGTGCCACCGCGGAGTTCCTCCTTGTGGATCTCCTCGCCGTAGACGGGGGCGCCGGTGACGGGTTCGACCCAGAACTTGCGGACCGTGGTGTACCAGCGGGTCGTGCCGGTCTTGGCGAGCTGCTCGGGGGTGACGCCCGCGATGGGGAGCTTCTTGGGCCACTTCACCTGGGTCCAGGGGATGGTCTGCTCGAAGTAGTAGACCTCCAGGCCGCGGAAGTCCTGGGTGCCCTTGTAGTGGATGGGGGACGAGGTGCGGGTCTGGGCGTCGAAGTACTCGTAGTCCCGCTTCTCCGTCAGGAAGGGCCACTTGAATTCGAGGCCCTCCCGCTTCACCGGGTCGCCGTCGACCATCTCGCCCGTGGCGTGGATCGGTTCCTGGGTGTGGGCGTCGAAGATGTACCGCTCGGGGATGTAGGCGACCTGCCGGCCGTCGGGGCCCTGGGCGTAGGACAGGCCGTCCCAGACGACGACGTCCCGGCCGAGCGTCTTCTCGATCTTCTCGGAGGCCTCGACGTTGCCTTTGAGGGTCTGCACGATGGTGACCTTGGAGACCTTCTCGACCTGCATCGAGTTGTTCATGAGGGTGGCGTTCTTCGCCTCCAGGACCATGTCCTGGTACTGGCCGGCCGGGACCTTGGCCAGGCGCGGGAAGGCGTACCAGCGCAGCAGCGGGGACAGTGCCGCGAAGAACACGGCGAGGGCGAGCAGGATCAGGCTGGCCTTGCGGCGCATCTCGGCCTCCCTCCCGGGCGGTTACGGGTGTGACGGCACCGTCGTCAGCAGCGGCTTCGGGGACGTCTTGCCGGTCGGCGACCCCATCGCGGTGATCGTCAGGACCAGGGCGAGCGCGACTCCCAGGCCGATCGCGGCGGCGATCAGAGCACGCATGCGGGCCTCCCGACGGACTGGAACTGATAGGTCGTCAGGTTCGGCACCGTAGCAACGGGTGGGCGAGATGAGAACACGTTGCACACGACGACGGCGCCCCTCCTCACGAGGGGCGCCGCCATGGTCGTACGAAAGGAATGTGCTGCTACGCGCTCGGGCTCGCCGACGGGCTCGCGGACTCTGTCGGCTCGGGTGCCGCGGCCACCGTCAGTTCGACGGTCAGGGTCGCGCCGCCGGAGGTGTTGATGCGGAGCAGGAACGTGCCGGTGGTGTCGTCCGCGTACAAC
The DNA here is from genome assembly GCF_042894505.1 of Streptomyces sp. NPDC001536. Taxonomy (NCBI): domain Bacteria; kingdom Bacillati; phylum Actinomycetota; class Actinomycetes; order Kitasatosporales; family Streptomycetaceae; genus Streptomyces; species Streptomyces sp. NPDC001536. Next base: position 307,773 of record NZ_JBIAVQ010000005.1, read on the forward strand.
TTCGGCAGCTTGAGCAGGCCGTCGGCGTCCGTCTCCAGGCCCGTGAGGGTGCGTACGGTCTTGCCGTCCGCGTCCTTGAAGTAGGGGCCCTTGGTGTTCTCGGTCGCATCCTCCGCCGAGGTGATCAGGGTGGCGGTGGCGGCGACTCCGTCCGCGACGGCGCCGTCGTAGGTCGCCTTGACCTCGACCTGCTCGGCGAACTCGCCGCCCGGGGTGCAGGTCAGCGCGGTCTCGCTGGTGCGGGCCAGTGTGTCGGCGACGCGCTCGGTGACGCTCGCCTTGTAGTCGAGACCGGCGATCGCGCGGCCCACGACGGTGGCGCGGACGGTGAACTCGCCCGTCTTCTCGCCCGCCTTGAGGATGGGTGCGACGGCCACGCCGGAGCTGTTGGTGACCACCGTGGCCACGCTCTCGCCGCCCGTGAACGTGGTGTCGGTGTCGCCGACGATCGTGAAGCGGACCCGGACCTTGCCGACGGCCTTGCCGGCCGAGGTCTCGGCGCGGGTGCTGATCCGCTTGGTGAAGGTGTCGCCGGCCTGCGCGGTGAGCTTGGCGGTGCCCGCGTCCTCCAGGTGGTCCACCGTGTCGGTGGGGGTGGGCGTCGGGGTCGGCGTGCCGGGTGTCGACGGAGTGCCGGGCGTCGGCGGGGTGCTCGGGGTACCGGGCGTGCTCGGCGTGCCGGGTGTGCTCGGCGTCGGCGGGTCCGTGGGCGACGGTGAGGGGTTCGCGCCGCTGTCGTCGTCGCTGCGGTTGCCGGGGATGCTGCCGGTGCCGTCGGGGATCTCGTGGGTGCCCTTGCGGTAGTACTCCAGCCACGACAGGACCGTGTTCAGGTAGTCCTGCGAGTGGTTGTAGCTGAGGATCGCGCTGTTGAGGTCGGACTGGGTGGACAGGTCCCAGCCGAAGCGGCACAGGTAGTGGCCGGCGGCGAGCGCGGCGTCGTAGATGTTGTTGGGGTCCTTCTTGCCGTCGTCGTTGCCGTCGCGGCCGGCCCACTCCCAGGTGGAGGGGATGAACTGCATGGGGCCCACGGCCCGGTCGTAGACGCTGTCGCCGTCGTACGCGCCGCCGTCGGTGTCGCTGATGTGCGCGAAGCCGACGCCGTTCAGCTTGGGGCCGAGGATCCTGCCGATGGTGTTGCCGTCCGCGTCGACCCGGCCGCCGCGGGCCTGGCCGGACTCCACCTTGCCGATGGCGGCCAGGAGTTCCCAGGGCAGGTTGCAGCCGGGCTTGGACTCCTGGAGCGAGGCCGCGGCCTGCTTGTAGGCGTCCAGGACGGTCGCGGGTATGCCGGCCTCGGTCGGGCCGGTGGCGGCGGGGGTGCCGACGGTCGGTGCGGGGCTCGGGCTGTTGAGCGGCGGCAGGTCCGTGTAGTACGGCGAGTTGCCGGTGGCGCCGCTGTCGTCGCCGGTCGCGTCGGGAGAGGGCTGGGCGTCGGCCGCGGTCGATCTGCCGCTGTCGTCGACCGTCACGCCGGGTGCCTGGGACGCCGAGAGAGCCGCGACAGCCGCCGCGGCGACGGTGGTGGCCACCGCTCCCTTGCGCAGCCTCCTGCCGAATTGCGCCGACATAAAGTGAACCCCTCCCGTGGACGCCCGAGCGCCCGTCTCCGTTCGACGTGCTCGCCATGGTGATGACGATCGACCCGTGGTGCGGGTTGCCCTCGTGGAGCCATTCAGTGCCGTGTTCTTCTGTTCGACCGCGCTCCCCGGCGCGGCGACCCAGGCGACCCTACGACAACTTGCTTTGCGCGGGCACCCGTTCGTGCCCGGTTTTCACCAGTTGGCCATACTGGGCCGGTCCGACCACACCGAACCGGGGGGCCTTCTTGCCGTTCACGCTGAGCCACGCGGCCGCTGTACTGCCCGCTTTACGCACCGATGGAACCGGCCGGGGCTCACTGGTGCCGGCGGTGTTGGTGGCGGGTTCCTTCGCGCCCGACATGACCTATTTCGCGGCGAGTGCGCTGTCCGAGGCGATGGAGTTCGGGTCCTTCACCCACTCCTTCGCGGGCGTCTTCACCGTCGATGTGCTCGTCGCGTGGGCGCTGGTGGGGTTGTGGCTGCTGATCCGTGAGCCACTGGTGGCGCTGCTGCCCCGCCGGCGGCAGGCACGGCCGGCGGCCCTGTTGCGCTGCGGGGCGCCACGCGCGCGTGTCCGGCCGTCGCTGGTGGCGCGCTGGTATGTGTCGGCGGCGCTGGGTGCGTTGACGCATGTCGTGTGGGACGCGTTCACCCATTTCGACCGTTGGGGGATGCGGATGTTCCCCGTCCTCGGCGAGACGATCGCGGGTTCGCCGCTGTACTGGTACCTCCAGTACGGCAGTTCGGCGGTGGCCGCGGTCGTGATCGCGGTGTTCCTGGGGTACGCCCTGCGGCGGGCACGAGGCGCTGTCGCCGAGCCGCCGGGGGTGCCGGTGCTGAGCGGCGCGGACCGATGGTGGGCCGCTGTCGTCATCGGTGGCTGTGCGCTGGTCGGGGGCGTGCAGCGGGCCTCGCGGTGGTGGGACTACTGGGGGTCCACCGCGAAGCCGTGGGAGCTGATCCCGACGCTGTGCTTCGGCGTGGGTGCCGGGCTCGTGCTGGGCGTGCTGGTGTACGCCGTGGGCGTCAGGGTGTGGCGTCCTGTCCCGGTGCCCGGTCCCGGTCGGGAGCTGAGCCGTCGAGGCGGTCGGTGACCGCGGCGGCGGTCGCGATGAACACGGTGACGGTCCGGACCTGGCGGGCGCGGGGCAGTGCGGTGAGGAGCAGTGCGAGATAGCTGCGGGCCTGGTCGGCGGCGAGCCGCCAGTCCCTGCGGGTGAGCCGGTGACGCAGGTCCGCGGCCCTTCTGCGCAGGGCTGTCGCGAGGTCGGTCGGGATGCGGGCGGTACTGGCCGTTGCCGCGTAGGGCGGGACCGACGGCGGCGGGGTGGACGCGGTCGCATCGGTGGTCGCCTGCGCCGGAGCCGTGTGGCGGTGGAGCGTGCGTATACCCATGTCCGCATCTTTACGGGCCGGGGGGATGGGGAGCGTGTTGTCGGGGACCACGTGGGTGACGGGGGGTGGGGCGGGGGGCTTGTTCTCGCCCCCGCCGCCCCTACCCGTCCCGTCCCCAGGGGGCTGCGCCCCCTTCAACCCCCGCCGCGAACAGGTGGGGGGTGGGCGGGTTCGTGGGCGAGTGCGGGTGTGTGGGGGCTGGTCGCGCAGTTCCCCGCGCCCCTGGGTGGGCTGCCGCCCCGCCTGCTTCCTAGTGCGCTGCCGACTCCCAGTCCGGGCCCACGCCCACCGAGACGTCCAGTGGGGCCCTCAGGTGGACGGCGTTCGCCATTTCTCGGCGGACCAGTTCCTCGACCTGGGCGCGCTCGCCCGGGGCGATCTCCAGGACGATTTCGTCGTGGACCTGGAGGAGCATGCGGGAGGTGAGGGAGGCCTCCTGGAGGGCCTTGTCGACCTGGAGCATGGCGATCTTGACGATGTCGGCCGCCGTGCCCTGGATGGGCGCGTTGAGGGCCATGCGCTCGGCGGCCTCGCGGCGCTGGCGGTTGTCGCTGTTGAGGTCGGGGAGGTAGCGGCGGCGGCCGAAGAGGGTCGCCGTGTAGCCGGTCGCCCGGGCCTCGTCGACGGCCCGGCGCAGATAGTCCTGCACCCCGCCGAAGCGCTCGAAGTACGTGTCCATCAGGGCACGTGCCTCGCCCGCCTCGATGTTCAGCTGCTGGGAGAGGCCGAAGGCGGACAGGCCGTACGCCAGTCCGTACGACATCGCCTTGATCTTGCGGCGCATCTCCGCGTCGACGTCCGCGCGCTCGACCGCGAACACCTGCGAGGCGACCGTGGTGTGCAGGTCCTCGCCGGAGGTGAACGCCTCGATGAGGCCCTCGTCCTCGGACAGGTGGGCCATCACGCGCAGCTCGATCTGGCTGTAGTCCGCGGTCATCAGGGACTCGAAGCCCTCGCCGACCACGAAACCGCGACGGATCGCCCGGCCCTCGTCGGTGCGCACCGGGATGTTCTGGAGGTTCGGGTCGGTGGAGGAGAGCCGGCCGGTCGCCGCCACGGTCTGGTTGAACGTGGTGTGGATGCGGCCGTCCGCCGCGATCGTCTTGATCAGGCCCTCGACGGTGACGCGGAGCTTGGCCTGCTCGCGGTGGCGGAGCATGATCACCGGCAATTCGTTGTCCGTCTGGGTGGCCAGCCAGGCGAGAGCGTCGGCGTCGGTGGTGTAGCCGGTCTTGGTCTTCTTCGTCTTGGGCAGGCCCAGCTCGCCGAAGAGGACTTCCTGGAGCTGCTTGGGCGAGCCCAGGTTGAACTCGTGTCCGGCGGCGGCGTGGGCCTCCTTCACGGCCTGCTGGACGGCGCCGGCGAACATCTGCTCCATGGCCTCCAGGTGGGCCCGGTCGGCGGCGATGCCATGCCGCTCCAGGCGGGCCAGCAGGGTGGAGGTGGGCAGCTCCATGTCGCGCAGGAGGTCCGTGGCCCCGACCTCGGCGAGACGCTCGGTGAAGGCCTCGCCCAGGTCGAGGATGGCCTGGGCCTGGACCATGAGGGCCTCTGCCTCGGCGCCGTCGTCCGCGCCGAAGGCGAGCTGGCCGTCGGCCGTGGCGGCGGGCGCCAGCTCCCGGTGCAGGTACTCCAGGGACAGGGCGTCCAGGTCGAAGGAGCGGCGGCCCGGCTTGACGAGGTACGCGGCGAGCGCGGTGTCCATGGAGACCCCGGCGATGCTCCAGCCGTGCTCGGCGAAGACCCTCATCGCGGCCTTGGCGTTGTGGAAGACCTTGGGCTTGCCGGCGTCGGCCAGCCAGGCGGCGAGCGCCGTCTCGTCGGCCTCGTCGAGCTGGGTGGGGTCGAACCAGGCGGCCACTCCCCCGGGCGCCGCGAGGGCGATCTCGGCGACCGAGCCGGTGCCCAGCGCCCAGGTGTCGACCGTGGCGACGCCGAGCGTGTCGCCGGTGTGCCCGGCGAGCCAGCCCGCCAGCTCTCCGGTGCCGAGCACGGTGCCGTCGAGCTCCACGCCGGCCGTCGCGGCCGGGGCCGGCTCGGCCTCCTCGGCGCCCGGGTCGACGGCGAGCAGCCGCTCGCGCAGCGACGGGTTCCGGATCTCCAGGGTGTCGAGGATCATCGCGAGACTCTTGCGGTCGTACGGCGCCCGCTCCAGGTCGGCGACCGTCTTCGGCAGCTCGACGGTACGGACCATCTCCGTCAGGCGGCGGTTCAGCTTGACCGCCTCCAGGTGGTCGCGGAGGTTCTGGCCCGCCTTGCCCTTGACCTCCTCGACGCGCTCGACGAGGTCCGCGAAGGAACCGAACTGATTGATCCACTTCGCGGCGGTCTTCTCGCCGACGCCGGGGATGCCCGGCAGGTTGTCGGACGGGTCGCCGCGCAGGGCCGCGAAGTCCGGGTACTGGGCCGGGGTGAGGCCGTACTTCTCGAACACCTTCTCCGGGGTGAACCGGGTCAGCTCCGAGACACCCTTCGTCGGGTAGAGCACGGTGGTGTGCTCGCTGACGAGCTGGAAGGAGTCGCGGTCACCGGTGACGATCAGCACGTCGAAGCCCTCGGCCTCGGCCTGGGTGGCGAGGGTGGCGATCACGTCGTCGGCCTCGAAGCCGTCGACCGCGAACCGCGAGACGTGCATCGCGTCCAGGACCTCGCCGATCAGCTCGACCTGGCCCTTGAACTCGTCCGGGGTCTTGGAGCGGTTCGCCTTGTACTCCGTGAACTCCTCGGAGCGCCAGGTCTTGCGGGACACGTCGAAGGCCACCGCGAAGTGCGTGGGCTCCTCGTCGCGCAGGGTGTTGGCCAGCATCGAGGCGAAGCCGTAGATCGCGTTCGTCGGCTGGCCCGTCGCGGTCGTGAAGTTCTCCGCGGGCAGCGCGAAGAACGCACGGTAGGCAAGCGAGTGCCCGTCCATGAGCATCAGGCGCGGGCGGGTGTCGCCGGGGCTGTTGTCGGTCTGCTTCGCTGCTGTCTCTGCCACGACCCCGATCCTGCCACGAGCCACTGACAGTCAGACCCGCCCGCCACCGACGCCGCACACCGAGCGGGCCGACAGCACACACGGCGACCGGGCAAACCCACGGCACATACCGGGCGGGCGCCGCCCGGCTCCCCGCTCGACCGGCGAACGCCGTTGTCACTCCCCCGTGCGAGGATCGGAGAGGTACCTCACAGGTGTGTGCGAAGGAGAGAGCGCGATGGCCACCAAGCCGCCCAAGGGCGATCCGGTTCAGGACGCTCCGCAGGTCGCCGAGCCGAAGCACGCGGCGGCCGGGCTGCCCGCGATCGGGCACACGCTGCGGGTCGCCCAGCAGCAGATGGGCGTCAAGCGCACCGCGCTGACCCTCCTGCGCGTGAACCAGAAGGACGGCTTCGACTGCCCGGGGTGTGCCTGGCCGGAGCCGGACCACCGGCACAAGGCGGAGTTCTGTGAGAACGGCGCGAAGGCGGTCGCCGAGGAGGCCACCCTGCGCCGGGTCACCCCGGAGTTCTTCGCCGCGCACCCGGTCGCCGACCTCGCGACGCGCAGCGGCTACTGGCTGGGGCAGCAGGGGCGGCTCACCCACCCCATGTACCTTCCCGAAGGGGGCACGCACTACGAACCGGTGACCTGGGAGCGCGCCTTCGACATCGTCGCCGAGGAGATCGCCGCCCTCGCCTCCCCCGACGAGGCCCTCTTCTACACCTCGGGCCGTACCAGCAACGAGGCGGCCTTCCTCTACCAGCTGTTCGCGCGCGAGCTGGGCACCAACAACCTGCCGGACTGCTCCAACATGTGCCACGAGTCCTCCGGCTCGGCCCTGAACGAGACGATCGGCATCGGCAAGGGCAGCGTCCTGCTGGAGGACCTCTACAAGGCCGACCTGATCATCGTCGCCGGCCAGAACCCCGGCACCAACCACCCCCGCATGCTCTCCGCCCTGGACCGGGCCAAGGCCAACGGCGCGAAGATCATCAGCGTCAATCCGCTGCCCGAGGCGGGCCTGGAGCGCTTCAAGGACCCCCAGACCGCCCAGGGGATGCTCAAGGGCACCGCCCTGACCGATCTGTTCCTCCAGATCCGCATCGGCGGCGACCAGGCCCTCTTCCGCCTCCTCAACAAGCTGATCCTGGAGACGGAGGGCGCCGTCGACCAGGCCTTCGTCGACGAACACACCCACGGCTTCGAGGAGTTCGCGGCCCAGGCCCGCGCCGCCGACTGGGACGAGACGCTCACCGCGACCGGCCTCACCCGCGAGGAGATCGAGCGGGCCCTGGCCATGGTGCTCGCCTCCGAGCGCACCATCGTCTGCTGGGCCATGGGCCTCACCCAGCACAAGCACTCCGTGCCGACCATCCGCGAGGTCGTCAACTTCCTTCTCCTGCGCGGCAACATCGGCCGCCCCGGCGCGGGCGTCTGCCCGGTCCGCGGTCACTCCAACGTGCAGGGCGACCGCACGATGGGCATCTTCGAGCGGCCCGCGCCCGCCTTCCTGGACGCCCTGGAGAAGGAGTTCGGCTTCGCGCCGCCGCGCGAGCACGGCTACGACGTCGTACGGGCCATCCAGGCGCTGCGCGACGGCAAGGCCAAGGTCTTCTTCGCCATGGGCGGCAACTTCGTCTCCGCCTCCCCCGACACCGAGGTCACCGAGGCGGCCATGCGGCGCGCGCGGCTGACCGTGCACGTGTCGACCAAGCTCAACCGCTCGCACGCGGTCACGGGCACGCGTGCCCTGATCCTGCCCACCCTGGGCCGCACCGAGCGCGACCTCCAAGGCAGCGGCGAGCAGTTCGTGACCGTCGAGGACTCCATGGGCATGGTGCACGCCTCCCGCGGCCGACTGGAGCCCGCGAGCAGGCATCTGCTGTCCGAGCCGGCCATCGTCTGCCGCCTCGCCCGCCGCGTGCTGGGCTCCGGGTCCCGCACCCCGTGGGAGGAGTTCGAGAAGGACTACGCCACCGTCCGCGACCGCATCGCACGCGTGGTCCCCGGCTTCGACGACTTCAACGCGCGCGTGGCCCACCCGGGCGGCTTCGCCCTGCCCCACGCGCCCCGCGACGAGCGCCGCTTCCCGACGGCCACCGGCAAGGCCAACTTCACCGCCGCGCCCGTGGAGTTCCCCGCGCTGCCCGAGGGGCGGCTGCTGCTCCAGACGCTGCGCTCGCACGACCAGTACAACACCACGATCTACGGTCTCGACGACCGCTACCGGGGCATCAGGAACGGCCGCCGGGTCGTCCTGGTCAACCCCGAGGACGCCCGGAAGCTGAAGCTCGCCGACGGCTCGTACGTCGACCTCGTGAGCGAGTGGAAGGACGGCGTGGAGCGGCGGGCGCCCGGCTTCCGGGTGGTGCACTACCCGACGGCACGCGGCTGCGCGGCCGCGTACTACCCCGAGACCAATGTCCTGGTGCCGCTGGACGCCACCGCCGACACCAGCAACACCCCGGCCAGCAAGTCCGTCGTCGTCCGTCTGGAACAATCGGCGACCGACTGAGCGTTTGCTCAGCCGAGCGAGTGATCCCGACGAAACGGAGCCGGGCCCCATGGGCGAGCAGCAGCATGTGAAGTTCCCGCAAGAGGTCATCGACGAGTACGCCGCGCTCGGTGTCGACCTGCCGGCGCTGTTCTCCGCGGGGCACCTCGGCGCGCGCATGGGCGTGCAGATCGTGGAGGCGTCCGCGGACCGGGTCGTCGGGACGATGCCGGTGGAGGGCAACACCCAGCCGTACGGACTGCTGCACGGCGGCGCCTCCGCGGTCCTCGCCGAGACGCTCGGCTCCGTCGGCTCGATGCTGCACGGCGGCAGCTCCAAGATCGCCGTGGGCGTCGACCTCAACTGCACCCACCACCGCGGGGCGCGCTCCGGGCTGGTGACCGGCGTCGCCACCCCCGTGCACCGGGGACGGTCGACGGCGACGTACGAGATCGTGATCAGCGACGAGGAGGGCCGGCGCGTGTGCAGCGCACGGCTGACGTGTCTCCTGCGGGACGTGAACCCCGGCGACGTGGCCCACATCGTGGCGGCCAACTGACCCCGCGGGGCCCCGGCTTGGGGCCACCCCGGCCCCCGTGGTCCTGCCGCTCTGCCGCTCAGCAGGTCCCGCAGCGCGTGGCTCCGCAACCCGACAGCCCCAGGCCCAACTCGCCCCAGGCCCAACGGACTCTGGCCCGACCCACCCCGCAAGGCCTAGCGTCAAGGTATGAGAACGGGAGGAACCCCGAAGCTCCGGGGCGGGGCGGCCCAACCAGCCGTCGACGCAAGGCTCACGCCGACCGCCGACGCAAGGCCCCTGCCCGACGCAGGCGAAAGGCCCCGCCAGTGAGCGGCGTTGGCCCCGTCGAGCCCGGTGAAGGCACGCACGCGTGGGACGTTCTCGACGCGCCGCCGCTCCCCCGCCGTCCGCGAGGGCGGCTCGTCGAGCTGTACGGCAGGCACCGGCGTGCCGTCCTCGGCGTCTTCACCTGCGCCGTTGTCATCGCGGGCGGCGGCTATCTCTACGCCACCCGCCCGCAGCCGCCGGCGGCCCTCCCACCGCCGTACCCCTCACAGGTCACCGATGTGCACTACCTGAGCTGGGAGCCGACGCCGGAGGGTGCGCCGAGGCGGAGCTTCAGCCTCGGGGTGGAGCTGACCGTGCTGGCGGGACCCCCGGTCACCGTGACCCGGATCTCCCAGCCGTACGCCGGTCTGTCCGTGAAATCGACCCCGCCGGCCCCATTTCGCACGACGGCGGGCTCCAGCCGCAAGATCATCGTCACCATGCACGTGACGCAATGCAGGAAAGTGCCGTGGAACGCCGGGCTCCCTTTCCTTGACGTAACTCTACGTAATACGCGCGCAATAGAAGTTCACAGTTTCATCCTCGGACAGCGCTATGCGCAGCAGCTCTCGGAGGCCCTACAAGTCGCCTGCAGCAACAGTTCTGGGTAATTACCAAAACCCCTGAGACGCCTGAACCACCCAGGTCGGGTCCTGCGGGTTCTCACTATGCGGACCGGGCGAATCAGCCTGAATTCCACTGTTCCACCCACTCAGTACCGCTCTGCATTACGACGTGTCATAACAAGAGCGTCACAGCCTGGCCCGGACCCTCCTCCACGATCCCCACACCCGCTTAGAGTCACGGCCAGTCACCGCGCCACTGGATTGTCACGTCAGGCACCCCGCGCAACGACTCGGCCGCTTCCAGGGGGGAGCGCCGCGCCATGAAAGGACGAATCGTGCGTCAACGTTCGCTCATCACCATCACCGCCGCGCTGGCGGCGGGAGCACTCACCCTCACCGCCTGCGGCTCGCGCGACGACGACGGCGGCTCGGACTCCGGAAGCGGTGGCACCAAGGTCGTCATAGGCGTCGACGCCCCGCTGACGGGTGACCTGTCCGCCCTCGGCCTCGGCATCAAGAACTCCGTCGACCTCGCCGCGAAGACCGCCAACAAGCAGAAGCTCGTCGACGGCGTCACCTTCGAGATCAAGGCCCTCGACGACCAGGCCCAGCCCTCCTCGGGCCAGGCCAACGCCTCCACCCTGGTCGGCGAGAAGGACGTCATGGGCGTCGTCGGCCCGCTGAACTCCTCCGTCGCCGAATCCATGCAGAAGGTCTTCGACGACGCCGGCCTCGTCGAGATCTCCCCGGCCAACACCGGCCCGGGCCTCACCCAGGGCGCCGACTGGCAGAACAAGAAGGTCCGCACCTACAAGTCGTACTTCCGCACCGCGACCACGGACGCCATCCAGGGCCCGTTCGCCGCGCAGTACGTCTACAACGACGCCAAGAAGACCAAGGTCTTCGTCATCGACGACAAGAAGACCTACGGCGCCGGTCTCGCCGCCACCTTCACCGCGGAGTTCAAGAAGCTCGGCGGCAAGGTCGTCGGCACCCAGCACATCGACCCCACCACCAAGGACTTCTCCGCCGTCGCCACCCAGGTGAAGTCCTCCGGCGCGGACGTCGTCTACTACGGCGGCGAGTACCCGCAGGCCGGCCCGCTCAGCAAGCAGATCAAGGCCGCAGGCGCCAAGGTCCCGCTCGTCGGCGGTGACGGCATCTTCGACCCGACCTTCATCGAGCTGGCCGGTGCCGACAGCGCCGGTGACCTCGCCACCTCCGTCGGCGCCCCCGTCGAGGAGCTCCCCTCCGCCAAGCAGTTCGTCGCCGACTACAAGGCCGGCGGCTACAAGGAGGAGTACGCGGCCTACGGCGGTTACTCCTACGACGCCGCCTGGGCGATCATCCTGGCCGTGAAGAAGGTCGTCGAGGAGAACGACGGCAAGCTCCCGTCCGACGCCCGCGCCAAGATCACCGCCGCCGTCCAGAACGTCTCCTTCGACGGTGTGACCGGCAAGGTCTCCTTCGACGAGTACGGTGACGCCACCAACAAGCAGCTCACCGTCTACGCCGTCGAGAACGGCGCCTGGAAGGCCGTCAAGTCCGGCACCTACACAGGCTGATAGAGACCCGCAGCACCACTTGATCGAGCCGCGCGGGGCGCTGTTCCACTGGCGCCCCGCGCGGACTCGCATCCGGCCTCAACTCGGCCACACACCCGGCCACACATTCGTCGAACATCCGAAGTCTCGGAGGACATGCGGTGAACGAACTGCCGCAGCAGCTGGTCAACGGCCTGCTACTAGGAGCAATGTACGGGCTCGTCGCCATCGGCTACACAATGGTCTACGGCATCGTCCAGCTCATCAACTTCGCCCACGGCGAGATCTTCATGACCGGTGGATTCGGTGCCGTCACCGTCTACCTGTACGTACTGCCCGACGGCACCTCGATGGCGATCGCCCTGCCCCTGATGCTCATGGGCGCCATCATCGTCTCGGTCACCGTCGCCGTAGGAGCGGAACGGTTCGCCTACCGCCCCCTGCGCACCGCACCACGCCTCGCCCCCCTCATCACCGCCATCGGCCTCTCCCTGGCCCTCCAGCAGGCGGTCTGGGCCTGGTACCCCGACGCGAAGTCGCCCATCAAGTTCCCCGAGATCGGCGGCGGCCCCTTCGAGATCGGCAGCGTCACCATCCAGACCGGTGACATCTTCCTGTTCGTCGCCGCCCCCATCAGCATGGGCATCCTCGCCTACTTCGTGATGCGCACCCGCACCGGACGCGGCATGCAGGCCACCGCCCAGGACCCCGACACCGCCAAGCTCATGGGTGTCAACACCGACCGCATCATCGTGATCGCCTTCGCCCTCGGCGCCGCCTTCGCCGCCGTCGGATCCGTCGCCTACGGCCTCAAGTACGGCCAGGTCGACTTCATGATGGGCTTCATCCTCGGCCTCAAGGCCTTCACCGCGGCCGTCCTCGGCGGCATCGGCAACATCTACGGCGCCATGATCGGCGGCGTCGTCCTCGGCCTCGCCGAGACGCTCGCCACCGCCTACATCGCCGACGTCCCCGGCTTCGACAAGCTCGGCGGCCAGTCCTGGGCCAACGTCTGGGCCTTCGTACTCCTCATCCTCGTACTCCTGTTCAGGCCCCAGGGCCTGCTCGGCGAGCGCGTCGCTGACAGGGCGTGACACCGATGACCACACAGACCACCGAAACCCCCAGCGCCCCCGTCAGCAAGGACGGCAACGCCACCGGCCTCATCGGCCTCCCCGAGAACATCGGCCGCGCCCTCGCCACCGCCGGCGGCGCCCTCACCATCGTCTCCACCTTCCTGGCCTGGACCTGGACCTCCGAATTCCCCGGCGACCTCACCGTCTACGGCTACCCCGGCGGCCTCCAGGTCCTCGTCCTCATCGGCGGCGCCCTCACCACGCTCTTCGCCCTCGCCTCCTACGGCATCAAGGGCCTGCGCTGGCTCACACCCGCCGGCGCCGACAGCGCCGTCAAACTCGCCGCGCTCGGCACCTTCGCCACCGCCTGGTACACGGTCCTCGCGATCAGCGTCAACCTCGGCGGCGTCGTCAACCTCGAACCCGGCGGCTACATCGTCGCCATCGCCACCCTCGCCGCCGTCATCGGCGCGTTCTCCCTGCCCTTCACCCGCCCGGAACCCGACCCCATCGACCCGGACGACACCGGCTGGGAGCAGTTCAAGCACAGCGGACGCCACAGCTGGTCCGTCTTCAAGGCGTCCATCGCCTCCGGCACCCCCGGCAAGGCACCCCAGCTCCCCGCATACGCCGAGATCCTGATCATCGTCGTCGCCCTCGGCCTCGGCCTCACCGTCTTCACCTACGGCATCGGCACCGAGTACGACGAACTCTTCATCGGCTTCCTCATCACCGTCGGCTTCCTCTTCGCCGCCGTCACCAAGGCCGGGCTCGTGGCCCGGGTCTCGGGGATCACCGCGAAGCACCGCAACGTCACCATGATCGGTGCGTTCGTCGCCGCCGCGGCCTTCCCCTTCACCCAGTCCGACGACCGCTACGCGACCCTCGGCGTCTACATCCTCATCTTCGCCACCGTCGCCCTCGGCCTGAACATCGTCGTCGGCCTCGCCGGCCTCCTCGACCTCGGATACGTCGCCTTCCTCGGCGTCGGCGCCTACACCGCGGCCCTGGTCTCCGGCTCCCCCACCTCACCGCTCGGCGTCCAGTGGCCCTTCTGGGCCTCCGCCCTCCTCGGCGCGGCCGTCGCCATGGTCTTCGGCGTCCTCATCGGCGCCCCCACCCTGCGACTGCGCGGCGACTACCTCGCCATCGTGACCCTCGGCTTCGGAGAGATCTTCCGCATCACCGTCCTCAACATGGACGGCACCTCAGGACCCGACGTCACCAACGGCTCCAACGGCATCGCCTCGATCCCGAACCTCAACATCCTCGGCTTCGACTTCGGCCAGACCCACGACATCGCCGGCTTCAGCATCGCGCGCTTCGCCAACTACTTCCTGCTGATGCTGCTCATCACACTGATCGTCGTCGTGGTCTTCCGCCGCAGCAGCGACTCCCGCATCGGCCGCGCCTGGATCGCCATCCGCGAAGACGAGACAGCCGCCCTCGCCATGGGCATCAACGGCTTCCGCGTCAAGCTCATCGCCTTCGCACTCGGCGCCACCCTCGCCGGCCTCGCCGGCACCGTCCAGGCCCACGTCACCTACACCGTGACCCCCGAGCAGTACCAGTTCGCCGGACCCGTACCGCCCAACTCGGCGTTCCTCCTCGCCGCCGTCGTCCTCGGCGGCATGGGCACCATCGCAGGCCCCCTCGTCGGCGCCTCACTGCTCTACCTCATCCCGGCCAAGCTCCAGTTCATGGCCAACTACCAGCTCTTCGCCTTCGGTGTCGCCCTCATCCTCCTGATGCGCTTCCGCCCCGAGGGCCTCATCCCCAACCGGCGCCGCCAGCTCGAATTCCACGAAGAGGCCGAAGCGCCCACAGTCCTCGGCAAGGCAGGGGCCTGACACATGACCACCGACACCACCACCGTCACCGGGACGACCGTCCTGGACGCCCGCGGCGTCACCATGCGCTTCGGCGGCCTCACCGCCGTACGCAACGTCGACCTCACCGTCAACAGCGGCGAGATCGTCGGACTCATCGGCCCCAACGGCGCGGGCAAGACAACCTTCTTCAACTGCCTGACGGGCCTCTACATCCCCACCGAGGGCGAAGTCCGCTACCAGGGCAATGTCCTGCCGCCCAAGTCCTTCAAGGTCACCGCCGCAGGCATCGCCCGCACCTTCCAGAACATCCGCCTGTTCGCCAACATGACGGTCCTGGAAAACGTGCTCGTCGGGCGCCACACCCGCACCAAGGAAGGCCTCTGGTCCGCCCTCCTGCGCGGCCCCGGCTTCCACCGCGCCGAAAAGGCCTCCCGCGAACGCGCCATGGAACTCCTGGAGTTCGTCGGCCTGGACAAGAAGGCCGAACACCTCGCACGGAACCTGCCCTACGGCGAACAGCGCAAGCTGGAGATCGCACGAGCGCTGGCGAGCGAACCGGGCCTGCTGCTCCTCGACGAGCCCACGGCCGGCATGAACCCCCAGGAAACGCGAGCCACCGAAGAACTCGTCTTCGCCATCCGCGACCAGGGCATCGCCGTCCTCGTCATCGAGCACGACATGCGGTTCATCTTCAACCTCTGCGACCGCGTGGCCGTACTCGTCCAAGGCGAAAAGCTCGTCGAAGGCGACAGCGCCACCGTCCAGGGC
Source organism: Streptomyces sp. NPDC001536 (assembly GCF_042894505.1). Lineage (NCBI taxonomy): Bacteria > Bacillati > Actinomycetota > Actinomycetes > Kitasatosporales > Streptomycetaceae > Streptomyces > Streptomyces sp. NPDC001536. The sequence continues at coordinate 322,837 of NZ_JBIAVQ010000005.1, forward strand.
GACGAGCGCGTCATCGCCGCCTACCTCGGCGAACCCTTCGAAGACGCCCCCGGCGACGAAGAAGTCGCGGAGGTCGAGGCAGCCGAGGCACAGGCCGCCCCCACGACCGACGCCGCGCCCGGCAAGGAGAACGACCGATGACCGCACTGCTCGAAGTCGAAGACCTCCGGGTCGCCTACGGCAAGATCGAAGCCGTCAAGGGCATCTCGTTCAAGGTCGAGGCCGGCGAGGTCGTCACCCTCATCGGCACGAACGGTGCCGGCAAGACGACAACGCTTCGGACGCTGTCCGGTCTGCTCAAGCCGGTCGGCGGGCAGATCAAGTTCGACGGCAAGTCGCTCAAGAAGACCCCCGCCCACCAGATCGTCTCGCTCGGCCTCGCCCACTCCCCCGAGGGGCGGCACATCTTCCCGCGCATGACGATCGAGGACAACCTCCGCCTGGGCGCCTTCCTGCGCAACGACAAGCCCGGCATCGAAAAAGACATCCAGCGCGCCTACGACCTCTTCGCGATCCTCGGAGAACGCCGCAAGCAGGCCGCGGGCACCCTGTCCGGTGGCGAGCAGCAGATGCTCGCCATGGGTCGCGCGCTCATGTCCCAGCCGAAACTGCTCATGCTGGACGAGCCCTCCATGGGCCTCTCGCCGATCATGATGCAGAAGATCATGGCGACCATCGCCGAGCTCAAGGCCCAGGGCACGACCATCCTGCTGGTCGAGCAGAACGCCCAGGCAGCACTGTCGCTGGCCGACCACGGCCATGTGATGGAGATCGGCAAGATCGTGCTGTCGGGGTCCGGCCAGGACCTGCTGCACGACGAGTCGGTACGCAAGGCGTACCTCGGCGAGGACTGAGTCCCTGCTGTTTCGTCTCTACGACGAGGCCCGCGCCCCCAGCTGGGGACGCGGGCCTCTCGCTTTGTCAGGTCGGGGGGTCAGCCCTTGCCGGCCTTCTTCTCATCGGCGTCCTGGATGACTGCCTCGGCCACCTGCTGCATCGACATACGCCGGTCCATCGACGTCTTCTGGATCCAGCGGAACGCCGCCGGCTCCGTCAGCCCGTACTCGGTCTGAAGAATCGACTTCGCCCGGTCGACCAGCTTGCGGGTCTCAAGGCGCAGGGTGAGGTCGGCGACCTCGGCCTCCAGCTCCTTCAGCTCGGTGAACCGGGACACGGCCATCTCGATCGCCGGCACGACGTCACTCTTGCTGAACGGCTTCACCAGGTACGCCATGGCACCGGCGTCGCGGGCGCGCTCGACGAGGTCGCGCTGGGAGAAGGCGGTGAGCATGAGGACGGGGGCGATGCGCTCCTCGGCGATCTTCTCGGCCGCGGAGATGCCGTCCATCTTGGGCATCTTCACGTCGAGGATCACGAGGTCCGGCTTGTGCTCGCGGGCGAGCTCGATGGCCTGCTCACCGTCACCGGCCTCGCCGACGACGTTGTAGCCCTCTTCCTCCAGCATCTCTTTGAGGTCGAGCCGGATGAGGGCCTCGTCCTCGGCGATGACGACACGGGTCGTCAGCGGAGGCACGTGCGACTTGTCGTCGTCGGGCGCGTCTACGGGCTGGGGCGACTCGGGGGCGGTCACGGGGGCTCCTTGTTCAGGGCAGGGGTGCTGCTGACAAGAGCCTACCTAGCTGCGGTAAGGTGGGTGCGCGGAGGGTCAAGGGAAACCTTTGATTCTGCGAGCCCCGGTAGCCCAATTGGCAGCAGGCAATGGATTCAAAACCCATACAGTGTCGGTTCGAGTCCGACTCGGGGCACTTTTCCTTCGATTCGAAGGTCGCCACCAAGAAGCGGATGTTCCCGTTCTCGTGAACATCCGCTTTTTGCTGCGTGTCGCGGTGATCAGTCACACAGAGTGCCCATATGTACGACGTCAGCACGCGCAAGCGAGCACTCACGCTGATTGCTCAGGGCCGAAGCCTGAACTCGGTAAGCCGAGAGACCGGCATTTCGCGTGCTGCAATTCGCTCTTGGCAGGTCCGGCTAGAACCGCTGCCCCGCATGACAGTTCCGCCGCCCGGGCCACCAACTGACGAGGTCTCATACTCCTACCTACTGGGCCTCTATCTCGGCGATGGCTGCATCAGTACCCACCCTCGGGGTTCTGGCCACTACCTGCGTGTCGCGTGCGCAGACTCATGGCCGGGGCTGATCGACGCCTGCGAAGCCGCGATGCGTTCGATCAACCCTTCAGGCAACGCATACCGCGTGCAGACTCAGGGCTACGTATCAGTAGTTGGCTACTACCCACACTGGCCCCATCTCTTCCCCCAGCACGGCCCCGGCAAGAAGCACGAACGCCTCATCACCCTCGAAGCCTGGCAACAGGAAATCGTCGACACTCACCCCTGGGAATTCATCCGCGGCCTCATCCACTCCGACGGCTGCCGCATCACGAACTGGACGACGCGCCTCGTAGCCGGTGAACGCAAGCGCTACGAATATCCCCGGTACTTCTTCACCAACCTGTCCAGCGACATCATCCGCCTCTTCACCGCCGCTCTTGACCACGTCGGCGTCGATTGGCGACAGGCGAACCCCCGCAACATCTCCATCGCCCGCAAAGCCTCAGTCGCCCTCATGGACACCCACGTAGGCCCCAAACACTGACCCGCCGCTACTTGTCGTCCACTCCGATGTGGTGGACGCGGACGAGGTTCGTCGCTCCGGGGACCCCGGGCGGCGAGCCCGCCGTGATGACCACGATGTCGCCCTTCTGGCAGCGGCCGTACTTGAGGAGCAGCTCGTCCACCTGGTCGACCATCGCGTCCGTGGAGTCGACGCTCGGGCCGAGGAAGGTTTCCACGCCCCAGGTCAGGCTCAGCTGGGAGCGGGTGGCCTGTTCGGGGGTGAAGGCCAGCAGCGGGATCGGGGAGCGGTAGCGCGAGAGTCGGCGGACCGTGTCTCCCGACTGGGTGAACGCCACCAGGAACTTGGCTCCGAGGAAGTCGCCCATTTCCGCTGCCGCGCGGGCCACCGCACCGCCCTGGGTGCGGGGTTTGTTGCGTTCGGTCAGGGGCGGGAGGCCCTTCGCCAGGATGTCCTCCTCGGCGGCGGTGACGATCTTCGCCATGGTGCGGACGGTCTCGATGGCGTACTTACCGACGCTCGTCTCCCCCGACAGCATCACCGCGTCCGTGCCGTCGATGACCGCGTTCGCCACATCGCTCGCCTCGGCCCTGGTCGGGCGGGAGTTCTCGATCATCGAGTCGAGCATCTGCGTCGCGACGATCACCGGCTTCGCGTTGCGCTTCGCCAGTTTGATCGCGCGCTTCTGGACGATCGGGACCTGTTCCAGCGGCATCTCGACGCCGAGGTCGCCGCGGGCGACCATGATGCCGTCGAAGGCGGCGACGATGTCCTCGATGGCGTCGACGGCCTGGGGCTTCTCGACCTTGGCGATGACCGGGAGGCGGCGGCCTTCCTCGTCCATGATGCGGTGGACGTCCTCGATGTCCCGGCCGGATCGGACGAACGACAGCGCGATCACGTCGAAGCCCGTACGCAGGGCCCAGCGCAGGTCCGCCTCGTCCTTCTCGGAGAGGGCCGGCACCGACACGGCCACACCCGGCAGGTTGAGGCCCTTGTTGTCGGACACCATGCCGCCCTCGACCACTGTCGTGTGGACTCGGGGGCCGTCGACGGCGGTGACTTCCAGGCAGACCTTGCCGTCGTCGACGAGGATGCGCTCGCCCGCGCTCACATCGTCCGCCAGGCCCGTGTACGTCGTTCCGCAGGACTGTCGGCCGCCCTCCGCGCCCTCCTCCACGGTGATGGTGAAGGTGTCGCCGCGTTCAAGGAGTACGGGGCCTTCGGTGAAGCGGCCGAGGCGGATCTTCGGGCCTTGAAGGTCGGCGAGGGCGCCGACGCTGTGGCCGGTCTCGTCGGAGGCCTTGCGGACGCGCTGGTAGCGCTCCTCGTGCTCGGCGTAGCCGCCGTGGCTGAGGTTGAAGCGGGCTACGTCCATTCCGGCTTCGACCAGTGCCTTGATCTGGTCGTATGAGTCGGTGGCGGGGCCCAGGGTGCAGACGATCTTTGCTCGGCGCATGTTTCGAGCCTAGGGCTTACCGGCGGGTAGAGATTTGGTGAGGGATGACTACTCAACAACCTTTGGGTGACGGGCTATTGACAAGTGTTGAATTGTGCGACGGGATGCTCCGATGAGCGTTCCCGTGTGCGAATTCCGGCGGGCTTCACAGCTTCGGGGGCGCCATGGTGAAGCGGGCGTTGACCTGGGCGTAGACGTGTTGGCGTTGGGGTTCGAGGTCGAGGGGGGCGGCGGCGGTGTCCTCGGCTGCGGCGTAGGACATGGAGCGCATGCGGCTGCCGGGGGCGGCCGGGGCGAAGGGCTGGGCGTTCTCCGCGCCGACGTCGGCGAGCTCGACCAGGGCGGCCAGAGAGGTGCCCAGGGCTTCCGCGTACTCGCGCGCCCTCTGGACCGCTTCCTTCACCGCCTGCTGGCGGGCCTTGCGATGGGCCGGGGAGTTCGGTCGTAGGGCCCACCACGGGCCGTCGACGCGCGTCAGGTCCAAGTCGGCCAGTCGGGTGGTGAGTTCACCCAGTGCGGTGAAGTCGGTGAGCTCGGCGGTGACGTGGACGCGGCCGTGGTAGGCGTGGACGCGTTCGCCGCGGCCCTTCTCCTTGAGTTGGGGGGTGATGGAGAAGGCGCCGGTTTCGAGTTTCTCGACGGCGTCGCCGTAGGTCTTGATGAGGTCGAGGACGGTGGTGTTGCGGCGGGTGAGGTCGTCGAGGGCGGTGCGGCGGTCTTTGCCGCGGGCGGCGATGGTGACGCCGATGCGGGCGATCTCGGGGTCGACTTCGAGGCGGGCTTCGCCGCGGACGGCGATGCGGGGGGCGTCGGGGGTGCCGTAGGGCACGAAGGGTTGGGGGTCGTCCGCAGCTGGTGTGGTCATACGACCCACTCTGTCACTTCTTGGCGTGTTGTCAGCTCGGTAAGTCACAGGTTGGGTCATCAGATCGAAACCTGTAGGGGGTGTTGCCGCTCGGCATGTGCGGGTCAGAATCTACGCGCGTTGTTGACCGTTCCCCGAGGAGATCGAGACATGCCGTTGAACCGCAGGAAGTTCCTGGAGAAGTCCGCCGTGACCGGTGCGGGCGTCGCGCTGGCCGGTGCCGTGGGGGCTCCTGCGGCCGAGGCGGCGGAGGCCGAGAAGGGGCCAAAGCCCGCGAAGCGGTACTCCTTCACGGTGATGGGCACGACCGACCTGCACGGCAACATCTTCAACTGGGACTACTTCAAGGACACGGAGTACTCGGACGCCAAGGGCAACGCGAAGGGTCTGGCCCGGGTCTCGACCCTGGTCAACCAGGTCCGTGCGGAGAAGGGCCGCCGCAACACGCTGCTCATCGACGCGGGCGACACGATCCAGGGCACGCCGCTGACGTACTACTACGCGAAGGTGGACCCGATCACCGCCAAGGGCGGTCCGGTCCACCCGATGGCCGCGGCGATGAACGCGATCGGCTATGACGCGGTGGCGCTCGGCAACCACGAGTTCAACTACGGCATCGAGACGCTGCGCAAGTTCGAGGACCAGTGCCACTTCCCGCTGCTCGGCGCGAACGCGCTGGACGCGAAGACGCTGAAGCCGGCCTTCCCGCCCTACTTCATCAAGAAGATCTGCCCGCCCGGTCTCCCGCCGGTGAAGGTGGCCGTCCTCGGTCTGACCAACCCGGGTATCGCGATCTGGGACAAGGCGTACGTCGAGGGCAAGCTGGTGTTCCCGGGGCTTGAGGAGCAGGCGGCGAAGTGGGTGCCGAAGCTGCGGTCGATGGGTGCGGACATCGTGGTCGTGTCGGCGCATTCCGGTTCGTCCGGGACGTCGTCGTACGGTGACCAGCTGCCGTACATCGAGAACTCGGCGGCGCTGGTGGCGCAGCAGGTGCCGGGCATCGACGCGATCCTCGTCGGCCACGCGCACACCGAGATCGCGGAGCTGCTGGTCACGAACGAGAAGACCGGTAAGACGGTCGTCCTGTCGGAGCCGCTGTGCTTCGCGCAGCGTCTGTCCCTCTTCGACTTCGAGCTGGTCTTCTCGAAGGGCCGCTGGACGGTCGAGTCGGTGAAGGCGACGGTGCGTGACTCGAAGACGGTCGCGGACGACCCGAAGATCACGAAGCTGCTGAAGGACGACCACGACATCGTGGTGGAGTACGTCAACCAGGTCGTCGGTACGGCGACGGAGACGCTGACGACGGTCGAGGCCCGCTACAAGGACGCCCCGATCATCGACCTGATCACGAGGGTCCAGGAGGACGTGGTCAGGGCGGCGCTGGCGGGCACCGAGTACGCCGCGCTGCCGGTGATCTCGCAGGCCTCGCCGTTCTCCCGTACGTCGGAGATCCCGGCGGGCGATGTGACGATCCGGGATCTGTCCAGCCTGTATGTGTTCGACAACACGCTGGTCGCGAAGTTGCTGACGGGTGCGCAGATCAAGGCGTACCTGGAGTACTCGGCGCAGTACTTCGTGCAGACCGCGGCGGACGCGGCGGTGGACGTGGAGAAGCTGACGAACGCGAACGGCCGTCCGGACTACAACTACGACTATGTGTCGGGGCTGTCGTACGAGATCGACATCGCGCAGGCGGCGGGTTCGCGGATCAAGAACGTGACCTACAACGGTGCGGCGCTGGATGACGCGCAGCGGTTCGTGTTCGCGGTGAACAACTACCGTGCCAACGGTGGCGGTGCGTTCCCGCATGTGGCGTCGGCGCAGGAGTTGTGGGCGGAGTCGACGGAGATCCGTACGCGGATCGCGGAGTGGGTGACGGCGAAGGGTGTGCTGAACCCGGCCGACTTCGCGTCGGTGGACTGGAAGCTGACGCGGAACGGTACGCCGGTCTTCTAAGGGGCCAGCAGAGTTACGTCACGGCGCCGGCGAGGCTTTCACGTCGGCGCCGTTGTCGTGCGCGGTCTCCTAGCGTCCTTCGACGAGCGGGGTGAGTGCCTGTGCCTGTCGGGCGGCCGGGATCTGGGGTTGCTGGTCGAGGCCGAAGGTGGTGAAGGCCGTTCGGGCGGGGAGGGGGTAAGGGGTCTTTCCCGTCAGGGAGTTGAGGATGGTGGCGCTGCGCCAGGCGGCGAGGCCGAGGTCGGGGGTGCCGACGCCGTGGGTGTGGCGTTCGGCGTTCTGGACGTAGAGGGTGCCGGTGACGGAGGGGTCCAGGACGAGGCGGAACTGTTCGTCGACGCGGGGGCGTTCGCGGCTGTCGCGGCGCAGGTAGGGGTCGAGTCCGGCGAGGATGCGGTCCAGGGGGCGTTCGCGGTAGCCGGTGGCGAGGACGACGGCGTCGGTGGTGAGGCGGGAGCGGGTGTTCTGCTCGGTGTGTTCGAGGTGGAGTTCGACCTTGGTGGTGGCGACGCGTCCGGCGGTGCGGACGCGGACGCCGGGGGTGAGGACGGTGTCGGGCCAGCCGCCGTGCAGGGTGCGCTGGTAGAGCTCGTCGTGGATGGCGGCGATGGTGTCGGCGTCGATGCCTTTGTGGAGCTGCCATTGGGCGGTGACGAGGCGGTCGCGTTCGGCTTCGGGGAGGGCGTGGAAGTAGCGGGTGTAGTCGGGGGTGAAGTGTTCCAGGCCGAGCTTGGAGTACTCCATGGGGGCGAAGGCCTCGGTGCGGCCGAGCCAGTGGAGGCCTTCGCGGCCCGCGGGGCGGGTGCGGAGCAGGTCGAGGAAGATCTCGGCGCCGGACTGTCCGGTGCCGACGACGGTGACGTGGTCGGCGCGTTGGAAGGCGTCGCGGTGGGCGAGGTAGTCGGCGGCGTGGATGACGGGCACGCCGGTGGCCTCGACGAGGGGTTTGAGGGGTTCGGGGATGTAGGGCTCGGTGCCGACGCCGAGGACGATGTTCTTCGTGTACGTCCGGCCGAGGGCTTCGGCTTGTCCGTCGGTGTCGAGCTGGGTGAAGTCGACTTCGAAGAGGTCGCGTTCGGGGTTCCAGCGGACGGCGTCGACCTGGTGGCCGAAGTGGAGTCCGGGGAGGTTCTCGGCGACCCAGCGGCAGTAGGCGTCGTATTCGGCGCGCTGGATGTGGAAGCGCTCGGCGAAGTAGAAGGGGAAGAGCCTCTCGCGGCTCTTGAGGTAGTTGAGGAAGGTCCAGGGGCTGGCGGGGTCGGCGAGGGTGACCAGGTCGGCGAGGAAGGGGACTTGGATTCTGGCGCCGTCGATGAGGAGGCCGGGGTGCCAGTCGAAGGCGGGGCGTTGTTCGTAGAAGACGGTGTCGAGTTCGGCGAGGGGGTGGGCGAGGGCGGCGAGGGAGAGGTTGAAGGGGCCGATGCCGATGCCGACGAGGTCGCGGGGTGCGGCGGGCTCTTGGGGCGGTGTGGGGGTCATCTGCGGGTGGTTCCTTCCACGGCTTTCAGGAGTGCGGCCAGGTCTTCGGGCCGGGTGTGGGGGTTGAGGAGGGTGGCCTTGAGCCAGAGCCGGCCGTCGAGGCGGGCCCGGCCGAGGACGGCGCGGCCGTCGGTGAGGAGTTGTCGGCGTACGGCGGCGATGTCGTCGTCGGTGGCGTGGACCGGCCGGAACAGGACCGTGCTGATGGTGGGCGGGGCGTGGAGTTCGAACCCGGGGTGGCTCTGGACGAGTCGGGCGAACTCGGTTGCCCGTGCGCAGACTTGGTCGACGAGGTGGCCGAGTCCGGTGCGGCCGAGGGTTTTCAGGGTGACGGCGGTCTTGAGGGCGTCGGGGCGGCGGCTGGTGCGCAGGGAGCGGCCGAGGACGTCGGGGAGGCCGGCTTCGGTGTCGTCGTCGGCGTTGAGGTAGTCGGCGCGCTGGTGGAGTGCGGTGAGGTCGCGGGCGTCCCGTACGGCGAGGATGCCTGCGGCGACCGGTTGCCAGCCGAGTTTGTGCAGGTCGAGTGTGACGGTGGCTGCGGCGCTCAGGCCGGTGAGCTTGTCTCGGTGCCGGGTGCTGAAGAGGAGTCCCCCGCCGTAGGCGGCGTCGATGTGCAGGCGGGCGCCGTGGGTTTGGCAGACCGCGGCGATCTCGGGGAGGGGGTCGATGAGGCCTGCGTCGGTGGTTCCTGCGGTGGCGGTGACGAGGTGGGGGCCGGGGAGGTCGGTGAGTGCGGCGTCCAGGTCGGCGGGGTCGAGGGTGCCTGCGGGGGCGGGGACGATCACGGGTTCCGGCAGGCCCAGGAGCCAGGCGGCTCGGGGCAGGGAGTGGTGGGTGTTGGCTCCGCAGATCAGGCGGGTGCCGGCGCCCAGGGTTTCTCGGGCGAGGAGAAGGGCCAGTTGGTTCGATTCGGTGCCGCCGGTTGTCACCAGGGCGTCGGGTGCGTTGTCGGGTGCGCGCCGGTGGGGGCTTGTCGCGCAGTTCCCCGCGCCCCGGGGTGCGTCGACGTAGACCTCGTTTGCCAGTGCCCGTGTCAGGAGTGACTCCAGCTCTGACGCCGCCGGCGCCTGGTCCCAGGAGTCCAGGGACGGGTTCAGGACTGATGCCGCCAGGTCCGCTGCCGCCGCTACCGCGAGGGGTGGGCAGTGCAGGTGGGCGGCGCACAAAGGGTCCGCGGGATCGGCTGAGCCTTCCGCCAAGGCCCGTACCAGGTGCCGTAGGGCCTCCGGGTCGCCCTCGTCGGGGAGTACGTCGCCCACGGCGGCCCGTACTCGTTCCGCGACCGCCTCGGGGCCTCCTGCCGGCAGGGGTCCCCCGCGCTCTCTCGCGCCGTCCCTCAGGGCGTCGAGGACGGTGGTGAGCAACGGGCGCAGGGCGCGGGGGCCTTCGGGGCCTGAGGCCAGGGGCGGGGTGCTCATGGTGGTCCTCCGGGGCGCCGGCAGAGGGAGTTCCAGCTTGTACGCGGTTGCGTGGGCGCGCCCGAAAGGTTCAACGATTCAGACCCGAAAGGGGGTACTTCCGTGCGGGGAAAACGTGTTGGAGGTCAGCCCCGGAGGTGTTCGGCGTGGTCCTGGGCCCACTGCTCGAAGGTGCGGGCCGGGGTTCCGGTGATCTTCTCGACGGTGTCGGTGATCTCCGGGGCGGTGCCGACGGTGGCGGCCCAGCTCTTCAGCAGGAACTGGAGGAGGTGCGGCGGCAGGTGGGGGAACAGTTCGGTGGCGGCCTGCTCCGGCGGGACCTCGACGTAGGTCAGGTCGCGTCCGAGGGCCCGGCCGATGGCGGTGATCTGGTCGGCGTTGCTGGTCGCCGCGGGCCCGGTGAGGATGTGGGCGGCGCCTTCGTGGCCGACGTCGAGGAGGGCGTGCTGGGCGACGGCGGCGATGTCGTCCTCGTGGATGGGGGCGCTCATGGCGTCGGCGAAGACGCCGCGGACGGTGTCGCCGGTGTGGATCTGGTCGGCCCACTGGAGGGCGTTGAGGGCGAAGGCGTGGGGGCGCAGGAAGGTCCATTCCAGGCCGCTGTCGCGGATGGCGCGTTCGGCGTTGTCGTGCATGATCCGCAGGGGGTTGTTGTCGTCGGCGTCCTCCTTGACGTATCCGGCGGACAGGAGCACGACGTGCCGGACGCCGGCTCGGCGGGCGGCGGCGAGGAGGTCGGGGTCGGTCGCCTGGACGTAGAGGAAGAGTTTGGTGGCGCCCGCGAAGGCGGACTCGTCGGGGTGGAGGCGGGTGACCTCCACCCCGTCGGGCAGTGCGGCCCGCTGCGGGTCGCGGGTGAGGGCGCGTACGGGTCGGTCTGCGGCGAGGAGGCGGTCGACGAGGGCTCGGCCGACGTTTCCGGTGGCGCCGGTTACTAAGATCACGTTCTGTCTCCCAGAGTTGATCGTCCTTGACTGTCCGTAGCCTATTGCGGACGATCACCTTCCCGCGTCGTCTCCCGGGAGCAACCGTGGCCTACGTCTGAGGTCCTAGGTCTCGCGCCTTACGCCTCCCTCACCCGCAACGCGCGCGCCAGGTCGTCGAGTTGGTCGGCGAGCTTGCGGCGCAGGGCCGGGATGGGCTCGGCGTTGCGCAGGCACCGTTCGCCGTGGCCGAGGGTGTCGGCGTCGACGGCGTGGGCGGGGAACGCGTAGCGGCCGGCGGCGTCGGCGATGGCGGGTCCGCGGCGGGCGGCGAGGGCGACGGCGTCCTCGAAGTAGCGCGGGACGTACTCGTGGAGGAGTTCGGCCTGTTCGGGCTGCCAGAAGCCCTGGGCGGTGGCGACGAACAGGTAGTTGGACAGGTCGTCGTGGGCGAACATGGCCTCCCACGCGGTGCGTTTGGCGTCGGCGTCGGGCAGGGCGGCGCGGCAGCGGGTGGCGCCCTCCTGGCCGGTGGCGGACGGGTCGCGTTCCAGTTCGGCGGCGATGGCGGTCTCGTCGGTGGCGTCGAGGACGGCGAGGCGGGCGAGGACGCGCCAGCGCAGTTCGGGGTCGAGTTCGGGGCCGCCGGGGACGGTGCCGTCGGCGAGCCAGGCGGCGATGGTGTCGGGGTGGGCGGCGGCGTCGATGAAGTGGCGTACGGCGGTCAGGCGCAGGCCGGGGTTGTCGCCGTCCTCGGTGCGGCGCAGGAGGTCGCGGCACAGGGAGGTGAGGGTGGCGAGGGCGGCGGGGCGCTCCTCGGGCGTCACGTAGCGGCCGGCGACCTGGACGGAGGCGAAGGCGAGGACGCCCTGGACGAGAGCGAGGTCGGTCTCGTGCGGGAGGTGGGTGCGGGCGGCCTCCAGGTAGGCGGTGGGCGCCAGTTCGCCGTCGCGGACCGCGTCGCGCAGGGCGTTCCAGACGACGGCGCGGGTGAGCGGGTCGGGCAGGCCGGACAGGCTCGCGCGGACGGTGTCGAAGGAGTCGGCGTCGAAGCGGACCTTGGCGTAGCTGAGGTCGCCGTCGTTGAGGAGCAGGAGGGCGGGGCGCTTGCCGATGGGCAGGGGTGCGCTCTGCGGGATGTCGAGGTCGAGGCGTTCGCGCAGGACGAGGTGGCGGCCCTCGTCGGCGACGTCGAGGTCGTAGAGGCCGACGGCGATGCGGTGCGGGCGGCTGCCGGTCTGTTCGACCTGGAGGGTGTAGGTGCCTTCGTCGCCGCGGGTGACCTGGGGCCTGAGGATGTCGACGCCGGTGGTGCCCAGCCAGGTCTGCGCCCAGGCGTGGACGTCGCGTTCGGTGCTGCCGGCGAGGGAGTCGATGAAGTCGGCGAGGGTGGCGTTGGCGAACTTGTGGCGGGCGAAGTGGGTGTTGATGCCGGCGTGGAAGTCCTTCTCGCCGAGCCAGGCCACCAGTTGTCGTAGTGCGGAGGCGCCCTTGGCGTAGGAGATGCCGTCGAAGTTGAGCATGGCGGAGGCGGTGTCGGGCACCAGCTCGGGGTCGGGGGCGACGGGGTGGGTGGAGGGGCGTTGGTCGGCCTCGTAGCCCCAGGCCTTGCGGGCGACGCCGAAGTCGGTCCAGGTGTCGGCGAAGCGGGTGGCTTCGGCGCAGGTCTGGTAGCCCATGTACTCGGCGAAGGACTCGTTGAGCCAGATGTCGTCCCACCAGCGCAGGGTGACGAGGTCGCCGAACCACATGTGGGCCATCTCGTGGGCGATGACCATGGCGCGGGTCTGGCGTTCGGTGTCGGTGACGGCGGAGCGGAAGACGAACTCGTCGCGGAAGGTGACCAGTCCGGGGTTCTCCATGGCGCCGGCGTTGAACTCGGGGACGAACGCCTGGTCGTAGGAGTCGAAGGGGTAGGGCTCCTCGAACTTCTCGTGGTAGCGGTCGTAGCACTGCTTGGTGACCTCGAACAGCTCGTCGGCGTCGGCGTCGAGGTAGGGGGCCAGGGAGCGGCGGCAGTGCAGGCCGAAGGGCAGGCCGCGGTGTTCGGTGGTGACGGAGTGGTAGGGGCCGGCGGCGACCGCGACGAGGTAGGTGGAGATGAGCGGGGTGGGTGCGGTCTGCCAGTGGCCGTCGCCGAGGTGTTCGGCGATGCCGTTGGCGAGGACGGTCCAGTTCTGCGGGGCCTTGACGGTCAGCTCGAAGACGGCCTTGAGGTCGGGCTGGTCGAAGGCGGCGAAGACGCGCGGGGCGTCGTCCATGCAGAGGTTGGTGTAGAGGTAGGTCTCGTCGTCGGTGGGGTCGGTGAAGCGGTGCATGCCCTCGCCGGTGCGGGAGTAGCGCATGCTTGCGTCGATGCGGAGTTCGTGTTCGCCGGCGGTGAGGTCCTTCAGGGGCAGCCGGTCGCCGTCCAGGTTCTCCGGGTCGAGGGGCTGTCCGTCGAGGGTGACGGAGCGCAGCTGTGCGGGCTTGAGCTCGACGAAGGTGTCGCCGTCCGTGCGCGCGGTGAAGCGGATGACGGTGCGGGAGTCGAAGGTGTCGTCGCCGGTGGTGAGATCGAGGTCGATCGTGTACCGGTGGACGTCGAGGAGCTTGGCTCGGGTCTGCGCTTCGTCGCGCGTCAGTACGGACATGCAGGACATGCTGCCTGATGGGACCGGTCGGGCACAGGGGCGGATCGGTACGCGGCCTATGTCCGGTCCTGTTCGAGACTGGGGTTGTGCGCCCCTTCTGCGCGTTGGGGCGGGACTCGGGTGTCCGGGTGGGGCAGGGCGGGGCGTGGGGGGCGGCCGGGGGCTTCGCCGTGGCCCTTGACGAGGGCGCGCAGTTCGCGGATCTCCTCCACCAGGGCGAGCTGGCGGCGGTGGGTGTCGTAGAGGTAGCGGACCTTGGTGCGCAGGGCCCAGGGGTCGATGGGTTTCATGATCAGGTCGGCGACGCCGAGCCCGAAGGCGGTGGAGGTGAGTTCGTGGTCGGGTCCGAAGCCGGTGAGCAGGACGACGGGGATGTGCTGGGTCTGTTCCAGGCGGCGCATGTAGCGCACGACGTCGAGGCCGCTGACGCCGGGCATGCGGACGTCGAGGAGGAGCAGGCCGACCTGTCCGCGGAGCACCTGCTTGAGTGCCTCGTCGCCGCTGGTGGCGCGGCTGAGCCGGTACCCCAGCGGGGCGAGGGCGCTCTCCAGGGCGTACAGCGTGTCCTCGTGGTCGTCGACGATGAGGATCTTGGCATCCGACGGCATGGCCCGACGTCCCTCCCGCGTGGGACAACCAGCTTATGTCCGAGAAGCTGACGGGGCGTGCTCGCCAGCTGACAAGGAGTGCACAGCGCAGCATGCCTCTCGCGGGCCCGGCTGTCACTCCCTTTCGGCGTCGGCCGAGGTCAGCTCCCTTGTGGGGTGGTGCCGTTGACGGCGTCCTCGGCGATGCGCTCGTGGTGGCGGATCACTTCGGCGATGATGAAATTGAGGAACTTCTCAGCAAAGGCCGGGTCGAGCTTGGCGTTCTCGGCGAGGGTGCGCAGCCGTTCGATCTGGCGGGCCTCGCGGGCCGGGTCGGCGGGCGGCAGCTGGTGCTGGGCCTTGAGGTGGCCGACTTGCTGGGTGGCCTTGAAGCGTTCGGCGAGCATGTGGACGACGGCGGCGTCGATGTTGTCGATGCTGTCGCGCAGCCGGGCGAGCTCCTCGCGCACGGCGGGGTCCACGTCACCGGTTCCGTTGTTGCTGGTGGTCATGGGCGACCACCCTACGGGGCGGCTGCGGGGACGCCGTCGAGGTGTCCGCGATCGGCCCCGGTCCGTGCGGACGGCCCCTACGTGGTGTCGGTGCCGGGGATCCTGGGTGGATCGTCGGGGTCGGGGACCTGGTCGCTCCAGCCGCCGGGGACGGTGCGGCCCTGCTGGGCGCGGAAGCGGACGGGCGGGGTGCCGACGCGGCGGGTGAACAGGCGGGAGAAGTAGGCGGGGTCGTCGTAGCCGACGCGGCGGGCGACGGCGGCGACGGGGAGTTCGGTGGCGGCGAGGAGTTCCTTGGCGCGGCCGAGGCGGATGCCGAGGAGGTAGTCCTTGGGGCTGCATCCGGCGCCGCGGCGCACGGCGGTGCGCAGTTCGGCGAGGGTCATGCCGTGCCGGGCGGCGTGGTCGGCGACGGACATGGGGGTGAAGGCGTCGCGGGCGAGTGCCTTGAGGACCTGGTGGCCGTCGGGGGTGAGGTCGGCGCGGGCGCGGCGCAGGGCGACGAGGAGTTCGTGGACGGCGGCGCCGGTCTCGACCTCCAGGAGGGGGTTGTCGCGGCGGGCGGCGCGGGCCATGCGGCCGATGACGGCGCGGGGTCCGGTGGCGTCGGTCAGGGGGACGACGGGCCGGTCGGGTTCGATGTAGCCGAGTTCGGTGTAGGTGGCGGTGGCGGGCCCGGTGAAGTCGACGAAGCCCTCGTCCCAGCCGGTGTCGGGGTCGGGTGCGTAGTGGTGGGGGACGCCGGGGGTGAGCCACAGCAGGGCGGGCGCGGTGACGGTCGTACGGCGGCCGCGCGGATCCTCGTACCACCCGCCGCCGGTGCTGATGACGACGGCGACATGGTGGTCGAGGGTGCGGGGGCCGACGGTGGGCAGGGCGCCGTACTGGAGGCCCACGCCGAGGCAGACGAGGCCGAGGCGGTGGTGGGCGGGGCCGGGCGTGAGGAACCGCATCCAGGTGTGGTACGTCAACGGGTCCTCCCTTCGGTCCAAGTGGCGCCGATCTTTGTCCATGGACCCTGACCTGCGCCAGAGGTGAGGGTGGGGCGTATGAGCGAGTTCACGGTGGGGGAAGAGGACTTTCTGCTGGACGGGCGGCCGGTGCGGCTGCTGTCCGGCGCGTTGCACTACTTCCGGGTGCACGAGGCGCAGTGGGGGCACCGGCTGGCGATGCTGCGGGCGATGGGCCTGAACTGCGTGGAGACGTACGTCCCGTGGAATTTCCACGAGCGGCGGCCGGGTTCCTACGACGATGTGGAGGCCCTCGGCCGTTTCCTGGACGCGGCGCGGGAGGCGGGGCTGTGGGCGATCGTGCGGCCGGGGCCGTACATCTGCGCGGAGTGGGAGAACGGCGGGCTGCCGCACTGGCTGACGGGGCGGCCGCGTACGAGTGACGCGGAGTATCTGGCGCACGTGGAGCGCTGGTTCCGGCGGCTGCTGCCCCAGGTGGTGGCCCGGCAGATCGACCGCGGCGGTCCGGTGCTGATGGTGCAGGTGGAGAACGAGTACGGCAGTTACGGCTCGGACGCGGAGTATCTGCGCCGGCTCGCGGAACTCCTCGTCGCCGAGGGCGTCACGGTCCCGCTGTTCACCTCCGACGGCCCCGAGGACCACATGCTGACCGGCGGCTCGCTCCCCGGTGTCCTCGCCACGGTCAACTTCGGCTCCCACGCGCGCACGGCCTTCGAGACACTGCGCCGGCACCGCCCCGACGGGCCGCTGATGTGCATGGAGTTCTGGTGCGGCTGGTTCGACCACTGGGGCGCCGAGCATGTCGTACGGGATCCGGGGGACGCGGCGGCGGCCCTGCGGGAGATCCTGGAGTGCGGGGCCTCCGTGAACCTCTACATGGCGCACGGCGGGACGAGCTTCGCGGGCTGGTCGGGCGCGAACCGGGGCGGGGGCGATCTGCACGACGGTGTGCTGGAGCCGGATGTGACGTCGTACGACTATGACGCGCCGATCGACGAATTCGGCTTCCCCACGGACAAGTTCTGGCGCTTCCGCGAGGTCCTCGCCGAGTACGCGGACGGCCCGCTTCCCGAACTACCGGTGCAACCGCCACAGTTGAGCGCCCCCGCCGAGGTGGCGCTCACCGGCTGGGCGCCCCTGAGTGACGTACTGGAGACACTCGGCGGCCCGGAGACCCTCTCCCCCGTCCCGCCGACCTTCGAGGAACTCGACGTGGACCGGGGGCTGGTGCGCTACGAGGTGACCGTCCCGGGGCCTCGGCAGCCCTATCCGCTGATCGCGCGCGGGGTGCGGGATCTGGCGGTGGTGTACGTCGACGGGGAGCGGGCCGGGGTGCTCACCGAGGAGGTCGAGCGGCTGAAGGAGCCCGTGGCCGGGCACGCGCGCGTGGAGCTGTGGGTGGAGTCCCTGGGACGCGTCAACTACGGGCCGCGGACCGGGGAGGCGAAGGGGATCACCGGGGGGCTGCTGCACGAGCGGCAGTTTCTGCACGGGGTACGCGCGCGTGGGCTGCGGCTGGACGCGCTGGAGGACGTCGGCGGGGTCGCTTTCCGGCCGCTTCCGCTTCCCGAACAAGGCGCCCCGGGTCTCTACCGGGGCACGCTCACCGTGCGGGGCGCGGGGGACGCGCTGCTCGAACTGCCGGGCTGGACACGGGGGTTCGTGTGGGTCAACGGCTTCAACCTGGGCCGCTACTGGTCCGCGGGCCCGCAGCAGGCGCTGTACGTGCCCGGCCCGGTGCTGCGGGAGGGCCTGAACGACGTCTGGGTGCTGGAGTGCGAGGAGGCGTCCCGGGCGCCGCTTCTCAGGCGCCGATGACCTTGTGCGGGTGCACGTCCTGGTGACCGCCGGGTACGCCCTCGGTGCGGCCCCGCCGCACGGCCTCCTCGGCGGCGCCCATGAGCCGGGTCCGGCGCTGCTCCAGGGCGTCGTCCTTGCCGCCGACCTGGAGGGACGTTCCGGGTTCCATGGTCACGGCCGGGAGTGTGCCAGGGCGGCCGCCCGCCGGGGAAAAACCGCCCGCATCCTCGTAGAGTGGAATCGGGTTCAGGGCGTCTTGGGGGTACGGGCGTGGCGAACGACGGACCGGTCGAGCACGGCTACCCGCACCTGGAGACGGTGCGGGCCTCGATCACCGCGCTCTGGAAACGGCTGTCGTACGACACTGTCCAGACGTTCTCGACCAGCGTGGCCCCCGCCGACGTGGCCTTCTGCGACACGGACGACCTCCATCTGGGCGCGCAGCGGGTGGCCCGTGAACTGGTGCGGCACTACCGGCTCCCCGACGCCCGGATGATCGTGGCCTTCCGGGAGATGACGCATGCGGCGAATGTCGAACTGACCGCGGGGCCCGAGTACTTCGTGGAGCTGAACGACCGTTTCCGTACCCATCGCCGGGACATCGGGGCGGCGCTGGCGCACGAGGTGATGCATGTCTATCTGCACCGGCTCGATCTGTCGTTCCCGGGGCTCAGGGAGAACGAGATCCTCACGGACACGGCGACGACGTATCTGGGGGCGGGGTGGCTGCTCCTGGACGCGTACCGGGAGGACGCGGCGTCCTCGCAGAAGCTGGGGTATCTGACGCCGGAGGAGTTCGGGTACGTGCTGGCGAAGCGGTCGCTGGTGTTCGGTGAGGATCCGTCGGTGTGGTTCACCAGTCCGCAGGCCTACACGGCGTATGTGAAGGGGATGGCGAAGGCGCGGCAGGACGAGCAGCAGCCTCCGCTCACCGCTGCGGGGTGGGCTGGGCGGCGGCGGTATGCGCGGGATCGGCGGGCTCATGTTCCGCAGGCCGGTGCGGCGTATGCGTTCTCGCCTGACGGGGGTGGCGGGGGGTTGCGGGTGTCCTTTCCCTGTCCTACCTGCCATCAGAAGATCAGGGTGCCGGTGCGGGGGCGGGTTCGGGCGCGGTGTGGGTTGTGCCGGACCGTGTTGGAGTGCGATACGTGAACTGATGGTGGTGCGTTGTCCACCGCGCCGTCGTGGCTGGTCGAGCAGTTCCCCGCGCCCCTCGAGGTTGGTCCCTATCACGCCCCATGGACCGGTCCCGGCATCTCCGCCTCCCCCAGCAGTTTCAGTGCCGTCTCCCCCGCTTCCGCCGGTGTCCACCTCGCGCCCTTGTCCACGCTCGGACCCGCCCTCCACCCCTCCATCACCGTGATCCGGCCCCCCTCCACCTCGAAGACCCGGCCGCTCACCGCCTCACTCGCCGCCGAGCCCAGCCACACCACCAGCGGCGAGACGTTCTCCGGGGCCATCGCGTCGAAGCCCGCGTCCGGCGCCGCCATGGTCTCGGCGAAGGCCCGTTCCGTCATCCGCGTCCGCGCCGCCGGGGCGATCGCGTTGACCTGCACCCCGTACCTCGCGAGTTCCGCCGAGGCCACCAGCGTCAACCCCACGATCCCCGCCTTCGCCGCGCTGTAGTTCCCCTGACCCACCGAGCCCAGCAAACCGGCCCCGCTACTGGTGTTGACGACCCGCGCGACCGGCATACGGCCCGCCTTCGCCTCGCCCCGCCAGTAGGCCGCGGCATGCTTCAGCGGCAGGAAGTGGCCCTTCAGATGGACCCGCATCACCGCGTCCCAGTCGTCCTCGTCGAGGTTGACCAGCATCCGGTCGCGCAGGAACCCGGCGTTGTTGACGAGGGTGTCGAGGCGGCCGTAGGTCTCCAGCGCGGCGGTGATCAGGGAGCTGGCCCCTTCGGTCGTCGCGATGTCGCCGCCGTGGGCGACCGCCTCGCCGCCCGCCGCATGGATCTCCGCGACCACCTGTGCGGCCGGGCTGTCCGCAGCGGGCGAGCCGTCGAGCCCGACGCCGAGGTCGTTGACGACGACATGGGCCCCCTCGGCTGCGAAGGCGAGCGCGTGTGCCCGGCCCAGTCCGCGGCCGGCCCCGGTGACGACGACGACCCGGCCGTCGCAGATTCCGCTCATCTCACGTCTCCCTCATCTCAGGTCTCCTTGTTGGCAGTTGCGGCATCCAGGAACGCCGGCCGTTCCCCGCCCCCGTGCACCAGCAGCGACGCCCCGGTGATGTACGCGGCGGCGTCCGAGGCGAGGAAGACGGCCGCGGCGCCGATCTCCGCGGGCTCGGCCAGCCTGCCGACCGGGACGGTGCGGGAGACGGCGTCGATGCCGGCCTCGTCGCCGTAGTGGAGGTGCGCCAGCTCCGTGCGCACCATGCCGACGACCAGCGTGTTCACCCGTACGTCCGGCGCCCACTCGACGGCCATCGACCGGGCGAGGTTCTCCAGTGCGGCTTTCGCCGCCCCGTACGCGGCCGAGCCGGGCGAGGGGCGGCTGCCGCTGACGCTGCCGATCATGACGACCGAGCCCTTCGACCGTTTGAGGTGCGCGTACGCCGCGAGGGAGGCCGTGAGCGGGGCCAGGAGGTTGAGCTCGATCACCCGCGTGTGGCGCTCGGCGTCCGCGTCCGCCAGCAGCCGGTACGGTCCGCCGCCCGCGTTGTTGACGAGGACGTCGAGGCGGGGCAATGCGGTGAAGAAGGCGCGTACCGCGTCCGGGTCCCGTACGTCCAGGGGCACGAACTCGGCGCCCTCCACCGGCACTTCGGGGGGCCGTCGCGCGCACACCACGACGTCCGCCCCCGCGCTCACGAACGCCCGCGCGATCCCGGCACCGACTCCCCGCGTGCCGCCGGTGACGACCGCGACCCTCCCCTTCAGCTCCATTCGCCGCTACCCTCCACCTAACAAACGTTTGGTGGAAAGGTAGCTGATACTGCCATGGGTGTCTCCACCTCGTCCCCGGAATCGGGGCACGGAAAGGACGGCATCGCCGTCGTCACGGTCGACTTCCCCCCGGTGAACGCCCTGCCGGTGGACGGCTGGTTCGCGCTCGCCGACGCGGTGCGCGGGGCCGGCCGCGATCCGGAGGTGCGGTGCGTGGTGCTGGCCGCCGAGGGCCGGGGGTTCAACGCGGGCGTGGACATCAAGGAGATCCAGGCACAGGGCCCTTCGGCTCTCGTCGGTGCCAACCGCGGCTGCTACGAGGCGTTTTCGGCGGTGTACGACTGTGAGGTCCCGGTGGTGGCGGCCGTGCAGGGCTTCTGCCTGGGCGGCGGTATCGGTCTCGTCGGCAACGCGGACGCGATCGTGGCGAGCGAGGACGCCGTCTTCGGGCTGCCCGAGCTGGACCGGGGCGCGCTGGGCGCGGCCACCCATCTGGCCCGGCTGGTCCCCCAACACCTCATGCGCGCCCTGTACTTCACCTCACGCACGGCGACCGCGGCCGAGCTGCACACGCACGGCTCGGTGTGGCGGGTAGTGCCGCGTGCCGAACTCCTTGAAGCGGCACTGGAGTTGGCGGGTGAGATCGCCGCCAAGGACGGGGAGCTGCTCCGGCTCGCCAAGGCCGCCATCAACGGTATCGACCCGGTCGACGTGCACCGCAGCTACCGCTTCGAGCAGGGCTTCACCTTCGAGGCGAGCACCGCCGGGGTGGCCGACCGCGTCCGTGACAGGTTCGGGAAGGAGAGCCGATAGGTGAGCGACAAGACGATGACCGCGGACGAGGCCGTGGCCCGGCTGCGCAGCGGCATGACCCTCGGCATCGGCGGCTGGGGCTCGCGCCGCAAGCCGATGGCCCTGGTCAGGGCGCTGCTCCGGTCGGAAGTCACCGACCTCACGATCGTCTCGTACGGCGGCCCGGACGTCGGCATGCTCGCCGCGGCCGGACGCATCCGCAAGCTGGTGGCGGCCTTCGTCACCCTCGACTCCATCCCCCTCGAACCGCACTACCGGGCGGCCCGCGAGCGCGGCGCCTTCGAGCTGACGGAGATCGACGAGGCGATGTTCATGTGGGGACTGCACGCGGCGGCGAACCGGCTGCCCTTCCTGCCGGTGCGGGCCGGGATCGGATCCGATGTCATGCGGGTCAACCCCGGGCTGCGGACGGTGACTTCGCCTTACGACGACGGCGAGACGTTCGTGGCCATGCCCGCCCTGCGGCTGGACGCGGCCCTGGTCCACGTCAACCGCGCCGACCGGCTGGGCAACGGACAGTGTCTGGGCCCGGACCCGTACTTCGACGACCTCTTCTGCGAGGCGGCGGACACGGCGTACGTCTCGTGCGAACGGGTGGTCGACACGGCCGAGTTGACGAAGGAGGCGCCACCGCAGTCGCTGCTGGTCAAGCGGCATGTGGTGACCGGAGTCGTCGAGGCCCCGAACGGGGCGCACTTCACGTCCTGCGCGCCGGACTACGGGCGGGACGAGGCCTGGCAGAAGGCCTACGCGAGCACACCCTGGCCGGAGTTCGCGGCACAGTATCTGAAGGAGGGGGCATGACCGGAGTCTCCCGCGCCGAGTACTGCGTGATCGCCTGCGCCGAGGCCTGGCGGGACGGCGGTGAGATCCTGGCGAGTCCCATGGGCCTGATCCCCTCCGTCGGCGCCCGCCTCGCGCGGCTCACCTTCGCCCCCGATCTGCTGCTGACGGACGGCGAGGCGATGCTGGTCCGCCCGGACGGCACCGTGGAGGGCTGGCTGCCGTACCGGCAGCATCTGGCCCTGGTCACGGGCGGGCGGCGGCACGTGATGATGGGCGCGAGCCAGATCGACCGGTACGGCAACCAGAACATCTCCTGCATCGGTGACTGGGAGCGGCCGAAGCGGCAGTTGCTAGGAGTGCGGGGGGCGCCGGTCAACACCCTCAACAACCCGACGAGTTACTGGGTGCCCAGGCACTCACGGCGGGTCTTCGTCGAGAAGGTCGACCTGGTGTGCGGGGTGGGCTACGACCACGCCGCCGGCGCCCGCTTCCATCGCATCCCGCGGGTCGTCTCCGACCTCGGCGTCTTCGACTTCGCGACGCCGGACCACTCGATGCGGCTGGCCTCGCTGCATCCCGGGGTGAGCGTCGAACAGGTGGCGGAGGCCACCGGGTTCACGCTGAGCGTCCCGGAGGAGGTGCCGTACACGCGCGAACCGACAGCGGAGGAGCTGGAGTTGATCCGTGAGGTGCTCGACCCCACCGGCGCCCGTGCCCGGGAGGTCGCCGGCTGATGGACACGGCACTCACCCGGCTGGTCGGGGTCCGCCATCCGATCGTGCAGACCGGGATGGGCTGGGTGGCGGGCCCCCGCCTGGTGTCGGCCACGGCGAACGCGGGCGCGCTGGGCATCCTGGCGTCGGCGACGATGACCCTCGATCAGCTGAAGACGGCGATCCGCGAGGTCAAGTCCCGCACTGACGCGCCTTTCGGGGTCAACCTCCGCGCGGATGCGGCGGACGCGGGCGACCGGGTGCGGCTGATGATCGACGAGGGGGTGCGGGTCGCCTCCTTCGCGCTGGCGCCCTCCGCCGAGCTGATCGCCGAGCTCAAGGAGGCGGGGGTCGTCGTCGTCCCGTCCGTCGGTGCCCGCCGGCATGCCGAGAAGGTCGCGGCGTGGGGCGCGGACGCGGTGATCGTGCAGGGCGGGGAGGGCGGCGGACACACCGGCGAGGTCGCGTCGACCGTGCTGCTGCCGCAGGTGGTGGACGCGGTGGACATCCCGGTCGTGGCGGCCGGGGGCTTCTTCGACGGGCGGGGGCTGGTCGCGGCGCGGGCGTACGGGGCGGCGGGCGTGGCGATGGGGACGCGGTTCCTGCTGACGTCGGACTCGACGGTGCCGGACGCGGTGAAGGCGCGCTATCTGGCGGCGACGGTGAGGGACGTGACGGTGACGCGGGCGGTGGACGGCCTGCCGCACCGCATGCTGCGCACGGACCTGGTGACCGGCTTGGAGAACTCCGGCCGCGCGAAAGCCCTGTTGCGAGCGGTCCGCCACGCCACTGGCTTCCGCCGCCTGTCCGGCCTGACCTGGCGCCGGATGCTCCACGACGGCCTCGCCCTGAAGCACGGCAAGGACCTCACCTGGAGCCAGGTCCTCCTCGCCGCGAACACGCCCATGCTGCTCAAGTCGGCGATGGTGGACGGCCGTACGGACCTCGGTGTCATGGCCTCCGGGCAGGTCGCCGGGGTGATCGACGACCTGCCGTCGTGCGCGGAGCTGGTGGAGCGGATCATGAAGGAGGCCGAGGAGGTGCTGGAGAGCCTCAGCACCCCTCGGTGACCGTCACAGCCCTTCGATGACCGTCACAGCCCCTCGGTACCGTCACAGCCTCTCGATGATCGTCACGTTCGCCTGTCCCCCGCCCTCACACATCGTCTGCAACCCGAACCTCCCACCCGTACGCTCCAGTTCGTGCAGCAGCGTCGTCATCAGCTTGACGCCGGTCGCGCCCAGCGGATGCCCCAGCGCGATCGCGCCCCCGTTGACGTTGACCTTCTCCGGATCCGCGCCGGTCTCCTTCAGCCAGGCCAGGACGACCGGGGCGAAGGCCTCGTTGATCTCGACGAGGTCGATGTCGTCGATGGACAGGCCGGTCTTCTTCAGGGCATGGGCGGTGGCGGGTATCGGCGCCGTCAGCATGCGGATCGGGTCCTCGCCACGCACCGAGAGGTGGTGCACGCGAGCGCGTGGCGTCAGGCCGTGTTCGCGTACCGCCCGCTCCGAGGCGAGCAGCATGGCCGCCGCCCCGTCGGAGACCTGGGAGGAGCACGCGGCGGTGATCGTGCCGCCCTCGACGACCGGCTTCAGCCCGGCCATCTTCTCCAGCGAGGTGTCCCGGCGCGGCCCCTCGTCGACGCGGACGTCCCCGTAGGCGACGGTCTCCCGCTCGAAGCGCCCCTCGTCGATCGCCCGCACCGCCCGCCGGTGCGAGCGCAGCGCGAACTCCTCCTGGTCCTGGCGGCTGATCCCCCACTTCGCGGCGATCATCTCGGCGCCGACGAACTGGTTCACCGGCTTGCCCCCGTACCGCGCCTGCCAGCCCTCACTGCCCGCGAAGGGCCCTTGTGTGAGCCCGAGCGGCTCGGCGGCCTGCCGGGTGGCGAAGGCGATGGGGATGAGGGACATGTTCTGCACCCCGCCCGCGACCACCAGGTCCTGCGTCCCCGACAGCACGCCCTGCGCCGCGAAGTGCACAACCTGCTGGGAGGAGCCGCACTGCCGGTCCACGGTCACGCCCGGTACCTCCTCGGGCAGCCCGGCCGCCAGCCAGCAGGTCCGCGCGATGTCCCCGGCCTGCGGCCCCACCGCGTCCAGACAGCCGAAGACGACGTCCTCGACGGCGGCCGGATCCATCCCCGCCCGCGCCACCAGTTCCTTCAGCACATGCGCGCCCAGGTCGGCGGGATGGACCCCGCTGAGCCCTCCCTTGCGCCGCCCGACGGGCGTCCGGACCGCTTCGACGATGTAGGCCTCGGCCATGGCAACTCCCTGCCAGATAGGGGTTATTCGCGTACGGCGATCCCGTCCAGCACCATCGACAAGTACTGCCGGGCGATCTCCTCCGGGCTGTGCTGTCCGCCGGGGCGGTACCAGGACGCGGCGACCCAGACGGTGTCGCGCACGAACCGGTAGGTGAGCCGCACGTCGAGGTCGGCCCGGAACACCTCGGCCGCGACCCCGTGCTCCAGCGTGGACAGCCACGCCTTCTCGAACTTGCGCTGCGATTCGGCGAGGAACGCGAACCGCTCCTGCGCGACCAGCTGCCGGCTCTCCTTCTGGTAGATCGCGACGGCGGCGCGGTGCCGGTCGATCTCCCGGAACGACTCGGTGACCAGGGCCTCCAGCGTCTCGCGGGGCCCGAGTCCGGCGGCCAGGACGGTGTCGTAGCCGTCCCAGAGCTCGTCGAGGAAGGTCCGCAGGATCTCCTCGAGCATCGACTCCTTGGAGTCGAAGTGGTAGTAGAGGCTGCCCGCGAGCATGCCCGCGTGGTCCGCGATCTTGCGGACGGTGGTGGCGTTGTAGCCCTGTTCGGCGAAGACCTCGGCGGCGGTGTCGAGGAGTTCCCGGCGGCGGGCGGGCGCGGCGGGGGTCACCTGCGGCTTCTTCTTGGTCGGCACGACATCATTCTGGCCCTAGGGGTGTTGGCTGCTGACGGCGACGACTTCACCGGTCATGTACGAGGAGTAGCCGGACGCCAGGAACACGATCACGTTGGCCACCTCCCAGGGTTCGGCGTACCGCCCGAACGCCTCCCGCGCGGTCAGCTCCGCCAGCAGCTCCGGCGTGGTCACCTTCGCGAGGTGGGGGTGCATGGCGAGGCTCGGCGCCACCGCGTTGACCCGCACCCCGAACTCGGCCGCCTCCAGGGCCGCGCACCGGGTCAGGGCCATGACGCCCGCCTTCGCGGCGGCGTAGTGCGCCTGTCCCGCCTGTGCGCGCCAGCCGACGACGGAGGCGTTGTTGACGATGACGCCGGTGCCGGAGTCCCGCATCAGCCGCAGCGCGGCCCGGGTGCAGCGGAAGGTGCCGGTCAGGGTGACGTCCAGGACCCGGGACCACTGCTCGTCGGACATGTCGACGACAGGTGCGGTGCCGCCGAGCCCGGCGTTGTTGACGACGACGTCCAGCCGGCCGTGTGCCGCCACGGCGGTGTCGAACAGGGCCCGCACCTGGGACTCGTCGGTGACATCGCACGGCAGGGCCGTCACCGCGCCCGGGAACTCCCGGCCGAGCTCGGCCTCGTACTCCTTGAGCCGCCGCGTGTGCGCGTCGCTGATCAGCACCCGCGCGCCCTCCTCCAGGAACCGCCGCGCGGTGGCCCCGCCGATGCCGGCGCCGGCCGCCGCGGTGATGACGGCGGTGCGCCCGCTCAGCAGTGCGTGCCCTGGCTCGTACGCCGGAGTCTCGACGCCTGTCATAGGGCCACGCTAACCTACCAAACACTTGTTAGGGAAGCGTCGTCGAAGGGCTGTCGTCGATGGACCTCGCCTTCACGCGGGAAGAGGAGGCCTTCCGGGCCGAGGCCCGCGCATGGCTGGCCGCCCATGTGCCGCCGGTGCCGCTGCCCTCGCTGGAGACGGCGGAGGGCTTCGCGGCGCACCGCGCGTGGGAGGCCGAACTGGCCGCGGACCGCTGGTCGGTGGTCGACTGGCCGACGGAGTACGGCGGCCGGGACGCGGGGCTGGTCCGCTGGCTGCTGTTCGAGGAGGAGTACTACGCGGCGGGCGCCCCCGGACGCGTCAACCAGAACGGCGTCAGCCTGCTCGCGCCGACCCTCTTCGACCATGGCACGCGGGAGCAGCGCGCGCGTGTACTTCCGTCGATGGCCGGGGGTGAGGTGGTCTGGGCGCAGGCATGGTCGGAGCCGGAGTCCGGTTCGGACCTGGCGTCCCTGCGCTCCAAGGCGGTCCGTACGCAGGGCGGCTGGCGCTTGAGCGGGCAGAAGACGTGGTCCTCGCGGGCGGCCTTCGCGGACCGTGCGTTCGGCCTGTTCCGCAGCGACCCGGACGCCCCGAAGCCGCACCAGGGCCTGACGTATCTGATGTTCGACCTGCGCGCCCCCGGCGTCACCGTCCGGCCCATCGCCCGCCTGGACGGCAAACCGGCCTTCGCGGAGCTCTTCCTCGACGAGGTGTTCGTACCGGACGAGGACGTGATCGGGGAGCCGGGGCAGGGGTGGCGGATCGCGATGTCGACGGCGGGCAACGAACGGGGGCTCAAGCTCCGCTCCCCCGGCCGTTTCCTGGCCGCCGCGGACCGTCTGCACCGCCTGTGGGAGGCGCAGGGCAGCCCGGCGTGGGCGAGCGACCGCGTGGCGGACGCGCTGATCGGGGCCCGCGCCTACCGGCTCGCCACCTTCGCGGCGGCCTCCCGCGTCCTGGACGGCACGGCACTGGGCCCGGAGTCCAGCCTCAACAAGGTCTTCTGGTCGGAGTACGACATCGCGCTGACCGAGACGGCCCTCGATCTCCTCGGCCCCGAGGCCGAGTCGGCGGACACCGACTGGTCCGAGCGCTACGTCTTCGCCCTCGCCGGCCCCGTCTACGCGGGCACCAACGAGATCCAGCGCGACATCATCGCCGAACGCCTGCTCGGCCTGCCGAAGGGACGCCGGTGACACGAAAGGGCTCCGCCGACGCCGGGGGAAACACCGCACTCGCCGAACAGGCCGCATGGACACCCGGACGGACTCCGACGATGCCGAAGGGACGCCGGTCATGAGGTTCCTCCCGGACGCGGAGCAGCGTGCCTTCAGCGCCTCGCTGGACGCGATGCTGACCGCCGCCGACACCCCTGCGGTGATACGGGACTGGAGCCGGGGTGACCATGCGCGGGGACGTGCCCTGTGGTCGCGTATCGCGGAGGCGGGGGTCTTCGCGCTGGCGGTTCCGGAGACCTACGAGGGCTTGGGTCTGCGACCCGTCGAACTCACGCTGGCCTTCGTCGAGTTGGGCCGGCACGCGGTACCCGGCCCGCTGGTGGAGACGGTCGCGGCGGCGGCACTGCTGGCGGGCCTGGACGACCAGGGACCGGCGAAACGCTGGCTGCCCGCGCTGGCCTCGGGCGAATCGGCGGCAACCCTGAGCACGGGGCCGTACGCACTGGACGCGGACATGGCCGACCTACGGCTGACCCTCTCAGCCCGCCCGCGTCTTTCAGCCCGTCCGGCGTTTGAGGACGAGGCCCGTTCAGGGCCGACGGGGGTCCAGGGGGCGGAGCCCTCTGGCGGGGTCGAAGGGGCGGAGCCCCTGGAGGACGGGACGGATAGGGGCGGCGGGGGCGAAACACATCCGGCGCCCACCGAGCTACGCCTCGCACCCCCACCCGGCCCCCCGCACCCCTCCCTCGACCCCGCCCGCCGCCTCTTCCAGACCACCCCTCACCGCGGCGAACTCCTCGCCACCGACCCGCCGAACCTCGCCCCCGCCCTCCTGCTGGCCCGCCTCACCACCGCCGCCCAGGCCCTCGGCGTCGGCCTCGCGCTCCTCGACAAGACCGTCGCCTACGTCAAGCAGCGCACCCAGTTCGGCGCCCCCATAGGCTCGTTCCAAGCCGTGAAGCACCGACTCGCCGACGCCACGATCGCCCTGGAGTTCGCCCGCCCCGTGCTCCTGGGCGCCGCCCTGACCATGGCCCCGGAGGACATCGCCGCAGCGAAGGTCACCGCGTGCGAGGCGGCGTACACCGCCGCCCGTACCGCGCTCCAGCTGCACGGCGCGATCGGGTACACGGCGGAGTACGACCTGTCCCTGTGGCTGACCAAGGCCCGCGCCCTGCGGACCGCCTGGGGCAGCCCCCAGGAGTGCCGGGCCGCCGTCCTCCTCAGTGGTGGTCGCCGCTGCTGATCTGCCGGTACTCCTCCGCCGTCGGCTTGGGAATCCGCGTCTCGGGCCCGAACATCGCGTACGCCAGCCGCGCCCGCACCCGCTGGGAGACCGTGACCGGCCGGCGCACGCCGTTCGCGTCGACGAGCGGTCCGATCTCGTAGGGCGGGTTCTGCTCGTGCTGGGTGAGGGTGTGCAACTGGTCCTGCGCGAGGGGTTCGTGGATCTCGACGTACTCCCCGTGCGGCAGCCGTTTGATGACGCCCGACTCCCGGCCGTGCAGCACCTTGTCCCGGTCCCGGCGCTGAAGCCCCAGACAGATCCGCTTGGTCACGATGAACGAGAGCACCGGCACCACGAAGACGGAGACCCGTACGAACCAGGTGATCGCGTTGATGGACAGATGCAGATGCGTGGCCACGATGTCGTTGCCGCCGCCGATCAGCAGCACGACGTACAGGCTCAGCCAGGCCACGCCGAGGCCGGTGCGCACGGGGACGTTGCGCGGCCGGTCCAGGATGTGGTGCTCGCGTTTGTCGCCGGTGATCCACGCCTCGACGAAGGGGTAGACGCCGAGGGCGAGCAGGATCAGCGGGAAGAGCGAGAAGGGGATGAAGACACCCAGTACCAGCGAGTGGCCCCAGGCGCTGATCTCCCATCCCGGCATCACCCGGATCAGTCCCTCGGAGAAGCCGAGATACCAGTCGGGCTGGGCGCCGGTGGTCACCAGGTCCGGACGGTAGGGGCCGAACGCCCACACGGGGTTGATCTGGGCGAGGCCGCCCATGAGCGCCAGCACCCCGAAGACGAGGAAGAAGAAGCCGCCCGCCTTGGCGGTGTACACCGGCAGGAACGGCATTCCCACGACCGTCTTCTCGTCACGGCCGGCCCCCGGGTACTGCGTGTGCTTGTGGTAGAAGACCAGGATCAGATGCGCGACCACCAGGCCCAGCATGATCCCGGGCAGCAGCAGGACATGGATCGGGAAGAGCCTCGGGATGATGTCGTGGCCCGGGAACTCCCCTCCGAACAGGAAGAAGGACAGATACGTCCCGATGATCGGGACCGACAGGATCGCGCCCTGCGCGAAGCGGATGCCGGTGCCGGACAGCAGGTCGTCGGGGAGGGAGTAGCCGGTCAGACCGGTGAGGATGCCGAGCATCAACAGGGTCCAGCCGAACACCCAGTTGAGCTCGCGCGGCTTGCGGAACGCGCCGGTGAAGAACACCCGCATCATGTGCACGAGCATCCCGGTGACGAAGACCAGGGCCGCCCAGTGGTGGATCTGCCGGATCAGCAGCCCGCCGCGCACATCGAAGCTGATGTCGAGCGTGGACTCGAACGCCCGGGTCATCACGATGCCGTTGAGGGGCTCGTACGAGCCGTGGTAGACGACCTCGACGCCGCTGGGCTCGAAGAACAGGGTGAGATAGATGCCGGTGAGGATGATGACGAGGAAGCTGTAGAGGCAGACCTCGCCGAGCATGAAGGACCAGTGGTCGGGAAAGACCTTGCGCATATTGGCCTTGGCCAGCCCGTACAGGCCCAGCCGCCCGTCCGCCCAGTCGGCGATCTTCTCGCCCTTCGCGGGGGTCCGTCCCCGCGTCACGTTCACCGATCGTGCGCCGTCCATAGACCGTCGCCTCTTTAGACCGTCGCCGCTTTCGTCGGATCGACTTCAGAGTGGCACGGAGGTGGGGCTAAGCCAACGGTGAGCGCAGCCTCCCGCGAACTCACCCTGACGGAGGACCCGTTCAGGCGCCCGGCGGGATGATCCCCTGCGCCCGCGCGGCCACGAGCCACTTCGGGAACTCGCCGACGATCCGGTCGTACAGCTCGCTGTCGGACACCTTCCGCGGCTCCGCGCCGGCGTGGAAGAAACCGGCGTTGTCGACGACCCGCTTGTCCGGGACGGACAGCTCGTCGAGCTTGCGCAGATAGTCGAACTGCTTGCTCCTCGCGTCCCCGAAGCCGATGAACTGCCAGAACAGCGGCAGCCGGGCCGCCTTGCACAGGTAGCGTTCCGCCGCGAGCTTGTTGATCGGGCCGCCGTCGGTCTGGAAGACGACGAGGGCCGGTTCCCGCGAGCCGCTGTCGAGGTAGTGGTCGATGACCGCGTCCATGGCCAGGTGGTAGCTGGTCTTGCCCATGTGCCCGAGCCCGGCCACGATCCGTTCGACGCGCCCCTGGTGGTCGGCGAGCGCGATCTCGGTCTCGGCGTCGACCTCGGTGGAGAAGAACACCACCGGCACGGTGCCGTCGTCGTCGAGGTGCGCGGACAGGCCGAGCACCCGGTCGGCGAGCGCCTGCACACTGCCGTCCTTGTAGTACGGCTTCATGGACCCGGAGTAGTCGACGACGAGGTAGACGGCGGCCCGCAGCCCGTCCAGCCCGTGCTTGCGCAGCGAGACGCCCGCGCTCTTGTAGAGGCTGACCAGCGCGGGCGCGGTCTCCTCGACCTTGGTGAGACTGATCGCGGACATCCGAGCTCCCCCTTGCCGCCCTGTGAACGTGCCGAGCGTACGTCACCGGAGGCCCGCCCCTCGCCCCGTCCCCAGGCGTTCGCTATTTTGTTCGCCGCCGCCCCAACCGGCTCACCGATCGTCCCTCGCCTCTAGGAGCCGGCCGTGGAACCCGAGTCCGCCGTCACCACCTGCTACCGACATCCCAAGGTGGAGTCCCATGTCCGCTGCACCCGCTGCGACCGGTACATCTGCCCGGACTGCATGCGCGAGGCCTCTGTCGGCCACCAGTGCGTGGAGTGCGTGAAGGAGGGCGCGCGGTCGGTCCGCCAGGCCCGTACGGTCGTCGGCGGGCGGGTGTCGGCGGTGCCGCTGGTGACGTACGTCCTGATCGGGCTGAACGTCCTGGCGTACCTCGGTGAGGTGGTGCGCCCGGAGATCGTCGACCGTTTCTCGATGCTGACCGCCAGGCTGGTGGGCCCGGACGGTCTCGCGTACGTCTACCAGTCCTCCTACCCGTCGGACTTCCACGCGGAGGGCGTGGTCGCGGGCCAGTGGGAACGGCTGCTGACCAGCGGATTCCTGCATCTGGAGCCCACTGAGGGAACGTTCGGCCTGGCGCACATCGTGATGAACATGGTGTCGCTGTGGCAGCTCGGGCGGGTGATGGAGCCGATGCTGGGCCGCCTCCGGTACCTGTCCCTCTATCTCCTCGCCACGGTCGGCGGCTCGGTCGGCGAGCTGCTCCTCACCGACCCGGGCACGACCTCGGTCGGTGCCTCGGGGGCGATCTTCGGCCTGGGAGCGGCGTACTACGTCATGGCCCGCCGCCTGGGCGCGGACATGCGGGCGGTCAACCGCTTCATGGTCTTCCTGCTCGTGTGGCTCGTGGCCTCCGCGACCTTCACGTCCTGGGAGGGCCACCTCGGCGGCCTGCTCACGGGCGGCGCGGTGACGCTCGCGTACGCGTACGTTCCCCGCGGACCGCGGCGCGGCCTGATCCAGGCGGTCGCCTGTGTGGCGCTGCTGGGGCTGCTCGTGGTCCTGGCGGTCGTGAAGATCTCGGAGCTGACCCGATGAGACGACCGAAAGCCGTTCTGCTGTTCGCGGCCGTGCCCCTCGCCGTCACGGCGGCGGCCTACTTCCTCGTCCCCTCGGACTCCGCCGATGCCCCGGTGCGGCCGCCGGTGTCCGCCTCGCAGCTGGCGCGCGAGGAGGCCAAGAGCCGTGCCGAGGAGGAGCAGGCGGCGGACGACAAGGCGATCGCCGCCCTGCCGGCCGGGCTGTCCGCGCCCGCCAAGAAGGAGCTGGCCCAGCAGATCGTGGCGAGCGCCGAGAACTCCACCCTCGACTGGCGTTCCGCCTACGGCTACATCGAGGACATCGGGGACGGCCAGGGCTACACGGCCGGCATCATCGGCTTCTGCACCGGGACCCACGACCTGCTCACCCTGGTCGAGCGCTACACGAAGGCGCACCCGGACAACGGTCTGGCCCGCTATCTCCCCGCCCTGCGCGAGGTCGACGGCACTGACTCCCACGAGGGCCTGGACCCCGGCTTCACGAAGGCCTGGAAGGCGGAGGCCGAGGTCGAGGCCTTCCGCAGGGCCCAGGACGAGGAACGCGACCGCGTCTACTTCGAGCCCGCGGTCCGCCTCGCCAAGCTCGACGGCCTGGGGACGCTGGGCCAGTTCATCTACTACGACGCCATGGTCTTCCACGGCCCCGGCACCAACGCCACCAGCTTCTACGGCCTGCGCGAACGCGCGATCCACGAGGCCGACCTGCCCTCCGAGGGCGGCTCCGAGAAGGCCTACCTCGACATCTTCCTCGACGTCCGCGAGCAGGCCATGCGCACCCGGCACGGGAACATCGACACGTCCCGCGTCGACACGGCACAACGGCAGTTCCTCTACGACGGGAAGCTGGACCTGGAGCCGCCGCTGACATGGGCGGTGTACGGGGAGACGTACCGCGTGCCCTAGGACGCGCCCCACGTCTCCCGCAGCACCCGCTCCGCCGGCTTCCCGTGCGGGGTGTACGCGAGCTTCGCGGGGGTCTCGCCGCTGTCCGGCCAGTCGTCCCACATCCACCAGCACACCCCGGCCCACCAGTCGCGGCCGGTGAAGGTCTCCAGCAACGCCCGGTAGGCGGCGGCCTGTTCGGCCTCCCCGGTGCGCCGGCTGAGGTCCCAGGCGTACGGCGCGGTGGTGGCGCCGCGCTGGCTGACGTAGCCGGCCTCGGTGAACAGGATCCGCCGGTCGTGGCGTCGGGCGAACGCGGCGAGCTCCTCGCTGATCGGCCGCCAGGCGCGGCGCAGGCGTGCGGTGTCCTGGGTGGGTTTCCCGGACAGGGGCCAGTAGGCGTCGATGCCGATGAGGTCGAGCTCCTTCCAGAAGCCGATCCTCGTGTACTCGTCGTAGTTGGCGGCGTAGGTCAGGGGGCCGTCGTAGTGGTCGCGGACGGTGTCGACGACCTCGGTCCAGGCATCGGTGTCACGGGAGACCCCGGCGAGTTCGGTGCCCACGGCGAGCTGTTCGGCGCCCGTGTCGGCCGCGAGGTCGGCGTAGTGGGTGATGAAGCGGCCGTACGCGGTGAACCAGGCGGACCGGTCGCGGGGGCGGATCTCGGCGCGGTCGCCGTCGCCGGGCAGGTCCACATGGGGCTTGATCATCACCTTGAGGCCGGTCGCGTGCGCGCGGCGCACGATCCCCGCCAGGCTCGCGTCGCTCGCGGTCTCCTCGGTGGGGCGCATGACCGTGTCGGTGCGGCGCTGTTGGTACCAGGTCGGGGTGAAGGTGACCCAGCGGGCCCCGGTGGCCCTGATGTCGCGCAGATAGCGGTCGGCGGCCGGGCTGTCGTAGTCGGTGCGGTACCAGGAGGGCAGGGTGATGCCGCGCATCGTCGAGGTCGCTTCCTTGCCGCGGGAACCGCCGGAACCGCCGGCGTCGCCGGAGGCCTTGGTCGTCGTACAGCCGGCGGCGAGGAGGGCCGCCACCGCGGCAGCGGCGACGGCCCTCCTCTTCATGACCGATGTCCTCACAGGCTCGTCGGGCTGACGAAGGTGTAACCCAGGGCCTCGATGCCGTCGATCGTCTCCTTGAGCGGCTGGGTCGGGAAGTAGGGGTGGTAGAAGAAGCTGGCGAACCCGTCCCGCACGGCCAGGTTGGCCTTGGCCGAGGCGATGAGGTCGGCCGGCAGCCGTGGCGGATGGTTGTTGTACGCGTCCGGCTCGTAGTTGCCGATGTTCTCCGGCAGCACCTTGGTGCCGTACACGTCCTGCACCACGTACGGGAAGAACTGGCCGATGAACACGTTGGGTCCGGCGGAGTTGCCGCTGAGCGTGCCGGAGAAGTACAGCGAACGCTCAAGTCGGGCCGCGTAGTTGGCGCCGAACACCTGGTAGTCGGTGGCCGATGCCGCGTAGTGCGGGGTGGTCCACAGCGTCGGCCGCGGCAGCCCCGCGGCGGTGAACGCGGCGAGCGCGCTGGTCACCCGGCCCTGTGCCCAGGCGGTGGAGTCCCCGGCGACCGGCCCGTCGTAGACGACGCTGTCGGAGGCGTCGACGTGGGCCCGGTAGAACTCGAAGTCGTCGCCGGTGACACCGTTGTAGGGGTTGGCGGCATTGCCGTACTGGTGGGTGTAGCCGTGGTTCATGAGGACCGCGCCGCGGGCCAGCATGTAGTTCAGGGCGCTGACCACCTGAGGCCGCTGGGCGAGCGTCACCGTCTCCGGGACGCCGTTGTTGTAGGTGCCGTTGGGGTCGGTGTAGACGGGGATCACGTTGATGCCGTACGCGATGTTCTCCGCCTGCAACAGGTCGGCCATCGCCCGCAGTTCGGAGGGTTCCGAGTTGGGGCTGATGTCCTCCAGGCGCAGCAGCGCGCGGTGCCGTTCGGTGGTGGCCGGCGCGAGGGCGTCGAAGAGGAGGTCCTCCAGGACGATGATCCGGTCGCTCTC
The DNA here is from genome assembly GCF_042894505.1 of Streptomyces sp. NPDC001536. Classification (NCBI taxonomy): domain Bacteria; kingdom Bacillati; phylum Actinomycetota; class Actinomycetes; order Kitasatosporales; family Streptomycetaceae; genus Streptomyces; species Streptomyces sp. NPDC001536. The sequence goes on from NZ_JBIAVQ010000005.1 coordinate 357,780, forward strand.
GGAGACGTACGCGAACGGGATCTCACCGATGTAGGTCAGGTTGGACGACCGCACGGCCCACCCGAAGGTGTGCGCGTTGGAGGTGTCCAGGCCCTCCGCGACCCTGGTGACGGCGGGATAGCCGGGTCCGGTGAGGACGTTGGGGCGCAGCACGCCGCCGTCCTGGCCCACCGGGACCTTCCGGGTGAGTGTCTGGTTCTTGTACGTCACCTGTGTCACGGTGCCGATCGAACCGCCGTCCTCGTAGTACGACGTCGTCGGGTCCCAGCCGTACTTCTGCGTGAACTGGGCTACGCCCACGGAGTTCGCCATGTTCCAGATGTTGGCGCCCATCCAGATCACGGGCTTGGTCGTGGTGGAGGCGTCCTGGTAGAAGGCGGCCGGGATCGCGTCCGGGGTGTCGCAGCAGTAGTAGGTCGAGCCGATGTAGATCACGGCCGTGTACGACTCGACCATGCCGGCGGTGTACTGCTGGACGGGCTTGGCGGTGACCGTGCCGAAGTGGCCCGCGAGGTTGGCGGCGGCCATGGCGTACAGCTCGCCCAACTGCCCGTAGGCGCCCGCGGTGTCGTAGAGGACCAGCGTCGTCGGGTCGGCCGCGGCGGCGACGTCGGCGGCCTGGAGCAGGGCGGCCTGCCGGGTCACGGCCGACGCGGTCTGGACCGGGAAGGCGGTCGCCGTCGACAGGGTGGCGGACGCCTTCTGGCGCGGCTTGGCGTGGCGCGCCCGGTCGGCCTTGAGCTGGGCCTTCGCCCAGCCCTTGAGGTCGACGCGGCTCAGTCCGGACTTCCCGGCGACGTTCTCGTGGCCTCCGGGGGCGGCCTGGGCACCCGTGGCCAGGAAAGTGCCGCTGAGCAGGGCGGCAACGAGCAGCAGGATCACGGAGAACTTCGGGATTCCTCGTCTCCGAAGGCGAATCATTGGTCTCACGATCTTTCCCCCCACTTTGCCAATCCTTGGCAAAGGTTTTTCACAATAGGAAGTCACCGATTCTTATGAACGGCCACGAAGAGTGTCAATGACCTGAAGGGTGAATTCCTGGAGTGCCAGGAGACGACACAAGAAGATCGGACATGTCCTTTTTCTGATTAACCTTCTGAGCCGCCCCCGGCGTCTGCTACGTTCACCTTCGCGCGATGGGGACGCGTTGTGAAATGTGTGGGGGGACAATGTACGGACGACCCGCCCTGGGGGCTCTACTGCCCCTGGCAGGGGCGATGGCCGCGCCCGAAGCCGTGCCCGGGCTACCTTTGGCCAAAACCTTACAGGCAACGGCCGGGGCCGGATTCCTGTTCTATTGCCTGACCGCCTGTCTGATCCTGCTGGCCCGGATACGGCTGCGCCGCCAGACACAGAAGGCGCAGGCCACCGCGGGGAGCAGTCATGATCACTGAGCTGCTCCTGTGGTCGAGCATCACTTTGATCATTATGGCCGGCTGCTACAACACCAGTCTCTTTCTGCTGTCGAGGCGCAGAATTCGCCGTTCTCGAACAGACCGGAGAGACCGGTTCTATGTATTTCTTCTCGCCTGTCTCAACGAGGAGCAGGTGCTTTCCGAAAGCCTGGCGCGAATCACCTCACTGCCTGTCCGGAATTTTATGGCACTGGTGATCGATGACGGCTCGGACGACCGCACCTCCGACATCGCGCTGGCCGCCGACCCGGCCTTGGTGCGACTGCACCGGCGCACTCCGCCGAATGCCCGTAAAGGCAAAGGCGCCGCACTCAATGACGGCGTACGCCACCTGCGGGAATCCGGTCTGCTCGCCGGTCACGACCCAGAAGACGTGGTCCTGTGCGTGGTCGACGCGGACGGACGGCTCGACCCGCATGTCGTGCAGTCGGTCGACCCGTACTTCGACGACCCGAGAACGGGCGCGGTTCAGGTCTGCGTCCGGATGTACAACCGGCATCTCGGCCTGCTCGCCCGTATGCAGGACATGGAGTTCGTCGTCTACGGCGACGTCTTCCAGAGCGCCCGCCGCTCCATCGGCAGCGTGGGCATGGGCGGCAACGGGCAGTTCATGCGGCTGTCGGCGCTCAACACCCTGGACGGGGACGGCCCTTGGAGCGACAGCCTCACCGAGGACCTCGACCTCGGGGTCCGGCTGATCGCCAAGGGCTGGACCAACCAGCACTGCACCACCGCCGCGGTCTCCCAGCAGGCCGTGCTCAGCCTGCGGCGCCTGATCCGCCAGCGATCCCGCTGGTTCCAGGGCCACCTCCAGTCGGCCGGTCTGGTCCCGCTCATCCTCAGGGACGTCCCGACCCGTGCCGCACTCGATCTGCTCTACCACCTCTCCAGCCCGGTGCTCATCCTGCTCACCTCGCTGCTGCCGCTGTCCTTCCTCGTCGCCCTCGGCGCCACCACCGTGGCCTCCGTCCAGGCAGGGCAGGCGCTGGTCTCGCCCATGTGGCTGCTCGGCCCGTATCTGCTCTCGTTCACCGCCGCCTACGCGTACGGCTTCGTCTATGCCAAGCGTGAGCGGGAGCTGGGCCTGGTGCGCTCGGTCCTGCTCGCCCATGTCTTCGTCTTCTACGGCTACATCTGGTTCGCCGCCGGCTGGTGGGGGTTCTGGCGGATGCTCACCGGCCAGCGGGGCTGGCTGAAGACCGCGCGCACCTGAGGACGTTCAGACCGCGCCCGTTCCGCGCGCGGGTCCTCGTCTCTTTCTCTCATCACCTCTCTCATCACCCTCGACGTGGTCGCTGCGACGATCACGCATGCCCAAGGGGGGCACCCGACATGTCCACACCTCCGTCAGCCACGCCCGTACGCGCCATGCTGGTGCTCGGCACCCGGCCCGAAGCGATCAAACTGGCGCCCGTGGCCCGGGCGATGGCCGCCGGTCCACAGTTCGAGCCGGTCGTCGTCACCACCGGTCAGCACCGCGAGATGCTTCACCAGATGCTCGGCATGCTGTGCGTCGACGTACGCATCGCCCTGGAGGTGATGCGCAGCCGGCAGCAGCTGTCCGACCTCACCGCCCGGCTGGTCGGTGAGCTCGGCGGGGCCATGCGGGAGCAACGCCCCGACCTGGTCGTGGTGCAGGGGGACACCACGACCGCGCTGGCCGGTGCCCTGGCCGCCTTCTACGAGAAGATCCCGGTCGCCCATGTGGAGGCCGGACTGCGCACCGGCGTCATCGACAACCCGTTCCCGGAGGAGCTCAACCGCAGCCTCATCGGCCGTATCGCCCGCTGGCACTTCGCCCCCACCCCGGCCGCGGCCCGCCATCTGACCGACGAGGGCGTCCCCGAGGAGCAGGTGTTCACCACCGGCAACACGGTGATCGACAACCTTCTGTGGGTCCTGGCCGAGGGCACCGGCACCTCCGCGTTCCGCACCGCCGCCAAGCGGATCCTGGTCACCCTGCACCGCCGGGAGAACCAGGGCGAGCGGATGCGCGGCATGGGGCGGGCGCTGACCCGGCTCGCGCGGCGCGGGGACGTGGAGATCGTGCTGCCGCTGCACAAGAGCCCGGCCGTACGGGACGTGCTGCTGCCCGAACTCGACGGTCACCAGGGCATCTCGCTCGTCGAGCCGCTCGGCTATCTGGACTTCGCGGCGACCCTGGCCGAATGCGACCTCGTCCTCACCGACTCCGGCGGAATCCAGGAGGAGGCCCCCAGTCTCAGCAAGCCCTCGCTGGTGCTGCGCACGACCACCGAGCGGCCCGAGGCGGTCGAGGCCGGATCGGCCCGGCTCGTCGGCACGGACCCGGAGACCATCGTGACCTGGGCGGAGAAACTCCTCGACGATCCGGTGGAGTACCGGCGGATGGCGGGCGCGGGCAATCCGTTCGGCGACGGCAGGGCCGCGCGCCGGATCCTGGACCAGCTGGCGGAGGACTTCGCCGCCGATGTCCCGGTCGGCCTCACCGCATCCGGGCCATACTCGACGGCATGACGCCGTCACTCCTGCGCTCGCGCCGACGGATCCCCCTGATTCCGCAGGGACTTCGGTCGGGAATTCGGTCGGGGCCCGCGTCGGCACGTCCACCCGGGCCCCCGCCGGAGCTTCCGTCGGGGCCGGGGCGCAGGAGCCGCGTCCTGGCCGGAGTCGCGCTGGCCCTCACCCTGGCGGTCGGCCTGTCCCTCGCCTTGAGCCAGTGCGGCTCGGACCCGGAGCCACGACAGACCGCCCCCTGGGCCGACGGCTCCACACATGGCCGCTGGACCTCCGTGTTCAACGGCCACGGCACCAACACCGGCGACGACGACTCCCTGTCCCTGTCCCCGATGCCGGCCGAGGACCCCGGCACCACCCACGCCGGACTGGTCGTCAGCACCGCGTCCTACGACGATGTGCGGTTCGCGTCACGGATGCGCACCGTCGAGCAGCTGCGCACCCCGCACCCGAACCCGTGGGAGGTGCCGTGGCTGGTGTGGGCGTACACGGACGCGGAGCACTTCTACTACATCACCCTCAAGCCCAACGGCTGGGAACTCGGCAAGCGGGACCCGGCATATCCGGGCGGGCAGCGGTTCCTGGCCACGGGGCACGAGGAGTACCCGGTGGGCGACTGGTCGTCGGTGCGGGTGGAGCAGCAAGGTCCGCGGCTCACCGTGGAGGTGGACGGCGAGCGGCTCGTGACCTTCACCGACGCCGAACGCCCGTATCTCCAGGGCAGGGTGGGCGCCTACACCGAGGACGCCGCGGTGCGGTTCGAGGGGCTGGAGGCCTCCTGAGCATGCGACGGCGCCTGCCGTCCGGTCCGGTCGGGGACGAGGAGGGCAGGCGCCGTCAGTGTTCCGTACGCCTTTGTACGGGACGTCTGGCGATCCGGCGGATCAGACCATCAGGGAGCGGTCCGTCGGACGGATCGGGGCCGGCAGTTCGCTGGCGCCGGTCAGGAAGCGGTCGACGCCGCGGGCGGCCGAGCGGCCCTCCGCGATCGCCCACACGATGAGGGACTGGCCGCGGCCCGCGTCACCGGCGACGTACACACCGGGGACGTTGGTCTGGAAGTCGGCGTCGCGGGCGATGTTGCCGCGCTCGTCGAGCTCCAGGCCGAACTGCTCGACCAGACCGTTCTCCCGGTCGGTGCCGGTGAAGCCCATCGCGAGGGTGACCAGCTGGGCGGGGATCTTGCGCTCCGTGCCCGGCTTCGAGGTCAGCTTGCCGTCGATGAACTCGACCTCGCTGAGGTGCAGCCTCTGGACGTTGCCGTCCTCGTCGCCCTCGAAGTGGGTGGTGGAGACGGAGTAGACCCGCTCGCCGCCCTCTTCGTGCGCGGAGGTGACCTTGTAGAGCATCGGGAAGGTCGGCCACGGCTGGTGCGGGGCACGGTCCGCGCCCGGCTGCGGCATGATCTCCAGCTGCGTGACCGAGGCCGCGCCCTGGCGGTGGGCGGTGCCCACGCAGTCGGCGCCGGTGTCGCCACCGCCGATGACCACGACGTGCTTGCCCTCGGCGGTGATGGGGGGCGCCACGAAGTCGCCCTCCTGCACCTTGTTGGCCAGCGGCAGGTACTCCATCGCCTGGTGGACGCCCTTGAGCTCGCGGCCGGGGACCGGGAGGTCACGGGCGGTCGTCGCACCGGCGGCGATGACGACGGCGTCGTACCGCTTGCGCAGGTCGGTCGCCTTGAGGTCGCGGCCGATCTCGATCCCGGTACGGAAGCGGGTGCCCTCCGCGCGCATCTGCTCGATACGGCGGTTGATGTGCCGCTTCTCCATCTTGAACTCGGGGATGCCGTAGCGCAGCAGACCGCCGACGCGGTCGGCGCGCTCGTAGACGGCGACGGTGTGGCCGGCCCGCGTGAGCTGCTGGGCGGCGGCCAGGCCCGCCGGGCCCGAGCCGATGACCGCGACGGTCTTGCCCGAGAGGCGCTCGGGGGCCTGCGGCTCGACGTCACCGCTGTCCCACGCCTTGTCGATGATCGAGACCTCGACGTTCTTGATGGTCACGGCGGGCTGGTTGATGCCGAGCACACACGCCGACTCGCAGGGAGCCGGGCAGAGGCGACCGGTGAACTCCGGGAAGTTGTTGGTCGCGTGCAGCCGCTCGCTCGCGGCCGCCCAGTCCTCGCGGTAGGCGTAGTCGTTCCACTCGGGGATGAGGTTCCCCAGCGGACAGCCGTTGTGGCAGAACGGGATACCGCAGTCCATGCAGCGGCTGGCCTGCTTGCTGATGATCGGCAGCAGGGAGCCGGGGACGTAGACCTCGTTCCAGTCCTTCAGGCGTACGTCGACGGGACGGGACTTGGCGACCTCGCGCCCGTGGTTCAGGAAGCCCTTCGGGTCAGCCATTGATCGCCGCCTCCATCATCTTCTCGGTGATCTCGGTCTCGGAGAGACCGGCCTGCTCGGCGGCGGCCTTGGCGGCGAGCACTGCCTTGTACGTGCTGGGGATGATCTTGCTGAAGCGCTCCACGGACGTGTCCCAGTCGACGAGCAGCTTCTCGGCGACGGTCGAGCCCGTCTCCTCGGCGTGGCGGCGCACCACGTCGTGCAGCCACTGCTTGTCGGTCTCGTCCAGCGCCTCTACGGCGTTCACGTTGCCGACGTTGACGTTGTCGCGGTCCAGGTCGATGACGTAGGCGATACCACCGGACATACCGGCCGCGAAGTTACGGCCCGTCTCGCCCAGGACCACCGCGTGACCGCCGGTCATGTACTCGCAGCCGTGGTCGCCCACGCCCTCCGAGACCACCAGCGCACCGGAGTTGCGGACGCAGAAGCGCTCACCGGTACGACCGCGCAGGAACAGCTCGCCGCCGGTCGCGCCGTACGCGATGGTGTTGCCCGCGATCGTCGAGAACTCGGCGAGGTGGTCGGCGCCCCGGTCGGGACGGACGATCACCCGGCCGCCGGAGAGGCCCTTGCCGACGTAGTCGTTGGCGTCGCCCTCCAGGCGCAGCGTGACACCGCGCGGCAGGAAGGCGCCGAAGGACTGGCCCGCGGAGCCGGTGAAGGTGATGTCGATGGTGTCCTCGGGCAGGCCCGCACCGCCGAACTTCTTCGTCACCTCGTGGCCGAGCATGGTGCCGACCGTGCGGTTGATGTTGCGGATGGCGACCTGGGCGCGCACCGGCTGGGCGTCGGTGGCGCTGGACGCGGCCAGGGCGTCGGCGGCGAGCTTGATGAGCTCGTTGTCGAGCGCCTTCTCCAGACCGTGGTCCTGCTCGATGACCTGGTGCAGCGGGGTGCCCTCGGGCAGCTCCGGCACGTAGAAGAGCGGGGTCAGGTCCAGGCCCTGCGCCTTCCAGTGGTCGACCGCGCGGGTCACGTCGAGGGTCTCGGCGTGGCCGACGGCCTCCTCGATGGAGCGGAAGCCCAGCTCGGCGAGGAGCTCGCGGACCTCCTCGGCGATGAACTGGAAGAAGTTCACGACGTACTCGGCCTTGCCGGTGAACCGGTCCCGGAGGGTCGGGTTCTGGGTGGCGATGCCGACCGGGCAGGTGTCCAGGTGGCAGACGCGCATCATGACGCAGCCGGAGACGACGAGCGGCGCGGTCGCGAAACCGAACTCCTCGGCGCCGAGCAGCGCGGCGATGACGACGTCACGACCGGTCTTGAGCTGACCGTCGGTCTGCACGACGATGCGGTCGCGCAGGCCGTTGAGGAGCAGCGTCTGCTGGGTCTCGGCGAGGCCCAGCTCCCAAGGTCCACCGGCGTGCTTGAGGGACGTCAGCGGCGAGGCGCCCGTACCACCGTCGTGACCCGAGATGAGGACGACGTCCGCGTGGGCCTTGGAGACACCCGCGGCGACCGTGCCGACACCGACCTCGGAGACCAGCTTCACGTGAATCCGCGCCTGCGGGTTCGCGTTCTTCAGGTCGTGGATCAGCTGGGCCAGGTCCTCGATGGAGTAGATGTCGTGGTGCGGCGGCGGGGAGATGAGGCCCACGCCCGGCGTCGAGTGACGCGTCTTGGCGACCCACGGGTAGACCTTGTGGCCGGGCAGCTGACCGCCCTCGCCGGGCTTGGCGCCCTGGGCCATCTTGATCTGGATGTCGTCCGCGTTGACCAGGTACTCGGAGGTCACACCGAAGCGGCCGGAGGCGACCTGCTTGATGGACGACCGGCGCGCCGGGTCGTAGAGACGGTCCGCGTCCTCGCCGCCCTCACCGGTGTTGGACTTGCCGCCCAACTGGTTCATGGCGATGGCGAGGGTCTCGTGCGCCTCCTTGGAGATGGAGCCGTACGACATGGCGCCGGTGGAGAAGCGCTTGACGATCTCGGAGACCGGCTCGACCTCGTCGACGGAGATCGACGGGCGGTCCGACTTGAAGCCGAACAGGCCGCGGAGCGTCATGAGCCGCTCGGACTGCTCGTTCACGCGGTCCGTGTACTTCTTGAAGATGTCGTAGCGGTTGGTGCGCGTCGAGTGCTGGAGGCGGAAGACCGTCTCCGGGTCGAACAGGTGCGGCTCGCCCTCGCGGCGCCACTGGTACTCGCCGCCTATGTCGAGGGCGCGGTGGGCCGGCGCGATGCCGGACGCCGGGTACGCCTTGGCGTGGCGGGCGGCGACCTCCTTGGCGATGACGTCGATGCCGACGCCGCCGATCTTGGTGGCCGTGCCGTTGAAGTACTTCTCGACGAAGGCCTGGTCGAGACCGACGGCCTCGAAGACCTGGGCGCCGCGGTAGGAGGCGACGGTCGAGATGCCCATCTTGGACATGACCTTCAGGACGCCCTTGCCGAGCGCGTAGATCAGGTTGCGGATCGCCTGCTCGGGCTCCAGGCCGTTGATGAAGGTGCCCGCGCGCAGCAGGTCCTCCACCGACTCCATGGCGAGGTACGGGTTCACGGCCGCGGCGCCGAAGCCGATCAGCAGGGCGACGTGGTGGACCTCGCGGACGTCACCGGCCTCGACCAGCAGGCCCACCTCGGTGCGCTGCTTGGTGCGGATGAGGTGATGGTGGACGGCGGCGGTGAGCAGCAGCGACGGGATCGGCGCGTGCTCGGCGTCGGAGTGCCGGTCGGACAGGACGATCAGCCGGGCGCCGTTGTCGATGGCGGCGTCGGCCTCGGCGCAGATCTCGTCGATGCGCGCGGCCAGGGAGTCGCCGCCGCCGGAGACCCGGTAGAGGCCGGAGAGCGTCGCGGCCTTCATGCCGGGCATGTCGCCGTCGGCGTTGATGTGTATGAGCTTGGCCAGCTCGTCGTTGTCGATGACCGGGAAGGGCAGGACGACGGAGCGGCAGGAGGCGGCCGTCGGGTCGAGCAGGTTGCCCTGCGGGCCCAGCGAGCTGCGCAGCGAGGTGACGAGCTCTTCGCGGATCGCGTCCAGCGGCGGGTTGGTGACCTGCGCGAACAGCTGGGTGAAGTAGTCGAAGAGGAGACGCGGGCGCTCGCTCAGCGCGGCGATCGGCGAGTCCGTGCCCATCGAACCGAGCGGCTCGCCGGCGGTCTTGGCCATCGGCGCGAGGATGATGCGCAGTTCTTCCTCGGTGTAGCCGAAGGTCTGCTGGCGGCGGGTGACCGAGGCGTGGGTGTGCACGATGTGCTCGCGCTCGGGCAGGTCGGAGAGCTCGATCTCGCCGGCCTCCAGCCACTCCGCGTAGGGGGCCTCGGCGGCGAGCTGCGCCTTGATCTCGTCGTCCTCGATGATGCGGTGCTCGGCGGTGTCGACGAGGAACATCCTGCCGGGCTGGAGGCGGCCCTTGCGGACGACCTTGGCGGGGTCGATGTCGAGGACGCCGACCTCGGAGCCGAGCACGACGAGGCCGTCGTCGGTGACCCAGTAGCGGCCGGGGCGCAGACCGTTGCGGTCGAGCACCGCGCCGACCTGGACGCCGTCGGTGAAGGTGACACAGGCCGGGCCGTCCCAGGGCTCCATCAGCGTGGAGTGGTACTGGTAGAAGGCGCGCCGGGCCGGGTCCATGGAGTCGTGGTTCTCCCACGCCTCCGGGATCATCATCAGCACGGAGTGCGGCAGCGAACGCCCACCGAGGTGGAGCAGTTCGAGCACCTCGTCGAAGGACGCCGAGTCGGAGGCGTCCGGCGTACACACCGGGAAGACGCGCTCGAGGGCCTTGTCGTCGTTGCCGAACAGGCTGGAGACGAGCTGCGACTCGCGGGCGACCATCCAGTTGCGGTTGCCCTTGACGGTGTTGATCTCCCCGTTGTGCGCGACGAAGCGGTAGGGGTGCGCGAGCGGCCACGACGGGAAGGTGTTCGTGGAGAAGCGCGAGTGGACGAGGGCGATGGCCGAGGCGAAGCGGCGGTCGGACAGGTCCGGGAAGAAGGGCTCCAGCTGACCGGTGGTCAGCATGCCCTTGTAGACGATCGTGCGCGCGGAGAGCGAGGGGAAGTAGACGTCGACCTCGCGTTCGGCGCGCTTGCGCAGCACGAACGCCTTGCGGTCGAGGTCGATGCCGGCGCTGGAGCCGTCGGCGACGAACACCTCGCGGAAGGCGGGCATCGTCGAACGCGCGGTGGCGCCGAGGAGTTCGGGCGCGGTCGGCACCTCACGCCAGCCGAGGACGGTGAGGCCCTCTTCGGCGGCGATGGTCTCGATCTGTGAGACGGCGTCCTCGGTGCCGTCCTCCGGCAGGAAGGCGATACCGACGGCGTACGCACCGGCCTCGGGGAGCTCGAACCCGGCCACCTCGCGGAAGAACGCGTCCGGGACCTGGGTCAGGATGCCCGCGCCGTCACCCGAGTCGGGCTCGGAGCCGGTGGCACCGCGGTGCTCCAGGTTGCGCAGAACGGTCAGCGCCTGCTCGACCAGCGCATGGCTCGCCTCGCCGGTGAGGGTGGCCACGAAACCGACGCCACAGGCGTCCTTCTCGTTGCGGGGGTCGTACATACCCTGCGCAGCAGGGCGAGCATCCATGAAGGACCACTTCTGGCCATTCACGGAGTGCTGGGACGGCTGGCGCGGCGTACGCATCGGCTCTCCCGTCGTCGTCTCAAGTGGCATGTCTGCGTGCCGAGGGACGACGTTGGCCCTCTGCGTGTGCGCAAAATTTCGTGCAGGTTACATGATGGAGCGGATCTCGGGAACCGGATACCCCGTTCCAACATGCGGACGCCACGAGGTCGCGAAACGGGTGTCGCGGACGTGGCTTGAAGTATGTGGGACCGAACAGGACAGATCGGTGTCCATCGGCCCGAGGGGGCGAGGGGAGCGTCGTCGCCCACCTCGCGGGTGCGCGGCAGGCGTCATTGCCCACAGCGCTTACGGCTCATGCCCAGTGGTTAAGCATTCGAAACCAGTGAGTAACGGCTACTTATGCGGCCCAACGCATAAGTTCCAGTCGACCTATCCTACGGCCGTTCCGAACAAAGTGCCCAGGGCGTACGTCACACCGGCCGCGGCACCACCGAGCGCGAGCTGTCGCAGCCCGCTGAACCACCAGCTCCGCGCGGTCACCTTGGCCACAACGGCACCGCAGGCGAAGAGCCCGACCAGCGCGAGGAGCAGGGCGGGCCACAGCGTGGTGGCACCCAGCAGATAAGGCAGTACGGGGAGCAGGGCCCCCAGCGCGAACGCCCCGAACGACGACACGGCGGCGACGAGCGGCGAGGGCAGATCCCCGGGGTCGATCCCGAGCTCCTCGCGCGCGTGTATCTCCAGAGCCTGCTCGGGGTCCCGGGACAGCTGCTTGGCGACCTCCCGGGAGAGCCAGGGCTCGACACCCCTCGCCTCATACAGGGCCGCGAGCTCGGCCTCCTCGTCCTTGGGATGCTTGCGCAGCTCCCGCCGCTCCACATCCAGCTCGGCCTCGACGAGCTCACGCTGCGAGGCGACGGAGGTGCACTCACCGGCGGCCATGGAGAAGGCGCCGGCGGCAAGCCCGGCGAGCCCGGTCACCACGATGACCTGCTGCCCGACGGATCCACCGGCGACGCCGGTCATCAACGCCAGGTTGGAGACGAGCCCGTCCATCGCACCGAAGACGGCGGGCCGCAGCCAGCCACCGTTCACATCCCGGTGCGTGTGGTTGTCACGGTGCGCCTCGTGCAGTGGCGCCTCGGTCTCGATGATGGCCATACGGGGTCCCCCAGGAAGCTGAGCCAAAGCTAAGTTTGGACTGGTTCTAATTCTTGACAACCAGACTCTACGTGCCGAAATTCCCGTCCGCCAGCAAGGAAAGGCTGGGCTAACCTGCGGTTTTACCGTCGAATGCGCATACGATCGGAAGCCCGCTCAAATGTCGACCGGGTGACGCTGAGGCCGCTGATGCTCTGGTGACGCGCGCCGGTGGGACACATCCGCAAAGGCCCCGCGCCCCGTGCGGAGCCTCCGGAGAGAGGCCGCGTATGGCATCCATCGCCTGCATTCCCTCGGTCCCGGCACCCGGCGACGCCGCCGGACTCCGCGAGCGGGCCCGCGGCGCACTGCTGGGCCTGGCCGTGGGCGACGCGCTGGGCGCGCCGGCGGAGAACATGAAGCCGTCGGAGATCCGGGCCCGCTGGGGCCGCATCACGGGATACGTGGCCGAGACCCCGGCGGGCACGGACGACACGGAGTACGCGATCTTCTCGGGCCTGCTCCTGTCCCGCCACGGCTCGGCGCTGACCCCGGCCCACGTGGAGGCGGCATGGCACGAGTGGATCGCGGACCGGGACGAGGGCCCCTTCCGGGGCGCCGGCTTCAGCGAACGCGGCACGCTGGAGAACCTCCGCAGGGGGCTGGCGGCGCCCATCTCGGCCCAGCACCGCCACGCCTGGAGCGACGGCCTGGCCATGCGGGCGGCGCCCTTCGGCGTCTTCGCGGCGGGGCGCCCGGCGGAGGCGGCGCGGCTGGTGGCGATCGACGGCTCGGTGAGCCATGACGGCGAGGGCATCTACGGCGGCCAGGCGGTCGCGGCGGGCGTGGCGGCGGCGATGGCGGGCGCCCCGACCATCGCGGTGGTGGCGTCAGCACTCGCCGTGGTCCCGGACGACTCCTGGACGGCGAGATCCCTGCGCCGCGCGGTGGCGGTCGCCCACCGCGGCGAACGCGCGGTCCGCTCAGCCGTGGTCATCGGCGGCTACCCCTGGACCGACCTCGCCCCCGAGGCCGTCGCCCTGGCCTTCGGCGCGTACGCGGCAGCCGACGGCGACTTCGTGGACGCGGTCCTCACCGCGGTGAACATGGGCAGAGACGCGGACACGACAGCGGCGGTGGCGGGCGCCCTGGCCGGCGCGACGCAGGGCGCGTCCTCGATCCCGGCCGACTGGGCAGCGGCGATCGGCCCGGCGAGGGGCAGCTGCCTCCCGGCGATGGCAGGCCATCACGTCCTGGACGTGGCGGACCGCTTGACGGAGGCGGTACTGGGCCCGGACCCGACGACGTTCACGCTGGCAGCGGACGACGGCTCGGGGGCGAACGGATGAGCCCGCACCTCTCAGCCCGTCCGGCGTTTGAGGACGAGGCCCCTTCAGGGCCGACGGGGGTCCAGGGGGCGGAGCCCCCTGGGAGCGGGGTCGAAGGGGCGGCAGCCCCTGGAGGATGGGAACGGGTAGGGGCGGCGGGGGCGAGAGAATCGCGGCGCACCGAAGGCCTCCTCCTAGGCCTCGCCGCAGGCGACGCCGCCGGCTGGCCCGCCGCCCGCCACCGCGCTGCCCGCATGCCCGACTGGACCCGCCGCCTCACCCGCGAACTCGACACCTTCGCGGAGCAGAACGCCACGACGACCCTCCCCGTCCCCATCGCCCTGAACCAACCCCCCGAACCCCTCCGCCTGGGCCCCTCCGACGACGCCGAATGGGCGGCCTTCGCGGCAGAGGCCCTCCTCCGCGCCGGCGACGACACCGTCCTGGGCGACCTCAGCCGAGAACGCCGTACCAGAGCCGCGATCGACCTCACCTGGAACGCCCTCGCCAGCGAGGTCGCCGCGGCAGCGGACCGCGCCCCCGAGATCGAATCCGCCGTACTCCCCCTCCGCGCCCGCATCTCGGTGAGAGCGGGCCTCGGCAACCTCGCCACCGGCCTGCGCCCACCCGCCACCGGCCACGACAACCCCCACTACTTCGACGACGCGGCCTGCGTCCGCGCCTGCGTCCTCGCCGCCGCCCACCCCGGCGACCCCCGACTCGCCGCCGACCTGGCCGAGTTCGACGCCCGCTACACCCAGGACGGCGACGGCGTGCACGGCGCGAGAGCCATGGCCGCGGCCCTCTCCCTCGCCCTCACCGGCGCCGACATCCACACCTGCGCCACAGCCGCCCTCACCGAGCTTCCCGAGGAGACCGAGATCGGCCGCAACGCCCGCCACGCCCTCAAGCTGGCCCACGACGCCGAGAACGCCTTCGCCCTGATCCCCCTCCTGGAACACCAGATCGTCGACCACGTCTACAGCTACGGCATCGCGGCGGCCGAGACGGTCCCGGTGGCCCTCGCCCTGGCCACCGCGGCGAACGGCCGCATCGCGGAAGCCGTACCGGCGGCGGCCTGTCTCTCCCGGGTCGCCGACTCCGCCCCCGCCCTGACCGGCGCCCTCACCGGCGCACTGAGCGGCGGCCGGGCGATCCCCGCCACCTGGCGGGACACCTGCCGCACCCTCTCCGGCTGCGCCCTCCCCCGGCTCACCGGCACCGACCTCGTAGAACTCGCCGAACTCCTGGAAGCCACACAACCGGCCACACCGGGAGGATGATTCGGGCATGACGCCCAAAAATTCAGAAAGTGGCCCTTCAGGAGTGACCCTTGAGGACCGGATCACCGGCGCCCTCGTGGGCGCGGCGGTCGGCGACGCCCTGGGCGGCCCGGTGGAGGGCTACTCCCCCGACCAGATCCTGGAGCGCCACGCCGGCCGCGTCCACGGCATCGTCGGCCCCTGGAACGGCGATGCCTGGCGCACCGCCCGTCCCATCGCGCCGTACCACAAGGGCGACGGCCACGTCACCGACGACACCTTGATGACGCACGCCCTGATCAGGGTCTACGCCAAGGTCCGCGACCACCTGGACGCGTACGCGATCGCCGACCACCTGGTCCCCGACCTGATGACGACACCCCGCTGGATCCCGGAGCTGGAACAGGAGGCCCTCCTCCTCCACCGCGTCTTCCTGGCGGAGAAGTGGCTGGTGACCCGTCTCCACTACGGCCACGTCGATCCCCGCGAGGCGGGCGTGGGCAACATCGTCAACTGCGGTGCCGCGATGTACATGGCCCCGGTCGGCCTGGTCAACGCGGCCGACCCACGGGCCGCCTACGCCGAGGCCCTGGACATCGCGGGCGCCCACCAGTCGTCGTACGGCCGTGAGGCGGCCGGCGTCTTCGCGGCGGCGGTGGCGGCGGCCTGCGCCCCGGACGCCACCCCGGAGTCGGTCGTCACCACCTGTCTGTCCCTGGCGAAGGACGGCACCCGCACGGCGATCCTGAAGGTCTGCGAAGCGGCCCAGGACCACACGGACGTCGAGTCGGCCCTGAAGCCGCTCAGGGAGGCGGTCGCCCCGTACGACACGGTGGGCCCCGACTACCGCGCCCCCTCCCTCGGCGCCCGCCGCCCCTCCCGCCTCCACGCGATCGAGGAACTCCCCGTCGCACTGGGCATGTTGCTGGTGGCCGGCGGCGACTACCGGCACACGGTCCTTGGCGCGGTGAACTACGGCCGTGACTGCGACTCGATCGCGACGATGGCGGGCGCGATCGCGGGCGCCCTCGGCTCACCGCCCCCGGACGACTGGGCGAAACAGGTCTCCGAAGCCAGCCGCCTGGACCTCTGGGACCCGGCGGCCACGCTCACCGAGGTGACCCGGGAGATCTTCGAACGGGACGTACGCCGCCGCCGCGCCCACGAGTCCGCGTTCGCCGAGATCGAAGGCCCGAGATGCTCCGACTGACCTGGGTCCAACCGGAAGACCTTCTGGGCCACGAACTCCGCCAGGCCGCACTGGACGGCCGCGAGGCATCGGTGATCGCGGCGAGATGGGCGGCGGCGGGCGGCAAGGAGGCCCCCCTCAGCGCGGGCGCCTCCCCGGAACCCCCGTCCCGGTATCTGCGGCAACTGGCCAAGGACCTGCTCGACGAACTGGCCGACCTGCCGAGCAAGTTGGAGGACCACGAACCGACGGACCTGGCGAAGATCAGACGGCTGTGCCCCGACTGGCCGTCCGACACCCGTCCCGTACCCCTCCCTGCCCCCTCCCGCTTCGAAGCGGCCTGGCTGGGCCGGGCCGTCGGCTGCCTGCTGGGCAAACCCGTCGAGAAGCTCCCCCTGGAAGCCATCCGCGACCTGGCCCGATCCACCGGCAACTGGCCCCTGAACACCTGGTTCACCGCCCGCGGAGTCCCGTCCGGCCTCCTGCGGGCCCACCCCTGGAACCGCCGCTCGGCCGCCACCTCCCTCGCCGAGAACATCGACGGCATGCCCGAGGACGACGACCTCAACTACCCCCTCCTCAACCTCCTCCTGCTCCGCCGCCACGGCAGGGACTTCACCCCCACGGACGTGGCCGGCCTCTGGCTGGACGAACTCCCCGCCGGCCGTACCTTCACCGCCGAACGCATCGCCTACCGCAACCTCCTCCTCGGCCTGAACCCCCCGCACACGGCCCGCCACCGCAACCCCTTCCGCGAATGGATCGGCGCCCTGATCCGCGCCGACGTCCACGGCTGGACCAACCCCGGCGACCCGGCGGCCGCGGCGGAGCAGGCCTACCGGGACGCCTCCCTCACCCACACCGCCAACGGCGTCTACGCGGCGATGTTCACGGCGGCCACGATCGCCACCGCGGCCACCGGCACCCATGACATCCACTCCTGTCTGCGCGCCGGCCTGACCGTGATCCCCGCGACCTCCCGCCTGTCCCGGGCCGTCCTGCACGCGATCCGACTGGCCCGGCACACCGACGACTTCGACGAGGTCGTGGACGAACTCCACGCCACCTACGCCGACACCCACCACTGGGTCCACGCCATCCCCAACACCGCTCTCGTCGCCGCCGCCCTCACCCACGCCGACGGCGACTTCACCGGCTCCATCTGCCGTGCGGTGAGCGGAGGGTGGGACACCGACTCCAACGGCGCCACCGCCGGCAGCATCGCCGGCCTCCTCACCGGCGCCCCCGACGTGCTCCCCGACCGCTGGACCGCCCCCCTCAAGAACCGCCTCGCCACCTCCGTCGCCGACTTCGACGGCACCGGCTTCGACGCCCTCGCGCACCTCACCCACCTGGAGGCTTCCCGCCCATGACGCACATCGCCGTACTCGGCAGCACGAACATGGACCTCGTCGCCTACGTCGCGAAGGCCCCGCAGCGCGGAGAGACCGTGACGGGACGGGAGTTCCGTACGATCCCCGGCGGCAAGGGCGCCAACCAGGCGATCGCCGCGGCCCGCGCGGGCGCCACCGTCTCGATGATCGGCGCGGTCGGCAACGACGCCCACGGCACCCAGCTGCGCTCCACCCTGGAACACTCCGGCGTCGACACCGACCATCTGCGCACCGTCGAGGGCCCGTCCGGCACCGCCCACATCGTCGTCGACGACGAGGGTGGCAACGCGATCGTCGTGATCCCCGCCGCGAACGGCACGGTCGACCACCTCGCCCCCGGCGACGACGGCCTCATCGCCAGCGCCGACGCCCTGCTCCTGCAACTGGAGATCCCCCTGGCCGCGGTCATCGCGGGCGCCGAGGCGGCCCGTGCCCACCGTGTCCGCACCATCCTCACCCCGGCGCCCGCCCAGCCCCTGCCCATCGAACTCCTCGCCGCCACCGACCTGTTGATCCCCAACGAGCACGAGGCGTCCACCCTCACCGGCCGCACCGACCCGCACGCCGCGGCCATCGCCCTGCTCGACGAGGTGCCGGAGGTGGTCGTCACCCTGGGCTCCGCGGGCTGCCTCTACGTGGCGCGCGACGCCGAGCCCCTCACCGTCCCCGCCCCCCAGGTCACCGCCGTGGACTCGACCGGCGCGGGCGACACCTTCGTCGGCGCCCTCGCGGTGGCACTCGGCGAGGGCCGGCCCATGCGCGAGTCCCTGAAGTGGGCGTCAGCGGCGGCGGCCCTCTCGGTCCAGCGGCCGGGCGCCTCGGCGTCGATGCCCTACCGCCCCGAGATCGACAAGCAGGGCCCGGCGTGAAGGTCCCGCAGGGCACGGCCCCCCTCACCGGGCTCCGCGTCCTCGACCTCGCCACGCTCTTCGCCGGCCCCCTCGCCGCCACGATGCTCGGCGACTTCGGCGCGGAGGTCATCAAGGTGGAGCACCCGTCCAGACCCGACCCCTCCCGTGGCCACGGCCCGTCCAAGGACGGCATCGGTCTGTGGTGGAAGCTCCTCGGCCGCAACAAGCGCACGATCACCCTGGACCTCTCCACGCCGGGCGGCCGGGCGACCCTCCTGCGCCTGGCCGCGACCGCGGACGTCGTCATCGAGAACTTCCGCCCCGGCACCCTGGAGAAGTGGGACCTCGGCTGGGACGAACTCCGCGCCGCCAACCCCCGGCTGATCCTCACCCGCGTGACCGCGTTCGGGCAGTTCGGCCCCTACGCCCACCGCCCCGGCTTCGGCACCCTCGCCGAGGCGATGAGCGGTTTCGCCGCGATCACCGGCGAACCCGACGCGCCCCCGACGCTCCCGCCCTTCGGCCTCGCCGACTCCATCGCCGGGCTGGCGACGGCGTACGCGGTGATGACGGCGCTCGCCGCCCGCGACCGCACGGGCGACGGCCAGGTCGTGGACATGGCGATCATCGAGCCGATCCTCGGCGTCCTCGGCCCCCAGCCGACCTGGTACGACCAGCTGGGCTACGTCCAGGAGCGCACCGGCAACCGCTCCGCCCACAACGCCCCGCGCAACACCTACCGCACCGCGGACGGCAGTTGGGTCGCCGTCTCCACCTCGGCCCAGTCGATCGCGGAACGTGTCATGCGTCTGGTGGGCCGCGAGGACCTGATCGCCGAGCCGTGGTTCGCCACGGGCGCCGACCGGGCCCGGCATTCCGACATCCTCGACGAGGCGGTCGGCACCTGGATCGCCGAGCGCACCCGCACGGAGGTCCTGGCCGCCTTCGAGAAGGCGGAGGCCGCGGTGGCCCCGATCCAGGACGTCCGGGACGTGATGACGGACCCTCAGTACGCGGCCCTGGACACCATCACCACGGTCACCGACCCGGAGCTCGGCCCCCTCCGTATGCAGAACGTGCTCTTCCGCCTCTCCGGGACCCCCGGCGCGATCCGCTGGACGGGCCGCCCGCACGGCGCGGACACGAGCGAGGTCCTGACGGAACTGGGCCTGACCGAGGGGGAGTTGGCGAGGCTGCGTGAGGAGGGCGCGGTATGACCACACTGACCTGGTTGTACGTCCCGGGCGACCGCCCGCAGGTGGTGGCGAAGGCCCTGACCGCCGGCGCCGACGTCGTGGTGATCGACCTCGAGGACGCGGTGGCCCCCGACCGCAAGGCCTACGCCCGTGACGCCACCGCGGAACTCCTCGCCGAACCGCTGTCACAGCCACAGCCCGTCCACGTCCGGATCAACGCCCTGGACACCCCCCTCGCGGCCGCCGACCTCGAAGCCCTGGCCACCCTCCCCGGCCTCACCGGCCTGCGCCTGCCCAAGGTGACCTCCCCCGAGCAGATCACCACCATCGCCGAACACACCGCCCCCGCCGCCGGAGGCGCCCTCGCCCTGTACGCACTCCTCGAAACCGCCCTCGGCGTGGAGCGCGCCTACGCGATCGCCGCCGCCCACCCGTCGCTGCGCGGCATCGCCCTGGGCGAGACGGATCTACGGGCAGACCTGGGCGTACGGGAGGACGCGGGCCTCGACTGGTCCCGCTCCCGAGTGATCGTGGCGGCCAGAGCGGCGGCCCTCCCTCCCCCGTCCCAGTCGGTCCACCCCGACATCCGCGACCTGGAGGGCCTGGCGGCCTCCTGCGCCCACGGCCGCACCCTCGGCTTCCTGGGCCGAGCCGCCATCCACCCCCGCCAGCTCCCCGTGATCGAACGGGCCTACCTCCCGACGGCATGGGAGATCGAACAGGCGGAAACGATCATGAAGGCGGCAGCGGTGGAACGGGGAGCCCAGGCCCTGCCCGACGGCCGATTCATCGACGCGGCGGTGGTGGCGACGGCCCGGCGCACCCTGTCCCTGGCCCACCGCGTCTGATCCCGTACGACGATGAGGGGCGCCCTGGTCCAGGGCGCCCCTCATCGTCGTACGACCGATTCTCAGGTCTTCTTCGCGGACTCCGCCTCGTCCTTGGCGTCGTCCTTGACCTCGTCCTTCGCCTCTTCCGCGGCCTCGTCGGAGTCGGCGTCCTCGGCCTTCTCCACGGCCGCGGTCTCTCCGTCGGAGTCGTCGGAGCCATCGGCCCCGGGTTCCACGACCTCTTCCCGGCCCGGCCGCTTCTTCGCCGACAGCACGATGTAGACCACCGCGAGCACGAACACGATCAGCGCGGTCCAGTTGTTCAGGCGCAGGCCCAGGATGTGGTGGGCGTCGTCGACGCGGAGGTACTCGATCCAGAACCGGCCCACACAGTACGAGGCGACGTACAGCGCGAACGCCCGTCCGTGCCCGAGCTTGAAGCGCCGGTCGGCCCAGATGACGAGCACGGCGACGCCGATGCACCACAGCGACTCGTACAGGAAGGTCGGGTGGTAGTAGCCCGGCATCCGGCCGTCCGTCGAGGACGTGATGTGCAGGGCCCACGGGAGGTCAGTCTCCCGCCCGTACAGCTCCTGGTTGAACCAGTTGCCCCAGCGGCCGATCGCCTGGGCGAGGGCGATGCCGGGGGCGATGGCGTCGGCGTAGGCCGGCAGCGGGATACCCCGGCGGCGGCAGCCGATCCACGCGCCCAGCGCACCGAGCGCGATCGCGCCCCAGATGCCGAGACCGCCCTCCCAGATCTTGAAGGCGTCCACCCAGTCGCGGCCCTCGCTGAAGTACAGCTCGTAGTCCGTGATCACGTGGTAGAGCCGGCCGCCGAGCAGACCGAACGGCACGGCCCAGACGGAGATGTCGGCCACCGTGCCGACCCGTCCGCCCCGGGCGATCCAGCGCTTGTTGCCGAGCCAGACTGCGACGAAGACACCGATGATGATGCAGAACGCATAGCCGCGCAGCGGAATGGGGCCGAGGTGGTAAACCCCGTGCGACGGGCTGGGAATGTAGGCAAGTTCCATGGCAGGTCCGACGCTACCGTGCCGGGCGCCGCCCACGGCAGGCAGCCCGGCTACGGGTCCATAACGGGAGGGTCGGAAAACTCCTACCCCTTGTTCGCCTCCTGCACCTGCTGCCTCAGCTTCGCCGGGGTCATGGTCTGGTCCTGATAGATGTTCTTGCCGTCGAGGAGGACGGTCGGGGTGCCGGAGAATCCGCCGTTGCGGAAGGCCGCCGCGGACTTGGCGACCCAGCTGTCGTGGGTGCCGTCCTCGACACAGGTGCGGAACGTGGTCGTGTCCAGGCCGTCGACCTTCTTCGCCAGCTCGATGAGCTTGCTGTCCTCGGCGAAGGCGTCGTCGGTCTCGGCCGGCTGGTTCTCGTACAGCACGTCGTGGTACTCGGTGAACTTGCCCGCGTTCTGGGCGCAGGCCGCCGCGTTGGCCGCGTTGCGGGAGCCGGAGCCGCCCATGTTGCCGTCGATGATCGTCGCGAGGTGGTACTGCACCTTCAGCTGGCCGGAGTCCGTCAGCTCGTGGATCGTCGAGCGGTAGGCGTCCTCGAAGGACTTGCAGGCCGGGCAGCGGAAGTCCTCCCAGATCGTGAGGGAGGACGTGGCGCTCGCCTTGCCGACCGGGATGGCGAGGTTGTCGTCGCCATTGGCCCCCGAGGGCGCCACGACCGGGCCGTCCGCGGAGTCACCGGTGTCGTCCTTGCCCGCGTTGGCGGCGACCACTCCGATCACCGCCGCGAGGCCCAGGACACAGACGACGCTCGCACCCACGATCAGCGTCCGCCGTCGCTTCTCCGAGGCCTTCTGCTTCTCTCGCTCGACCGCCAGCCGCTCGCGGGCGGTGCGCTTTCCCTCACGGTTCTTCTCGCTCACACCCGCAGAACGAACCGGGGAGGCGCACCGCGCCTCCCCGGTCCCAGGTCCACCCGTTCGAGTGACCTGTGCGAAATGTCCCGCTGTGTCAGGCCTGCCGGCGCACGCCCTCGGCGAGCTCGCCCGCCAGCTCGCGGACGGCCTCGATCCCGGCCTTGTCGTCCGGCGCGTCCAGCATCCGCTTCACGAAGGCCGAACCGACGATCACGCCGTCCGCGAAGCCGGCCACCTCGGCGGCCTGCGCGGCGTCGGAGACCCCGAGCCCGACACAGACGGGCAGGCCGGTGCCGGTGGCGCGGGTGCGCTCGACCAGCTCCTGCGCCTGCGCGCCCACCGAGGCACGGGTGCCGGTGACGCCCATGAGCGAGGCGGCGTAGACGAACCCGCTGCCCGCCGCGGTGATCTCGGCGAGCCGTGCGTCCTTGCTGCTGGGCGCGACCACGAAGACCGTGGCGAGCCCGTGCTTGTCCGCGTGCTCCCTCCACAGCGCCGACTCCTGCACGGGCAGGTCGGGCAGGATGCACCCGGCGCCGCCCGCCTCGGCGAGCTCGGCGGTGAAGCGCTCGACGCCGTAGCGGTCGATCGGGTTCCAGTACGTCATCACGAGCACCGGCTTCCCGGTGGCCTCGAACGCCTCGCGCACCGTCCGCATGACGTCGGCGATCTTGACGCCGCCGCGCAGGGCGATGTCGTCGGCGGTCTGGATGACCGGGCCGTCCAGGACGGGGTCGCTGTGCGGCAGACCCACCTCGACGACATCGGCACCGCCGTCGAAGACGGCCTTGATCGCCTCGATGCCGCCGTCCACGGTCGGGAACCCGGCCGGGAGGTAGGCGATGAGCGCGGAGCGGCCCTCGGCCTTGGCGCCGGCGAGGGTGTCCGTCAACAGCTGGATGTTGCCGCTCACTTGGCGTCCCCCTCGATCTCGGCGAGGTCGGCGGCGTCGGCCGCGACCTCGGCGTCGGTGTCGTACAGGCCGAAGTAGCGCGCGGCGGTGTCCATGTCCTTGTCGCCACGCCCGGACAGGTTGACGATGATCAGCCCGTCCTTGCCGAGCTCCTTGCCGACCTCCAGCGCACCGGCCAGCGCGTGGGCGCTCTCGATGGCCGGGATGATGCCCTCGGTGCGCGACAGCAGACGCAGGGCCTGCATGGCCGCGTCGTCGGTGACCGCGCGGTACTCGCCGCGGCCGCTGTCCTTGAGGTAGGAGTGCTCGGGGCCGATGCCCGGGTAGTCCAGACCGGCCGAGATCGAGTACGGCTCGGTGATCTGGCCCTCCTCGTCCTGGAGGACGTAGGAACGCGAACCGTGCAGGATGCCGGGCTCGCCCGCGGTCAGGGTCGCCGCGTGCTCGCCGGTCTCCACGCCGTGCCCGGCGGGCTCGCAGCCGATGAGGCGTACGTCGGCGTCCGGGATGAAGGCGTGGAAGAGGCCGATGGCGTTGGAGCCGCCGCCGACGCAGGCGATGGCCGCGTCGGGGAGTCGGCCGGCCCGCTCCAGGATCTGCCGGCGGGCCTCGACGCCGATGACCCGGTGGAAGTCACGGACCATGGCCGGGAAGGGGTGCGGACCCGCGACCGTGCCGAAGAGGTAGTGCGTGTGGTCGACGTTGGCGACCCAGTCGCGGAACGCCTCGTTGATCGCGTCCTTGAGGGTGCGCGATCCCGACTTCACGGCGATGACCTCGGCGCCGAGCATGCGCATCCGGGCCACGTTGAGGGCCTGGCGCTGGGTGTCGATCTCACCCATGTAGATCGTGCACTCGAGGCCGAACAGCGCGCAGGCCGTCGCCGTGGCGACGCCGTGCTGACCGGCGCCGGTCTCGGCGATGACCCTCGTCTTGCCCATGCGCTTGGTGAGCAGGGCCTGGCCGAGGACGTTGTTGATCTTGTGGGAGCCGGTGTGGTTCAGGTCCTCGCGCTTGAGGAACACCCGGGCGCCACCGGCGTGTTCGGCGAACCTCGGCACCTCGGTGAGGGAGCTGGGGCGGCCGGTGTAGTTGAGCAGCAGGTCGTCGAGCTCGCGGGCGAACTCGGGGTCGTGCTTGGCCTTGTCGTACTCGACGGCGACCTCGTCCACGGCGGCGACGAGGGCCTCCGGGATGAACTTGCCGCCGAACGCGCCGAAGTAGCCCTCGGCGCTGGGGACCTGACCCTCGGGGTCGGGGATGAAGAACTCGCTGGGCATGCGGAAACCTCACGGTGAGTGTGTGTTGGGATCACTAATCGCCGTGGGGGCGGGGATGGTTGGTTGGCTGCGGGCCGTCAGTGGCTGGTCGCGCAGTTCCCCGCGCCCCTAGGTCCGCTGCTGCCATCGCATGCCATTGACCTGCCCCGGCTCGTCTCCGATCACGTACCGCACCCTGCGGCCGTGCACCCGGCGTGCGGGTGCGCGGCAGCCCCGCGGACGGCAGCCGCGCGCGAGGCGGGCGTAGCGGTCCGCGGAAGCGGCATGCACTGTCGGAGTCATCGCGGGCAAGCCTATCGAAAGATCAGCTGCGTCCGTGCCGCAGTGCGGGGTGTTCGCCCGCCGCGACCAGGTCGGAGACCGCCGCCTTGGGGTCCTTGCCCGTGACCAGGGACTCACCGACCAGAACCGCGTCGGCGCCGGCGTTGGCGTAGGCGATGAGGTCGTGGGGGCCGCGGACGCCGGACTCGGCGATCTTGACGATGTGGTCCGGGATCTCGGGGGCGACGCGCTCGAAGGTGCCGCGGTCGACCTCGAGGGTCTTGAGGTTGCGGGCGTTGACGCCGATGACCTTGGCGCCGGCGTCGACCGCGCGCTCGACCTCGTCCTCGTCGTGGACCTCGACGATCGGGGTGAGTCCGATGGACACCGCCCGCTCGATGAGGGACTCCAGGGCGGGCTGGTCGAGGGCCGCCACGATCAGCAGGGCGAGGTCGGCGCCGTACGCGCGGGCCTCCCACAGCTGGTACGACGTGACGATGAAGTCCTTGCGCAGGACCGGGATGTCCACGCGCGCGCGGACGGCCTCCAGGTCGGCCAGCGAGCCGCCGAAGCGGCGCTGTTCGGTGAGGACGGAGATGACGGCCGCGCCGCCCGCCTCGTAGTCCGCGGCGAGCCCGGCCGGGTCGGCGATCGCGGCCAGCGCGCCCTTGGAGGGGCTGGAGCGCTTGACCTCGCAGATGACCTTGACGCCGTCGCCGCGGAGGGCCGCCACGCCGTCCTTGGCCGCGGGAGCCTTCGCCGCGCGCTCCTTGAGCTCGTCGAGGCTGACGCGCGCCTGCCGCTCCGCGAGGTCGGCACGGACTCCGTCGATGATCTCGTCGAGCACACTCACGCGAGCGGCCCCCTTCCAGACGGTTGACAGTTCCAGCGACCAATGAAAAGAGGTGGTCACTGCGATGGTATCCGGAGGAAGGCGTAGGCCTCGCATCCGGTTGACGCCGGTCCCACTACCTGGACGTTCGCCAATTGATCAAGGGTGCAGCCAGCCACCGAACGGCAGGTTCCGGACAACCGTGAAGACCAGCAGCAATGCGCCGACGGTCCAGAGGTGCACGGGTCCCAGCTCGAGCCGCAGCGGTCGCCCGCGCGCGGTACGGACCACCCAGACGGTCCACAGCACGGCGAAGCCCAGATAGCCGAGCACGGCGGGCGCGTTGGCCTGGAGGGCGGTCAGGAAGTCCCCGTGGACGAACGCGTGCGCGCTGCGCAGTCCCCCGCAGCCGGGGCAGTACAGGCCCGTGAGGCGCAGCAGCGGACAGACCGGGTAGTGGCCCGGCTCGTTGGGGTCCACGGCGCCGACATACGCGAAGGCGCCCGCGACGGCCGCGAGGATCCCCGCGGGCACGGCCAGCCGTCCCGCCCTCGCCGCGTACGGCGTCACCCTGTGGCTGTCGGCGTTCACGCCTTGCATTGTGCCTCGCCCGGCCCGGACACGCGTGAGGGGCGGCACGGGGCCGCCCCTCAGGAAACTCGTACGCGACTGCCGTCCGGCGCTCAGCTCTCGGTCTGCGCCGAGGTCACGAGCGCCTTGTGAGCATCCTTCGGCATGCCCAGACCCATCGCGCTCATGATCCAGCCGATGATGCCACCGGCGACCACGATCACCATGCCCGCCCAGAATCCCAGCGGCTCGGCCAGCACCATGAAGGCGCCCGCGACGCAGAAACCGATGAAGGCGATGGTGACACCGGTCCAGGCGGCCGGGGTGTGACCGTGGCTGCTGCCCGCCATGACTTGCTCCTCGTTGCTGTAAACGTGTCTGAGCCGAACGCTCAGCACCCATTGTTCCGCACGCGTGCGGAACAGGTGAGCGGGGGTGGGCCTGGCGAGTCGACGCAGGGCGAGCGCAACCTGCCTAGGGGCGCGGGGAACTGCGCGACCAGCCCCCACCGGCCCGCAGCCTCCGTACGACCGCTACGCCCCCGTAGGGTCTTCCCCTCGATCCAGCGCCTTCCACATCTCCTCAGGCCGATCAGGATCCGCAGCCTTCGCCCTACGGACAGCCCGCGGCGCACCGTTCCGCTCATACCGCCCGGACATCGCAGGCCACATCCGCCCGTACCGCAGCGCGAGCAACCCGGCCAGCAGAATCAACGCCCCGCCGACAACAGCTACGTACGGCCAAGCGGTATGGCTCAGCCCGGCAACCGTCGCGCCCGCATCGCCGGAGGCCTTCGCGGCCTGCTCATCCAGCGCGGACGAGTCATTCGCACCGAGCAGCGCCGCGGCGACGATCCCCGCACCGGAGAGCGCGAGGAGCCCGGCGACAGCGAAACGGCCCGCCTTGCGGACGGCGAAGACGGCGACGAGAGCGGCGAGGCCCACTATGGCAAGGGCGGCCGGGACTCCGGTCACGTCGCTGCCCTTGGCGGTCAGCGGGAAGTCGCCGCCGGCCACGGTCGCGGTGCCCTCCGACCACTGCTGGCGGGTCGCGAGCAGCGCCACGGCCGCGCCGAGCGCGCCGGAGAGTAGGGCTACGGCGAGGCTGAGCCGGCCGGCCCTGGCGGGTCCGGCGGCTTCGGAACGGGGGTGAGGAACGGCAGTCACGTACTCCACTATCGCCCGAACCCCGGGCGAACCGTCACCCGGGGTTCGTATGAGAAGCGCCCTATTGCCCGAGTCGGTTCGCCGTGTGCACCGCGCGCAGCACCGCGGCCGCCTTGTTACGGCACTCCTGGTCCTCGGCGACCGGGTCGGAGTCGGCGACGATTCCGGCGCCGGCCTGGACGTAGGCCGTGCCGTCGCGGAGGAGGGCGGTGCGGATGGCGATGGCGGTGTCGGAGTCGCCGGCGAAGTCGAGGTAGCCGACGCAGCCGCCGTACAGGCCGCGCCGGGACGGTTCGAGTTCGTCGATGATCTGCATCGCGCGCGGCTTGGGGGCGCCGGAGAGGGTGCCCGCGGGGAAGCAGGCCGTCAGGACGTCGAAGGCGGTGCGGCCCTCTGCGACCTTGCCGGTGACCGTCGAGACGATGTGCATGACGTGGGAGTACCGCTCGATGGACATGAAGTCGACCACCTCGACCGAGCCGGGCTGACACACGCGCCCGAGGTCGTTGCGGCCCAGGTCGACCAGCATCAGGTGCTCGGCGCGCTCCTTGGGGTCGGCGAGCAGTTCGTCGGCGAGGGCCTGGTCCTCCTGCGGGGTGGCGCCGCGCCACCGGGTGCCGGCGATGGGGTGGACCATGGCCCGCCCGTCCTCGACCTTGACCAGGGCTTCGGGGGACGATCCGACGACGTCGAAGCCGTCGAAGCGGAA
This sequence comes from Streptomyces sp. NPDC001536, assembly GCF_042894505.1. Lineage (NCBI taxonomy): Bacteria > Bacillati > Actinomycetota > Actinomycetes > Kitasatosporales > Streptomycetaceae > Streptomyces > Streptomyces sp. NPDC001536. Next base: position 385,385 of record NZ_JBIAVQ010000005.1, read on the forward strand.
GAGGTACATGTACGGGGAGGGGTTCGTCGCCCGCAGCACCCGGTACACGTCCAGCGCGCTGGCCGTGCAGGGCGTTTCGAAGCGCTGCGAGGGGACGACCTGGAAGGCCTCGCCCGCGCGGATGCGCTCCTTGATGTCCTCGACGGCCTCCTGGAAGTCCTCGCCGCCCCACAGCGCGGTGTACTCGGGGAGTTCGGAGGGCGGCAGGACGGCGGGCGGCTGGGCCACCGCGCGGGACAGGTCCGCTTCCATGGCGTCCAGGCGGGCCACCGCGTCCGCGTAGGCCTCGTCGACGCCGGTGTCGAGGTCGTTGTGGTTGATCGCGTTGGCGATCAGCAGGACCGAGCCCTCCCAGTGGTCCATGACCGCGAGGTCGCTGGTGAGGAGCATGGTCAGCTCGGGCAGCTTGAGGTCGTCGCGCTCGCCGGGGCCGATCTTCTCCAGGCGGCGCACGATGTCGTAGCCGAGGTAGCCGACCATGCCGCCGGTGAAGGGCGGCATGCCCTCCTGGTGGGGGGTGTGCAGGGCCTCGATGGTGGCGCGCAGGGCGGCGAGGGGGTCGCCGTCGACGGGGACGCCGACGGGCGGGGCGCCGAGCCAGTGGGCCTGGCCGTCCCTCGACGTGAGGGTCGCGGCGGAGCGCACGCCCACGAACGAGTAGCGGGACCAGGAGCGGCCGTTCTCCGCGGACTCCAGCAGGAAGGTGCCGGGGCGCTCGGCGGCGAGCTTGCGGTAGAGGGCGACCGGGGTGTCGCCGTCGGCGAGGAGCTTGCGCGTGACCGGGATGACGCGGCGGTCGGTGGCGAGCTTGCGGAAGGTCTCGAGGTCCATGGCGGCTGACCTTACTGATCCGAGGCGGACACGCCGGAATCGGCGTCCTTGAGCAGCACGTCGGCGTCGAAGCAGGTGCGCGCGCCGGTGTGGCAGGCGGCGCCGACCTGGTCGACCTTGACCAGCACGGTGTCGGCGTCGCAGTCGAGCGCGACCGACTTGACCCACTGGAAGTGCCCGGAGGTGTCGCCCTTGACCCAGTACTCCTGGCGGCTGCGCGACCAGTAGGTGCAGCGGCCGGTGGTCAGCGTGCGGTGCAGAGCCTCGTCGTCCATCCAGCCGAGCATCAGCACCTCACCGGTGTCGTACTGCTGGGCGATGGCGGGGACGAGCCCGTCGGCGGCGCGCTTGAGGCGGGCGGCGATCTCGGGGTCGAGGTTGCTGGGCGGGGGCGTGCTGGTCATGGTTGCCATTGTGCCGCGCGCCACTGACACAGTCGGCGCGGTGTCCACTGTGCGGACCCGACATACGGTCGTAGGCTGACGGCATGTCGACTTTCGCCAAGCGTGAACGACTTCTGCTCGCCGATCTCCTGGAGACCGCCGGTCCCGAGGCCCCGACCCTGTGCGAGGGCTGGCAGACCCGGGACCTCGCCGCGCACGTGGCGGTGCGTGAGCGCCGCCCCGACGCCGCCGGGGGTCTGCTCATCAAGCAGCTCGCGTCCCGACTGGACAGGGCCATGGAGGAGTTCACGGCCAAGCCGTACGAGGAACTGATCCAGCTGATCCGTACCGGCCCGCCGCGCTTCTCGCCCTTCAACCTCAAGCAGCTCGACGAGGCGTCCAACACGATCGAGTTCTACGTCCACACCGAGGACGTCCGCCGCGCCCAGCCCGACTGGACCCCCCGCGAGCTCGACCCGGTCTTCCAGGACGCCCTGTGGACCCGCCTGGAGCGCACCGCCCGCCTGATGGGCCGCAACACCCCCACCGGCCTCGTCCTGCGCCGCCCGGACGGCCAGACGGCGGTCGCCCACCGCGGCACCCCGGTCGTGACGGTGACCGGCGAGCCCTCGGAACTCCTGCTGTTCCTCTACGGCCGCCAGAACGCCGCGGAAGTGACGCTGGACGGCGACAAGGACGCGATCGCCAAGCTGCACGAGGCGAAGGAGCTGGGGATCTAGGGCTGCTTCGGGAGCTCGGCGCGGCGCAGGTCCGGTACGCACAGGGCCACCACCCCGCCGAGCCCGCAGACGACCGCGCTGACGACGAACACCGGGCCGGTCCCCCACACCCCGATGGCCGCGGCGGACAGCGGCATGCTCAGCGGGGCGAGGCCCAGGCTCACCAGACTGGCCACAGCGGTGACCCGGCCCAGGTAGGCGGGGTCGGCCTGGGTCTGGAGCAGGGCCCCGCACATCGCGCCGCTGAGCCCGGCGAGCAGTCCGACCAGCAGGGCCGTGCCGACGGCGACGACGATGCCGGGCGCCCGGGCGAGGGCGCCGATCGCGACCGAGCCCGCGATGATCGTGCACGCCGCCACCCACCCCGCGTGCGGCAGCCGACCGCGCACGGTCAGCAGCAGGGACGCGGCACCCGCGCCGACGCCGAACCCGGCGAGCATCCAGCCCATCCCCGCGGCGCCCCAGCCGCGCTCGTCCGCGAGGAGGGTCAGTCCGATGTTGAGGGGGCCGACGAAGCCGAGGTCGCCGAGGGCGATGGCCAGCATCAGCGGGGCGAGGACACGGTGGCCGCGGATGTAGCGCAGACCGGCCGTCAGGTCGCTCCATGCGGTGCCCCGGGCCTCGGCCGTCCTGTCGTCGGCGGGCACCTCCCGTATCCGTACGGAGACCAGCAGCGGTACGGACACGGCGATCAGCAGCCCGGCGAGGCCGAACGCCGCCGCCGAGCCGCCGAGCGCCACCCCGAGCCCGCCGAGCGGTCCGCCGACGACACTCGCGAAGCGGATGCCCAGACCCCGCATGCCCTGCACGCGCGCGAGCTGGTCGCGTGACGTCACGCGCGCGGGGAGGGCGCCCACGGCCGGCACGAACACCGCGTCGACGGCGCCGAAGACCAGGGCCAGCGCGGCCAGCGGCCACAGGCCCGGGCTGGTGAGGAACAGCAGCACCGCCACCGCCAGCACCGCCGCGCAGCGCACCACGTCACTCCCGATGACGACCCTGTGCGGCCCGAACCGGTCGGCGATCACTCCCCCGCCCAGCATCAGGACCGCCCGCGGCAGCGCGCTCGCCGCCATCACGAGGCCGGCCTGCGTGGGGCTTCCGGCCTGTACGGCGGCCCAGGACAGGGCGATGTAGTAGACGCTGTCGCCGACCATCGAGGAGGTGTAGGCGGCGAGCCAGCGCAGAACGTTGCCGTCACGGTGGGCGGGTCTGTCGACGACGTCCGGGGCCATGAGCGTGGCGGTCACGGAAGTGGCCTCTCTCAGACGCGGAACGGGAATCCGTACAGGTGCAGCGCGACGTTCTCGCGCCCCTGGGTCGCCCCGGCGGCCTCATGGGCGCGCCCCTGCTCGTCGTACCTCTTGAGCACGTCGTGCAGTTCCTTCTTCAGCTCGGCCAGCTCACCGGCCGTCAGCCGCAGGAGCGACTCCGAGTCGTACGCGGCCTCGTTCCACTCCGGTCCCCAGTGGGCGCGCTCGTCCAGGTACGTGCGGTACATGTCGGAGCGCTGCTCCTGGAAGAGACGGGACGCCGCAAGGTGCGCCGCGACCTTCTCCGGGGCGTCCTGGAAGTCCTTGTCGCGGACGGTGACCCCGTCCGAGGTCGGCCGCCACCAGCGCTCCCGGGCGTCCGTACTGCGCGACTGCGCCTCTTCGACGAGGCCGTGCTCGGCGAGCTTGCGCAGGTGGTAACTGACCAGGGAGACGGCCTCGTCCACCTGCTCGGCGAGTTGCGAGGCGGTCGCCGCCTCAGCCACGAACAGCAGCCGGTAGAGCTTCATCCGCAGCGGATGAGCAAGGGCCTTGAGCGTGCCCAGGTCGGTGATCCGGCGGTTCTCCTTGCTTGCCATGCCCCGACCCTAGATGCGAAAGAAAAATTGCACAACAAATTTTGCGCAACATTCCTTTCGCATCCGCCCACAAGTAAGCCCCGACCACCAAGTGCCCGGGGCTTACCTCAACGCCTCACACGCGTCACCGCACGGGGTGTCCGGCACCCCTCAACGCGTCCTTCACCTCGCCGATCCGCAGATCCCCGAAGTGGAAGACCGACGCCGCGAGCACCGCGTCCGCACCCGCCTCGATCGCCGGAGCGAAGTCGGCGAGCTTGCCGGCGCCGCCGGAGGCGATGACCGGAACCGTCACGTGCTTGCGGACGGCGGCGATCATCTCCAGGTCGTAGCCGTCCTTCGTGCCGTCCGCGTCCATCGAGTTGAGCAGGATCTCCCCCGCGCCCAGCTCGGCGGCCCGGTGCGCCCACTCGACGGCGTCGATGCCGGTGCCCTTGCGGCCGCCGTGGGTGGTGACCTCGAAGGTGCCCTCGGGAGTGCGCCGCGCGTCCACCGACAGCACCAGCACCTGGCGCCCGAACCGCTCCGCGATCTCCTTGATCAGCTCGGGGCGCGTGATGGCGGCCGTGTTCACGCCCACCTTGTCCGCACCCGCCCGCAGCAGCTTGTCCACGTCCTCGGCCGTACGGACACCGCCGCCGACCGTGAGCGGGATGAACACCTGCTCGGCGGTACGGCGCACCACGTCGTACGTGGTCTCGCGGTTGCCCGAGGACGCGGTGATGTCCAGGAACGTCAGCTCGTCGGCGCCCTCGGCGTCGTAGACCTTGGCCATCTCGACGGGGTCGCCCGCGTCGCGCAGGTTCTGGAAGTTGACGCCCTTGACGACCCGGCCGTTGTCCACGTCCAGGCAGGGGATGACTCGTACGGCGAGGCTCATGCTGCGCTCTCTCCTCGGAACGCCTCCACCTCGACCTCGACGACCAGACTGGGGTCCACGAAGCCGGAGACGATGATCATGGATGCGGCGGGCCGGACGGCGTCGAACAGCTCCTTGTGAGCACGTCCGACCTCGTCCACGTCCCGGCCATGGGTGAGGTACATGCGCGTACGCACGACGTCCGCCGGGCCGAGCCCCAGCTGCTCCAGCGCCGCGAACGCGACGTTGAAGGCGTTGACCGTCTGCTCGTACGGGCCGCCCCCGGCGATCTGGCCGTCCACGATCGAGGTGCAGCCGGAGACCAGCACCAGGCCGTTGGGCAGCTCCACCGCGCGGGAGTACCCGAAGGTCTCCTCCCAGGGCGCGCCGGTCGAGACGCGTCGCAGATCGCTCACTCGGCCACCGCCTCCAGGGCCTCTTCCAGCGTGAACGCCTTCGCGTACAGGGCCTTGCCGACGATGGAGCCCTCGACACCGAGGGGTACCAGCTCGGCGATGGCCCGCAGGTCGTCCAACGACGACACGCCACCGGAGGCCACGACCGGCCGGTCCGTGGCCGCGCAGACGTTGCGCAGCAGCTCCAGGTTCGGGCCCTGGAGCGTGCCGTCCTTGGCGATGTCCGTGACGACGTACCGCGCGCAGCCCTCCTTGTCGAGGCGCTCCAGCGCCTCGTAGAGGTCGCCGCCCTCACTGGTCCAGCCGCGGCCCTTGAGGGTCGTACCGCGCACGTCGAGACCGACCGCGATCTTGTCGCCGTGCTCGGCGATGACCTTGGCGACCCACTCGGGGCTCTCCAGGGCGGCGGTGCCGAGGTTCACGCGGGTGCAGCCGGTGGCGAGGGCGGCGGCCAGGGAGGCGTCGTCGCGGATGCCGCCGGACAGCTCCACCTTGATGTCCATCGCCTCGGTGACCTGGCGGACCAGGTCCCGGTTGTCGCCGGTGCCGAACGCGGCGTCCAGGTCGACGAGGTGCAGCCACTCGGCGCCGGCCCGCTGCCAGGCGAGGGCGGCCTCCAGCGGGGAGCCGTACGAGGTCTCCGTGCCGGACTCGCCGTGCACGAGACGGACGGCCTGGCCGTCACGGACGTCGACGGCGGGCAGGAGTTCGAGCCGTGAGAGCTTCGAGGGCATCAGAGGGTTCCGATCCAGTTGTTCAGCAGCTGCGCACCGGCGTCGCCGGACTTCTCGGGGTGGAACTGCGTGGCCCACAGGGCGCCGTTCTCCACGGCGGCCACGAAGGGCTTGCCGTGCGTGGACCAGGTCACGAGCGGTGCCCGCAGCGCCGGGTTCGAGGTCTCCAGGGTCCAGTCGTGGACGGCGTAGGAGTGCACGAAGTAGAAGCGGGCGTCCGCGTCCAGGCCGGCGAACAGCTGGGAGCCGGCCGGTGCGTCCACGGTGTTCCAGCCCATGTGGGGCACGATGTCGGCCTGGAGCGGCTCGACCGAGCCGGGCCACTCGTCGACGCCCTCGGTCTCCACGCCGTGCTCGATGCCGCGCGCGAAGAGGATCTGCATGCCGACGCAGATGCCCATGACCGGGCGCCCGCCGGCGAGCCGGCGGCCGATGATCCAGTCGCCGCGTGCCTCCTTGAGGCCCTTCATGCAGCTGGCGAAGGCGCCGACGCCCGGCACCAGCAGGCCGTCGGCGTTCATGGCCTTGTCGAAGTCACGCGTTATCTCGACCTCGGCCCCGGTACGGGCGAGGGCCCGCTCGGCGGACCGGACGTTGCCGAAGCCGTAGTCGAAGACGACTACCTTCTTGGCGGACGCGCTCAATTCCACACCTCCAGCCTCATGACGCCCGCGACGAGACACATCGCGGCGCCGATGGAGAGCAGCACGATCAGCTGCTTCGGCATCCCCTGCTTGACGAAGGAGTAGACCCCGCCGGCCAGGAAGAGACCGACGACGATCAGGACGGTCGACAGCCCGTTCACAGCGCGCCCTTCGTGGACGGAAGGATGCCGGCCGCGCGCGGGTCACGCTCGGAGGCGTAGCGCAGGGCCCGGGCCAGCGCCTTGAACTGGCATTCCACGATGTGGTGCGCGTTGCGACCGTACGGCACGTGCACGTGCAGCGCGATCTGGGCCTGGGCGACGAAGGACTCCAGGATGTGCCGGGTCATCGTGGTGTCGTACTCGCCGATCATCGGCGCCATCTTCTCGGGCTCGGTGTGCACGAGGTAGGGGCGGCCGGACAGGTCGACGGTGACCTGGGCGAGGGACTCGTCCAGCGGGACCGTGCAGTTGCCGAAGCGGTAGATGCCGACCTTGTCGCCGAGCGCCTGCTTGAAGGCGGCGCCGAGGGCGAGGGCGGTGTCCTCGATGGTGTGGTGCGAGTCGATGTGCAGATCGCCCTCGGTCTTCACGGTCAGGTCGAACAGACCGTGCCGGCCGAGCTGGTCGAGCATGTGGTCGTAGAAACCGACACCTGTCGACACATCGACCTTGCCGCTGCCGTCGAGATCGATCTCGACGAGCACGGAGGTCTCCTTCGTGACTCGCTCCACGCGTCCTACGCGGCTCATGCGCTCTGCTCCTTCTTCAGTTCACGTACCGCGTCGAGGAACGCGTCGTTCTCTTCGGGGGTTCCGGCGGTGACCCGCAGCCAGCCCGGCACCCCGTTGTCCCGGACCAGGACACCCCGGTCGAGGATCTGCTGCCACACGGTGTGGGAGTCGTCGAACCGCCCGAACTGCACGAAGTTGGCGTCCGACGCCGTGACCTCGTACCCGATCGCCAGCAGCTCGGTGACCAGCCGGTCCCGCTCCGACTTCAGCTGCTCGACGTACTTGAGCAGCGTGTCGGTGTGCTCCAGGGCGGCCAGGGCGGTCGCCTGGGTGATCGCCGACAGGTGGTAGGGCAGCCGTACGAGCTGTACGGCGTCCACGACCGCCGGGTGCGCGGCGAGGTAGCCGAGGCGCAGGCCCGCCGCGCCGAAGGCCTTCGACATCGTCCGGGAGACGACGAGATTCGGCCGGCCTTCGATCAGCGGCAGCAGCGAGGCGCCGTGGCTGAACTCGATGTACGCCTCGTCCACCACGACCAGCGAGGGTTTGGCGGCCTGCGCGGCCTCGTACAGCGCGAGGACCGTCTCGGCCGGGACCGCCGTGCCGGTGGGGTTGTTGGGCGTGGTGATGAAGACGACGTCCGGCTTGTTCTCGGCGATCGCCTTCTCCGCCGCCGCCAGGTCGATGGTGAAGTCCTCGTTGCGCGGGCCGGAGATCCAGCCGGTGCCCGTGCCGCGCGAGATGAGCCCGTGCATCGAGTACGAGGGCTCGAAGCCGATCGCCGTACGACCCGGTCCGCCGAAGGTCTGCAGCAGCTGCTGGAGGACCTCGTTGGAGCCGTTCGCGGCCCACACGTTGGCGAGCCCGACCTCGTGACCGGACGTGTCCGTCAGGTACTTGGCGAGCTGGGTGCGCAGTTCTACGGCGTCCCGGTCCGGGTAGCGGTTGAGGTTCCGGGCGGCTTCACGGACCCGCTCGGCGATGCGCTCGACCAGCGGCTCGGGCAGCGGGTAGGGGTTCTCGTTGGTGTTCAGCCGTACGGGGACGTCCAACTGGGGCGCGCCATAGGGGGACTTGCCGCGCAGCTCGTCCCGTACGGGGAGATCGTCGATGCCGAAAGTCACTGACCGGGTACCTTCCAACCGAACCGAGCCTTGATCGCCGCGCCGTGCGCGGGCAGGTCCTCCGCCTCCGCCAGCGTGACCACGTGATGCGCTACGTCGGCCAGCGCGTCCTTGGTGTAGTCGACGATGTGGATGCCCCGGAGGAAGGACTGCACGGACAGCCCGGAGGAGTGGCAGGCGCATCCGCCGGTGGGCAGGACGTGGTTGGACCCGGCGGCGTAGTCGCCGAGCGAGACCGGCGCCCAGGGTCCGATGAAGATCGCACCGGCGTTGCGGACCCGTTCGGCGACGTCCTGCGCGAGAGCCGTCTGGATCTCCAGGTGCTCGGCGCCGTACGCGTTGACGACCCGCAGCCCCTCGTCGACGCCGTCGACGAGCACGATCGCGGACTGACGGCCCTCCAGGGCCGGGCGGATCCGGTCGTCGATGTGCTTGCTGGCCGCGACCTGCGGCTCCAGCTCCTTCTCGACCGCGTCCGCGAGCTCCACGGAGTCGGTGACCAGGACGGCCGCCGCGAGCGGGTCGTGCTCGGCCTGGCTGATCAGGTCGGAGGCGACGTGCACCGGGTCGGCGGTGTCGTCCGCGAGGATCGCGATCTCGGTCGGGCCGGCCTCGGCGTCGATGCCGATCTTGCCGGTGAAGTAGCGCTTGGCGGCGGCGACCCAGATGTTGCCGGGGCCGGTGACCATGTTGGCGGGCGGGCAGGACTCGGTGCCGTACGCGAACATCGCGACGGCGGTCGCGCCACCGGCGGCGTACACCTCGTCGACGCCGAGCAGCGCGCACGCGGCGAGGATCGTGGGGTGCGGGAGGCCGTCGAACTCGGCCTGCGCCGGGGAGGCGAGGGCGATCGACTCGACGCCGGCCTCCTGGGCCGGGACCACGTTCATGATCACGGAGGACGGGTAGACGGACCGGCCGCCGGGCGCGTACAGCCCGACCCGGTCGACCGGCACCCACTTCTCGGTGACGGAACCGCCGGGCACGACCTGGGTCGTGTGGGTGCTGCGGCGCTGCTCGCGGTGGACGAGACGGGCGCGGCGGATGGACTCCTCGAGCGCGGCACGCACGGCCGGGTCGAGCTCTTCGAGAGCCTTGGTCAAAGCCTCCGCCGGAACCCGTACGGATTCCAGCCGTACCCCGTCGAACTTCTCGGCGAAATCGATCAGCGCCGCGTCGCCCCGATGATGCACGGCCTCGCAGATCGGACGCACCTTCTCCAGGGCGGCCTGAACGTCGAAGTCGGCTCGGGGCAGCAGGTCGCGCAGGGCGGGACCCTCGGGGAGGGCGTCGCCGCGCAGATCGATTCGGGAGATCACGGGGTCAATTCTCTCAGACCGCAGTTCGGCGTCGTTCGGGCATTCCAATGGCTGATACGCAACCTGGAAGATCCCCTTCACGTCTAGCGTTCAGGGCGTCACTGAGCGGGCATGACGTGCATGAACAGTTGTGCGAAACGTGAGCAGTCGAGAGGGATGAAAGAGCCGTGACCGACGGGGCCGGCATCCGGGACGGGGACCTGCCGGACGATCTGACCGCGGCCGAGGCCGGGATGTGGCAGGCCTTCCGCAACGGCAGCGTGTACGACCTGAGCAGCGGCGACACGGTCGTCGACGATCCGCACGGCGGGCACCCCTGGGGACCCGAGCGGACCGTGCGGGCCCGCATCGTGTGCTGGCTGCTCCTGGACGGACCGCCCGCCCTCGCGGGCCGGGTGTCGTCCCTGAAGCTCAGCGGGGTGCAGATCAGCGGCACGCTGGAGCTGGCGGGCGGCATCGTGGTGCCGTACGTGGAGCTGCGGGGCTGCCGCTTCGAGCGGGACGTCCTGCTGCCGGAGGCCCGCTTCACGACCATGCGGATGGTGGACTGCTCGGTGCCGCGCCTGGAGGCCGCCCGCATCCACACGGAGGGCGATCTGCACCTCCCCCGCTGCCGCTTCCACAACGGCGTACGGCTGACCGACGCGCACATCGGCACCGACCTGCTGCTCAACCAGGCGATCGTCTACCGGGACCGCAGCGGCCGCTCGATCGCCGCCGACGGCATGACCGTCGGGCAGGACCTCCAGGCCGAGCTCCTGGAGTCGCACGGCGAGCTGAGCCTGCGCAGCGCCAAGATCGGCGTCTCGCTGAGCCTGCGCGGCGCGAAGCTGGCCAACCCGTACACACGGCTCGCCCTGAACGCCCCGCAGCTGACCGTCGAGCGCTCGATGTACCTGACCCCGGCAGGGCTCGGCAGCCCCCTGCTGAGCGGGGCGACCCCGGCGCGCGGGACGCGTATCCAGCGGTTCACGTGCGAGGGCGGACTGCGCCTGGACGACGGGCGGTTCGGCGACGCCCTCGACTTCGAGCGGGCGCGGTTCACGCTCACCGACGACCAGGAGGTGTCGCTGCGCCGCATCCAGACGCCCGAGCTGCGCTTCCTCGGGGAGCGTCCGGCGCGCGGCAAGGTCGTGCTGTCGGGGGCGCGGGTGGTGAACCTGATGGACCGCACGGACAGCTGGCCGGGTCCGGGGCGGCTGCACATGGGCGGCTTCAGCTACGAGAACCTGGTGCCGAGGGGGCCGTTCCCGCTGGCGGAGCGGCTGGAGTGGGTGACGGCGGCGACCGCCGAGTACAACCCGGAGCCGTACGAGCGCCTGGCGACCGTGCTGCGCTCCGGCGGCGAGGACGAGGACGCGCGCGAGGTGCTGCTCGCCAAGCAGCGCCGACGCCGCGAGACGCTGCCGCCGGCCGCCAAGCTGTGGGGGTACGCGCAGGACTGGACGGTCGCCTACGGGTACCGGCCGGGGCGGGCCCTGGTGTGGATGGCGGTGCTGTGGGCGGCGGCCTCGGTGGCCTTCGCGCACGCGAACCATCCGCCGATCAAGAGCGGTGAGGCGCCGTACTGGAACCCGGCCCTGTTCGCCCTCGACCTGCTCCTGCCGGTCATCGACCTGGGCCAGGTGGGATTCTGGCAACTCAGGGGCGGCTGGCAGTGGTTGGCCGCGGCGATGATCCTGCTGGGCTGGATCCTGGCGACGACGGTGGCGGCGGGGGCGACGAGGCTGCTGCGGCGGAGCTAGGCCGCCGGGCACCACGATCACTGCTTGTTGAACAGTAAACACTTTACCGACTCTTGACTTTCCGCCGTACAACTTTCCGCACTTTGCTCGAAACCTCTGGCGCTTCCTCGATCAGCGGCTTTTCAATGGTCGACACCATGGCTCTGCTGCCTCCGTTCGTCCGCTCCTCGCGGACGACCAGGACCCTCGTCCAGCATCCCGTCGTCGCGCTCCCGGCCGACGACGAGGTGCTCCTCGACGCGCCGGACGACCGCCTGGGCCCCGCGCTCGTGGCCGCCGGACAGGGCACCTGGCAGACCGCGTCCCAGCTGCTGGCGGCGACCCGCACGGCCGCCGCGTGGGAGAACCGCGACCGGTACGCCGTACGCCTGGCGTCCTTCGCACAGTCACGTGACGAGTGGTTCGAGGACTGGCGTACGGCCGCCCCGCACGACCCGGACATGCTGCTGGTCGGCGCCCAGCTCGCGGTGGCCCGCGCCTGGCAGTCGCCGGCCCGCGCGGAACTGCTGCGCGAGGTGAGCCCGCTGATCACGGCCGCCGCGCGCGGGGACGACCGCGACCCGGTGCCGTGGCGGATCGCGCTGGACCACGCACACGGCTCGAACGCCGGGCACAAGTACTTCGAAGAGCTGTGGGAGGCGGCGGTCCGCCGCGCCCCGCACCACTACGGCTGCCATGCCGCCGCCCTGCGCTACCTCGCCGACGTCTGGCACGGCTCCCACCGCGAGTGCTTCGACTTCGCGGAGACGGCCGCGCAGGACGCCCCGGCCGACTCCCTCGTCCAGGCGCTGCCGACGCGTGCCGCCTTCGCCTATCTGACCGACGGCTGCGGACCCGACGTACCGCAGGAACGGCTGGACGCGGCGGCGGACCGGGCGATCACCCTGTCGGCCCGTTTCCCGGCGGCCGACCCGTGGCCGGCGGAGATGCGGAACAAGCTGGCCTACGTCCTGTCCCGGCTGGGCCGCTGGACGGACGCGCTCGAACAGGTGAGGCTCATCGGCCCGTACGCCACGTCCTTCCCCTGGGACCAGCTCTGTGACGATCCGCTGGGCCGGTTCCTGGAACTGCGCGAAGAAGTCCGCCTGCGCGCGGCCTCCGGACATCCACGGAGTGGGCACACCGGACGTGCACACTCCGGCGACCATTAGGCTTCTGCGCCGTGACCACCGTCCGTCTTCCACTCTTCCCCCTGAACTCGGTCCTGTTCCCGGGGTTGGTGCTGCCGCTGAACGTCTTCGAGGAGCGCTATCGCGCCATGATGCGCGAACTGCTCAAAACCCCCGAGGACGAATCGCGCCGCTTTGCCGTCGTGGCGATCCGCGACGGCCTCGAGGTCGCCGCGAGCTCTCCCGGCATGCCCGACCCGACGGCGTTGCCCGAGCGCGGGCCCGCGGCGGGTTTCGGCACGGACCCGCTCAAGGCGTTCCACGGCACCGGGTGCGTGGCGGAGGCGGCGACGATCCGGGAGCGGGAGGACGGCACGTTCGAGGTGCTGGCGACGGGCACCAGGCGGGTGCGGCTGCTGTCGGTGGACGCCTCGGGTCCGTTCCTGACGGCGGAACTGGAAGAGCTGCCGGAGGAGCCCGGCGAGGGGGCGGGTGCGCTGGCGGAGGGTGTCCTGAGGGCCTTCCGCCAGTACCAGAAGCGCCTTGCGGGCGCCCGCGAGCGCTCGCTCACGGCGGGCTCGGAGCTGCCGGACGAACCCTCGGTGGTGTCCTACCTGGTCGCCGCCGCGATGATGCTGGACACCCCGACCAAGCAGCGTCTGCTCCAGGCCCCGGACTGCTCGTCCCGGCTGCGCGACGAGCTGAAACTCCTTCGCTCGGAGACGTCCATCATCCGTAACCTGCCGTCGTTGCCGGCGTCGGACCTGACGCGCGGTCCGACGAGTCTGAACTGAGCCGGGGCCCTCAATGGCGAAGAAGTCGAAGAAGCAACAGTCCGGGGGCACGCCCGCGACGGTGGCGCTGACGGCGGCGGGCGTGGAGTACACGGTCCACTCCTACGACCACGACCCGAACCACCCCTCCTACGGCGAGGAGGCGGCCGAGGCGATGGGTGTCTCCCCCGAGCGCGTCTTCAAGACCCTGGTGGCGGACGTCGACGGCACCCTGACGGTGGCGGTCGTGCCGGTCGCCGGCCAGCTGGACCTCAAGGCGCTGGCCACGGCTGTGGGCGGCAAGCGCGCCGCCATGGCCGACCCGGCCCTGGCCGAACGCACCACCGGCTACGTCCGGGGCGGCATCTCCCCCCTGGGCCAGCGCAAAAAACTCCCGACCGTCCTGGACGCCTCGGCCTCCGCCCACCCCACGATCTGCGTATCCGCGGGCCGCAGAGGCCTGGAGGTCGAACTCTCCCCCGAGTCCCTCTCCAAGCTGACCCAAGCCGTCCTGGCCCCCATCGGCCGCGCGTGACCTCTCGACGCGGCCGAGTTCCTCGGCTAAGTACGAGGGACATGTCGAAAAAAACGCGAAACCGAAAGTGGCGCGTCAAAAAGGGCCGAGCAAACCACGGCAGGCGCCCGGCGTAGCACTCGTCCCGAAGGCGTGCGCTTCTCAACGCCGATCCAGGCATCTCAGCCCGTCCGGCGTCCGAGAACAAGGGCTCGCCATCCCGATACCCCGTGTCTTTCAGCCCGTCCGGCGTTTGAGGACGAGGCCCTTCGGGCCGATGGGGGTCTGGGGGCGCAGCCCCCAGGGACCGGGGTCGAAGGGGCGGCACCCCTGGGGATGGTGGGGGTCCCCCCTCTGGGGGAGGGTAAGGGCGGCGGGGGCGAAGAAACCCTCGCCGCGCCCACCGCCCACAGAAGCCCTATACCGACGGCGCCCCATGAGGCCCGTACGGCCCCTGCTGCGGATACGGCTCAGGATCCCGCGGCCCGAACAGCGCCGTGAGCCCCAGATGCACCACCAGCCCCGCGAACGGCCACGCCAGCCACGCCCCCTTCGCCGACAACTTCATCGGCGCCGAGAAAGTGACCCCCTTGCCCACGGACCTCGCATGGGCGATCACATCCTGCGCGGGCCCGAGCCAGATCCCGACCCGCCAGGCCAGCAGCGACCCGAGGAACCCCCCGACCCCCAATGCCACGACCAGCGGCACACCCCCACGCCGCCGCACCAGGAACACCACGAGCGCACTCACGAGCCCGAACGCCGACCCCAGCAGAGTGAACGTTCCGTCGACCCCGATCGCCTGCTCACCCTCGGAGTCCCCGAGATAGACGACCCAGCTCTTGTCGACGACGTCCCCCACCAGCGGCACATGCGGAGCCAGCCACCACCACAACACCCCGAGCAGCACCCCACCGAGCGCCACGGCGAGGGCGACGACAACGGCCTCCCGCACTTCGGTCGCCATCCCGGGACCGTCGTACGCGGCCTCATGGGACGCGGGAGCCACATGCCCCGCGGCAGGCGACTGCCACGCGGCATGCGGGGGCTGTTCGTGCGGCGGCGGCGGAGGAGTCAACGGTGCGGTCACCCTGACATCGTGCCAGGCCCGCCTGTGCGGCGCGTCACCGGACGGCCGCCCGACGGTACGCCCAGGTCGCGACGGCCAGCGAAACGACCCCCACGACCCCGCACACGGCGAGGTCACCGAGCACGAACGCCCAGTCGGGATGCGGCCCGAACGTCCGCGCGAACGCCTCCACGCCGTACGTCGACGGCAGCAGATCCCGCAGGAACCGCACCGCCTCCGGCATCCGGTCGGCCGGCAGCACCCCGAGCAGCAGCGCCGCCGACATGCCCAACTGCCCGAGCACCGTGGCCAGTTCCGGCCGCGGCGCGAGCAGCCCGAAGGCCGCCCCCAGCCCCGCGAGGGCCGCACCCGCGAGCGGGATCACGGCGACGAGCACCCACAGATGCGCCAGCGGCAGCCCGAACAGCACACACCCGAACACCGCGGTCACCACGGTCCCCGGCACCGTGAAGGAGGCGTACGCCCCCGCGGCCCCGAGCACCACCGCGGCCGGCGGCACCGGCAGCGTGGCGTAGTGGTCCAGCCCCCCGCTCGCCCGCAGCTGCCCGAAGTACTGCGCGAGCAGGTTCAGCGCGACGAACGCCACGACGAGCACCGACGACCCCGCGACCACAGCCTGCGCCTCTGCCCCGCCGTCCACGACCCCCCGCATCAGGACCATGATCCCGACCGACTGGAAGGTCGCCACGAACAGCAGCGGAATGCGCGCCACCCGCGCACGGGACAGCTGCGCCCGGTACACGGCCGCGAGCGACGGCCACAGCCGCGCGCGCGGTCCGAGCTCGGCCTCGCCGCGGACCGTCTCCTCGACGGCCAGGGCGCTGCCCGGCAGAACCTCGGCGGGTACGACACTCACGTGGCGCTGCTCCCTTTCACAAACGGGGTCACTCCGGCGTTCGTCCTGTTCCGTACGGATGCTACGGCCCGGGCACTCAAGCCCGGCTCAAGGTCCCGCATCGCGCTCACGCCTTCACCAGCCCCTGCTGGGCCGCCCCGCCGAGCGCCAGATAGACGTCCTCCAGGCTCGGCGTGGCCAGGGTGAAGTCGTCGAGGGCGGCGAAGGCCGCTCCCCCGGTCACCGTCGCAACAACCGCCCGCGCCTCCTCGGGCGCGAGCCGCAGCGTCCAGCGGCGTCCGGAGGCGACGGCCCGGTCCTGGAGCGCGGCGACCTCGGGGACGTGCAGCGGAGCGGCGTCGCGCCACACGAGGTCGACCCGGACCTCCCCGGCGACCTGCTCCTTGAGCCCGACGGGGGTGTCGCAGGCGATCACCTTGCCCTGGTCGAGGACGGCGACCCGGTCGAGGACGGTCTCGGCCTCGATGACGTTGTGGGTGACGAGCAGCACGGTCGTCCCGCGCTCGGCCCGCCGCCGGTCCACGGCGGACCAGACGGCCCGCCGCGCCACGGGGTCCATCGCGGTGGTGGGCTCGTCGAGGACCAGCAGCGGCCGCTCCCCGACCAGCGCGGCCGCGAAGCACGCCAGCCGCCGCTGCCCGCCGGAGAGCTTGTTGATGGCCCGTCCGGCGAGCGGTGTGAGCCCCAGTTCGTCGAGTACGGCGTCCCGCTCGGCCCGCGCATCCCGCGCCTCAAGGCCGCGCAGTCGCCCGGTGGTCTCGGCGGCGAGCGAGACGGTCAGCTCGTCCAGGGCAGTGGACTCCTGGCCGAGATAGGCGAGGATCCGCGCGGCCCGCTCCGGGTGGCGCACGATGTCGTGGCCGAGGATCTCGACGCTGCCCCGGTCGGGCCGCATCAGCCCGGTGAGCTGCCGTACGAGGGTGGACTTGCCGGCGCCGTTCGGCCCGAGCAGTCCGAAGATCTCGCCGCGCCGGATGTCGAGCCGTACATCGTCGGTGGCACGCACCTCGGGTGTCGCGGGAACCCCGCGCCGGCCGCGTACCGCCGGATAGGTCTTGGTCAGCCCGCGCACCGCGCACACGACATCGTCACCGTGCCGAAGTGCCTGTGCCGCGCGCGTACTCACAAGGGACGAGAGTACGGGGTCGGGAAGCTCCGCTCGCCCTCGGGGGCGGCGTATGTGCCGTTTCACTCCCCCGCGGGCGCGTGTTCGGCGGCGGTCCGTACGTCGATCTCGCGCCAGAACCCGGCACGGATGGCGTAGCGGTCGTGCTCGTCGATCTGGTCGTCCTTGTGGGCGAGCAGTCCGAACCGGGCGGCGTACCGCAGCAGCTCGCCGTCGATCCGGTGCGGGACGCGCGGATACATGCCCGAGAGCTTCTGGAGATGGCCCTGGTCGCCCAGCCGCCCCATCCAGCGCCGCGCGAAGACCTGCCCCACCTCGTAGGGATCACCGCCGACGGTGGTGATGTCCTCCTCGCGGTCCGCCCACCGCTGCTCGGCGGTGGTGAGCTGGGCGAGGGTGGGCATCGAGGCGACCTCGGGCGGCTCGGCGGCGGCGCCGGGGCGGTCGACCCAGCCCTTGTCGGAGGACCAGCGCAGAGTCGCGTTCGCGGGGTGCTGCGGCTGGGTGCCGGGGCCGCGCAGGGCGGCCAGGTCCTTGGGGGTGGGCACCCCCTTGGGTGCGGGCACCCGCTCCTGGGTGCCGTTCTCCGAGGCGGCGGCCGGGGTGTGCTCGCTCTCGTCTCCGGACCGCTCGGCCGCGGCGGCGAGCGCGGACTCGGGCAGCGGCGCGGACAGGATCGCGGCGATCTCGGGCCGCGGCGCGGGCGGCGGCGCGCAGATCCCGCCGAGCTCCTTGGCGCGTACGGCCTTGGTGATCCACGTACGGTCCAGGACGCGCCGTTCGTCGGCCTCGGCGACGAGGTCCTCGGACTGGTTGTAGTCCCCGTCGGCGGCCTGGACGGCCCACAGGTGTACGGCGACGCCGTGCTCCTTGGCGGCCATCATGCCCGGCAGCAGATCGCCGTCGCCGGTGACCAGGACGATGTCGGAGCAGGCGCGGTTGCGGGCCAGCTCGGTGAGCTCGGCGTGCATGGCCGCGTCGACGCCCTTCTGGGCCCAGCGTCCGTCGCTGCGGGTCAGGGCGCCCAGCCGGACGGTGACCCGGGGCATCACGCGCAGCCTGCGGTGTTCTGGCTGCGGGACGCGGTCGGGGGCGCCGTCGAACCAGTAGATGCGCAGCAGCGGCCGTTCGGTGTCCGACTCGGCGCGTTCGCGCAGGCCCTGGATGAGGGCGGTGTGGTCGACGGTGATCCGGGATCGCGAGGGTTCACCCGCGAGGAGAGAGGCGGCGGCCCCCAGCAGATACCCGGCGTCCACCAGGACGATGCAGCGGTCCACGCGACTCACCCTCTTCCGAGGCGGTTTACTTCGGGCTTCCTTCGAGTCTGCCCGACCGCGCGGAGGTTAACGGCCGGAACTCGATCTTCGGCGTGGCGTTTCCGGGCATCGCGGGGCGACAAGGCCTGTCACAGACGGTAATTATCCGAAATGCGTTCATTGTCGGCATATGTGAATCTGGTCCCGGCCCTGGCCCCTAGATCCCCCTCAGGAGGCAGATCACCATGGCCAAGAACAAGAACCGCGACCGCAAGCAGCCGCAGTCCGAGCGTGGTCAGCAGGAGGCCCAGCAGTCCTCGATGGAGGCGCAGGCCGAGCAGCGCATGACCCAGGTGACTCCGGGTGACATGGCCCGTAAGGGCAAGCAGAAGCGCTTCGGTCACAACTGACATCTTCATAACGGGTTGTTGAGACCCAGGCACACACAGAGAGGGCGTACCCGGTCCACGGGTACGCCCTCTCGGCGTGTCCTATCCCGCCAGGCAGGACGGGCCGAGCAGCACCTTCAGGTCGCCGAAGAGCGCCGGGTCCGGCTTCACCCGGTGCCGGTCCAGGCGCAGGACCGTGGTCTTGGTCGGGCCCTGGAGCTTGATGCGGACCTCGCTCTCGCCCTTGTGGTGGGTGAGGATCTCGCCGAGGCGGCTGATCATCGGCGGGGTGACCCTGGTGGCCGGGATGGTGAGGATCACGGGCGCGTTGGTGCCCGCGTTCGACAGGTCGGGGACCTGGAGTTCCATCGCCACCAGCCGGGGCACGTCCTCGCGCTTGTCGAGGCGGCCCTTGACGAACACCACGGCGTCCTCGACGAGTTGGGTCGACACGAGCTGGTAGGTCGCCGGGAAGAACATGCACTCGATGGAGCCGGCGAGGTCCTCGACGGTGGCGATCGCCCAGGCGTTGCCCTGCTTGGTCATCTTGCGCTGGAGGCCCGAGATGATGCCGCCGATGGTGACGACCGCGCCGTCCGCGTGCTCACCTCCGGTGAGCTGGGCGATGCCCGCGTCGGCCTTGTCGGACAGCACGTGCTCCAGGCCGAAGAGCGGGTGGTCGGAGACGTACAGACCGAGCATCTCCCGCTCCTGGGCGAGCAGATAGGCCTTGTCCCACTCGTCGGTGGTGAACTCCACGTCCAGGCCGAAGCCGGGCTCGCTGGTCTCCTCCTCGCCCATCCCGCCGAAGAGGTCGAACTGACCCTCGGCCTCCTTGCGCTTGACCTGCACGACGTTGTCGATCATCGACTCGAAGTGCGCGGTGAGGCCCTTGCGGGTGTGCCCCATGGTGTCGAAGGCGCCGGCCTTGATCAGGGACTCCGTGGTGCGCTTGTTGCAGGCGACCGCCTCGACCTTGTCGAGGTAGTCGGGGAAGGAGGCGTACTTTCCCTTGGCCTTGCGGCTCCTGATGATCGACTCGACCACGTTCGTACCGACGTTGCGCACCGCTTCGAGGCCGAAGAGGATCACGTCGTCGCCCTGGGCGGCGAAGTTGTGCACCGACTCGTTCACGTTCGGCGGGAGCACCTTGATGCCCATGCGCCGGCACTCGTTGAGGTAGACGGCGGACTTGTCCTTGTCGTCCTTGACGGAGGTGAGCAGTCCGGCCATGTACTCGGCGGGGTGGTTGGCCTTGAGGTAGGCGGTCCAGTACGAGACCAGGCCGTACGCGGCGGAGTGCGCCTTGTTGAACGCGTATCCGGCGAAGGGGACCAGGACGTCCCACAGGGCCTGGATGGCCTCGTCGCTGTAGCCGTTCTTCTTGGCGCCGGCCTGGAAGATGGTGAAGTTCTTGGCCAGTTCGTCGGGCTTCTTCTTGCCCATCACGCGGCGCAGGATGTCGGCCTCGCCGAGCGAGTATCCGGCGATGATCTGGGCGGCCTTCTGCACCTGCTCCTGGTAGACGATCAGGCCGTAGGTGACCGCGAGGACCTCTTCGAGGGGCTCCTCCAGCTCCGGGTGGATCGGGGTGATCTCCTGGAGCTTGTTCTTGCGCAGCGCGTAGTTGGTGTGCGAGTCCATGCCCATCGGGCCCGGACGGTAGAGCGCCGACACGGCGGAGATGTCTTCGAAGTTGTCGGGCTTCATCAGGCGCAGCAGCGAGCGCATGGGGCCGCCGTCGAACTGGAAGACGCCGAGGGTCTCACCGCGCTGGAGGAGTTCGAAGGTCTTGGGGTCGTCGAGCGGCAGGGCCAGCAGGTCGAGGTCGATGCCCTTGTTGGACTTCACCATCTTGACGGCGTCGTCCATGATCGTCAGGTTGCGCAGGCCGAGGAAGTCCATCTTCAGCAGGCCGAGCGACTCGCACTGCGGGTAGTCCCACTGCGTGATGGTCACGCCGTCGGTGTGCCGCACCCAGATCGGGGCGTGGTCGACGATGGGCTCGCTGGACATGATGACGCCGGCGGCGTGCACACCCATCTGCCGGACCAGGCCCTCGACGCCCTTGGCGGTGTCGATGACCTTCTTCACGTCCGGCTCGTTCTCGTACATCGCGCGGATCTCGCCGGCCTCGCTGTAGCGCGGGTGCGAGGGGTCGGTGATGCCGTTGAGGTCGATGCCCTTGCCGAGGACGTCGGCGGGCATGGCCTTGGTGAGGCGGTCGCCCATGGCGTACGGGTAGCCCAGCACGCGCGCGGAGTCCTTGATCGCGTTCTTGGCCTTGATCTTGCCGTAGGTGCCGATCATGGCGACCTTGTCGGCGCCGTACTTCTCTGTCACATACCTGATCACTTCGACGCGCCGACGCTCGTCGAAGTCGATGTCGACGTCGGGCATGGAGACGCGCTCGGGGTTGAGGAACCGCTCGAAGATCAGACCGTGCGGGATCGGGTCGAGGTCGGTGATGCCCATGGCGTAGGCGACGATCGAGCCGGCCGCGGAGCCTCGGCCGGGGCCGACCGCGATGCCGTTCTTCTTGGCCCACATGATGAAGTCGGCGACGACGAGGAAGTAGCCCGGGAACCCCATCTGGATGATGACGTCCATCTCGTACTCGACCTGCTTCTGCCGGTCCTCGGGGACGCCGCCCGGGAAGCGGCGCTCCATGCCGCGGCGGACCTCCTCCTTGAACCAGGTGACCTCGGTGAAGCCCTCGGGGATGTCGAACTTCGGCATGAGGTTCTTCGCCTCGAACATGCCGGTGGTGTCGATCTGCTCGGCGACCAGGAGGGTGTTGCGGCAGCCCTCCTGCCAGGCGTCCGAGGAGTCGACGGCGTACATCTCGTCGGTGGACTTCAGGTAGTAGCCGGTGCCGTCGAAGCGGAAGCGGTCCGGGTCGGAGAGGTTCTTGCCGGTCTGGATGCACAGCAGGGCGTCGTGGGCGGTCGCCTCGTGCGCGTACGTGTAGTGCGAGTCGTTCGTCACCAGCGGCGGGATGCCGAGCTTCTTGCCGATGTCGAGGAGGCCGTCACGGACCCGGCGCTCGATCTCGATGCCGTGGTCCATCAGCTCCAGGAAGTAACGGTCCTTGCCGAAGATGTCCTGGTACTCGGAGGCGGCCTTGAGCGCCTCGTCGTACTGGCCGAGGCGAAGGCGGGTCTGGAGCTCGCCGGAGGGGCAGCCGGTGGAGGCGATGAGGCCCTCGGACCACTGGGAGATGGTCTCCTTGTCCATCCGGGGCCACTTCTGGAGCCAGCCCTCGGCGTACGCGTCCGAGGAGAGCCGGAAGAGGTTGTGCAGACCGGTGGAGTTGGCCGCCCAGATCGTCTTGTGGGTGTAACCACCCGAACCGGAGACGTCGTCCCGCTTCTGGTGCGGCTGGCCCCACTGGATCTTGCGCTTGTTGCGCCGGGACTCGGGGGCGACGTAGGCCTCGATGCCGATGATCGGGGTGACCCCGGCCTTCTTCGCGCTGTGGAAGAAGTCGTACGCCCCGTGGAGGTTGCCGTGGTCGGACATGGCGATATGGGTCATGCCCATCTCGTTGCACGCGTTGAACATGTCCTTGAGCCGCGCGGCACCGTCCAGCAGCGAGTACTGGGTGTGGACGTGCAGGTGCGTGAACGGCGGCTTTGACACGGTTGGGCCTCCATGGAAAACGGTCGGCGACAGGCGGACGGACAGTTCGGGGGACAGCGTCGAAGTCTATGCCTCGGCACTGACACTCCGGGGGCTGCCCCGCGTACCTTCACAGCGAGGGTTTCGCGGGCACTTTCGTCCGGCCCCGCCCGTTGAGACGACAGAAACGCTGTCGTACACATGCACCAGGAGGCACCCAGCGATGTCGGTACCGCAGCTCAACGACGAGCCACGCGGCGAGGAGATCCTCGCCGTCTTCGACACCGCCTTCGGCGAGCTCCTGGCCGCCGACCCGGCCGCGTTCCGCGTGAAGTTCCGCAAGATGGCGGCCTCGGCGTTCGCGTTCTACCGGGGCACGGCGTGCCTCTTCTACAACGACCTCGAAGCGGACAAGCGGGGCGGCCCCTACCTGGACGAGCGCACCTCGCGCGTGTGGATCCACGGCGACCTGCACGCCGAGAACTTCGGCACGTACATGGACTCCACCGGCCGGCTGATCTTCAACGTCAACGACTTCGACGAGGCGTACGTCGGCCCCTTCACGTGGGACCTCAAGCGCTTCTCCGCCTCGATCGCCCTCATCGGCTACGCGAAGGCGCTCAGCGACGAGCAGATCACCGAGCTCGTCAAGGTCTACGCGGCCGCCTACCGCGAGCGGATCCACGCCCTGGCCACCGGCGCCAAGAGCGACGAGGTGCCGCCCTTCACCCTGGACACCGCCGAGGGCCCCCTCCTGGACGCCCTGCGCGATGCCCGCTCGCTGACCCGCTTCGGCCTCCTGGAGTCGATGACCGAGATCCGCGACTTCGAGCGCCGTTTCGCGCCGGGCGGCGGCTCCATCGAGCTGGACGCGGCCACGCGCTACAAGGTGCTGGCCGCCTTCGACGGCTACCTGGAGACGCTGCCGGAGACCTCGCTGACGCGCCCGGACTCCTACCGGGTGAAGGACGTGGTCGGCCGCCGCGGCATCGGCATCGGCTCGGCGGGGCTCCCGTCGTACAACATCCTCCTGGAGGGCCACAGCGACGCCCTGGAGAACGATGTCGTGATCTACATCAAGCAGGCCCAGACCCCGGCCGTCTCCCGGCACATCACCGACCCGGCGATCCGTGACTACTTCCAGCACGAGGGCCACCGCACGGTCCTCTCGCAGCGCGCCCTCCAGCAGCACGCCGACCCGTGGCTGGGCTGGACCGAGCTGGACGGCTCGGGTCAGCTGGTCGCCGAGGTCTCGCCGTACGCCGTCGACCTGGACTGGGGCGACATCGACGACCCGGAGGAGATCGCGGCGGTCGTCGCCGACCTCGGCCGGGCGACGGCCACCATGCACGGGGCTGCGGACGACCAGTCCGGCGAGTCCCTGGTGCCCTTCTCGACCGAGCGGGCCATCGACGCGGCCATCGCGGCCGACGAGGACGGCTTCGCGGACCTGCTGGTCTCCTTCGCCCACGACTACGGCGCACGCGCGCGTACCGACCACCAGATCTTCGTGGACCTGTTCCGCAACGGCCGCATTCCGGGCCTGTAGACCGGATTCCTGTGGGATCGATAACGATGGGGCCGCTCACAGGGACCTTTTAGGGGTCCCTTACAGGGCCGCGTGACAGACTCTCTCCGCTATGGACATATCCGGGACCCGACTGCGAGCGCTCCGCGCGGCGCTGTTCACGGCACTCGTCGTGACGCTCAGCACCGCGTCGCACGTGCTGCTGTCCCGGGTCCCGCTGCCGCTGAACACGGTGGCGCTCGTCACGGCCGCCGTGTTCGTGCTCGCCTACGCCCTCGCCGGCCGCGAGCGGAGCTTCGGGCGGATCACCGCCCTGCTGGTCCCGCTGGAGCTGGCCGCCGACACCGTCTTCACCGCCGGCCAGCACGTCTGTTACGGCGCGGCGGGCGGACCGGTCACCGGTCCGCTGCGCTCGGTCGGCTGGGACGTGTTCTGCGGCGACGGCGGCAACGTCGGCGGCCCGCTGGCCCGGGTGACCGGCACCGACACCGACCGCCTCGCGGGCGTCCTCGCCCATGCCGATCCGCGGGCCGCATGGCTGCTGCTCGGCGCGCACATCGGTGTCGGCCTCCTCGCCGCCGCCTGGCTGCGCCGCGGCGAGCGGGCTCTGGCCCAGCTGCTCGGCGCGGCGACGGCCACCACGTTCCGGCCGCTCCTGCTGGCCGTCGCCGCGGTGGCGGTACGACGGACCCCGGCGGCTCGCACCCCGCGGCACCCCGGTCGTCGCACCGCCGTCGTCCGTGACCGGATCCTCGTGCACTCCCTGGGACGGCGTGGACCGCCGTGCTCGGTCGCTTTCGCCTGACCGAACAGCACCCGAGCACCACCAGTCCCCCCATGCATCCCGCACACGACGTGTGCGCGTCCCCTTACGGAGATCCCCATGAGCAAGCGGAACAGCCAGGCGTCGAAGTCGGCGGCCCGTGAGCGGCTGCGCCAGGAGCGCGAGCGCCAGGCCAAGAAGGACAAGATCAAGCGGCAGGTCATCGTGGCCTGCTCCCTCGTGGGCGTCCTCGCGATAGCCGGCGGCATCAGCTACGCGGTCGTCCAGGGCAACAAGCCGGACTACTGGGAGGCCGCGAAGGACGACAAGCTCGTCAAGCCGGCCAACACCACGGGCACGAACGGCACGACCGTCACGATCGGCAAGAGCACCGCCAAGAAGACCCTCGTCATGTACGAGGACCCGCGCTGCCCGATCTGCGCGCAGTTCGAGCAGACCGTCGGCTCGACCCTCGACAAGGGCGTCGAGGACGGCAAGTACAAGGTCCAGTACGTCGGCGCCACCTTCCTCGACGGCAACCTCGGCGGCGAGGGCTCCAAGAACGGCCTCAGCGCACTCGGCGCGGCGCTGAACGTCAGCCCCGAGGCGTTCCTCGAGTACAAGACCGCGATGTACTCGGCGAAGTGGCACCCCGAGGAGAGCGACGACAAGTTCAAGGACGACGCCTACCTCATCAAGATCGCGAACACGGTCGACGCCCTGAAGAACAACAAGACGTTCCAGAACGCCGTGAACAACGGCACCTACGACAAGTGGGCGCTGGAGATGTCCAAGAAGTTCGACGACAGCGGTGTGACCGGCACCCCGACGCTCCAGATGGACGGCAAGGCGCTGACCGGTTCCGACGGCAAGAACGCGCCGATGACGGTGGCCGAGTTCAACACGGCGATCGAGGCGGCCCTCAAGGCCTGACCGACCGTCATCCGAAGAGCGGGCGAACTTTCACCGGTTCGCCCGCTCTCGTTCATACCGATCAGTAACCTGATCGGTCGTGACCAGTAGATTCAGAGCAACCGAGCATCTCAACTCCCTGTCACCGCGCCGCCGTACGGTCGTCAAGGCCGCCGCCGCCGGCGCGGTCCTGGCCGGCCCGCTCGCCGCCGCGATCCCGGCCCGCGCCGCCGAGGCCCCCGCCTTCCTGCACGGTCTCGCCTCCGGCGACCCGCTCCCGAACGGCGTCCTGCTGTGGACCCGGGTGACCCCCACCCCCGAGGCGATACCCGGCTCCGGGCTCGGCCCGGACACCGAGGTCGGCTGGACCGTCGCCAAGGACAAGGCGTTCACGAACGTCGTCGCCAAGGGCACCACGACCGCGACCGCCGCCACCGACCACACCGTCAAGGCCGACATCCGCGGCCTGGAACCGGCCACCGACTACTGGTTCCGCTTCTCCGCGGGCGGCACCGACTCCCCGGCGGCGCGCACCCGCACCGCGCCGGCGGCGGACGCGGCCGTGCCGAACCTCCGCTTCGGCGTGGTCTCCTGCGCCAACTGGGAGGCCGGCTACTTCTCCTCGTACCGCCATCTCGCGGCCCGCGGCGACCTGGACGCCTGGCTGCACCTGGGCGACTACATCTACGAGTACGGCACCGGCGAGTACGGGACGCGCGACACCGTCGTACGACCGCACGCGCCGACCCACGAGATCCTGTCGCTGGCCGACTACCGCACCCGGCACGGCCGTTACAAGACCGACCCGGACCTCCAGGCGCTCCACGCGGCCGCTCCGGTCGTCGCCATCTGGGACGACCACGAGTTCGCCAACGACGCCTGGTCCGGCGGCGCCGAGAACCACACCGAGGGCGCGGAGGGCGCCTGGGCCGCGCGTCAGGCCGCCGCCAAGCAGGCCTACTTCGAGTGGATGCCGGTGCGAACGGCGATCGCCGGCACCACCTACCGGCGGCTGCGTTTCGGCAAGCTCGTCGACCTGTCGCTGCTCGACCTGCGCTCCTTCCGCTCGCAGCAGGCGGCCGTCGGCAACGGCTCGGTCGACGACCCGGACCGTACGCTCACCGGGCGCGCCCAGCTCGACTGGCTGAAGGCGGGGCTGAAGTCCTCCGACACCACCTGGCGGCTGGTCGGCAACTCCGTGATGATCTCGCCGTTCGCGATCGGCTCGCTCTCCGCGGAGCTCCTCAAGCCGCTCGCCGAGCTGCTGGGCCTGCCCAAGGAGGGGCTCGCCCTCAACACCGACCAGTGGGACGGCTACACGGACGACCGCCGTGAGCTCCTCGCCCATCTGCGCTCCAACGCCATCCGCAACACCGTGTTCCTGACCGGCGACATCCACATGGCGTGGGCCAACGACGTGCCGGTGAACGCCGGTACGTACCCGCTGTCCGCCTCGGCCGCCACGGAGTTCGTCGTGACCTCGGTGACCTCCGACAACCTCGACGACATCCTGAAGGTCCCCGAGGGCGTGGTCTCCGCGGTCGCCGCGCCGGTCATCAGGGCCGCCAACCGGCACGTCCACTGGGTCGACACGGACCGCCACGGATACGGCGTGCTGGACATCACCGCCGAGCGGGCGCAGATGGACTACTACGTGCTGTCCGACCGGACGAAGGCGAACGCGACCTCGTCCTGGGCCCGTTCGTACCGCACGCGCAGCGGCACACAGAAGGTGGAACGCGCCTACGACCCGGTCTAGAGGCTTTCCAGGAAGCCGAGCGCCACCCGCCAGGTGGCCTCGGCGGCCTCCTCGTCGTAGTCCGGCAGGTCGGGGTCGGTGTAGAGGTGGCCGGCCCCGGCGTATCTGTACACCTCGACGTCCGCGCCGGCCCGGCGCATCTGGAGATACCAGGAGCTCAGCCAGTCGTCGGTCTCGAACTGGTCCGGCTCGGCCACATGCAGCTGGACCGGCAGGTCGTCCACGGAGGCGTTGGCCGCGATGTCCGAGGTGCCGTGCAGAAGCAGCAGCCCGCGCGCCTTGTCGTCGCCGAGGGCGAGGGTCTGCGCGACGGAGGCGCCGAACGAGAACCCGGCGTACACCAGGCCCCGCTCCGAGTAGGGCGCGGCGGCCAGCACGGCCCGCTTGAGCAGCTCGTCCTTGCCGGTCCGCTCCTTGAACTCCATGCCGTCCTCGACCGTCTCGAACGTACGCCCCTCGAAGAGGTCCGGCGTCCACACCTCGTGTCCGGCGGAGCGCAGCCGGTCGGCGGCCTGGCGGACGGCGGGCCTCAGGCCGTAGGTCGAGTGAAAGAGCATGATGTTCATGAGGCCATGGTGCCAGCCGGGTACGACAGTGGCGTTCCGCGGCCGTACCCACATCGCCGCCGAAGTCACATGTTCATGTCCGCCCCGGGCCGGTTAGGTTCGGGGACATGGAGAACGTACTCCGCCCGCTGATCGTGATCGGTGGCTCGGTTCTGCTCACGCTGGTCATCGGCTGGGCCACGGACCTGCTGCTGCGCAAGGCCGACGAGCGGCACAACGAGACCCCGATGTGGGGTCTGCTGCGTCGTGGGCGCATCCCCTACCAACTCGTGATCTGCGCTGCCCTGCTCAGAGGTGCCTACGACGAGGCGCGGCTGCTGCGGGAGCACCGGGTCGGCATCGGGCAGGCGCTGACGCTGGTGCTGATCGGCGCGACGGCCTGGCTGGTGATCCGGATCGCGGCCGCGGTCGTCGAGACGACGTACACCCGCTACGCGCGCGCCAGCCGCGACCCCGCCCGGGTCCGGCGGGTGCGCACCCAGGTGACGCTGATCACACGGGTGGTCGCCGCGGTCGTCGGTGTGGTGGCGGTGGCCGCGATGCTGCTGACGTTCCCGCCGATGCGCGCGGCCGGCGCCTCGCTGCTGGCCTCGGCCGGCATCCTCGGCATCGTCGCCGGTGTCGCGGCGCAGTCCACGCTGAGCAACATGTTCGCGGGGCTGCAGATCGCGTTCGGCGACATGGTGCGCATAGGGGACACGGTCGTGGTGGACGGCGAGTGGGGCACCGTCGAGGAGATCACGCTGACCTTCCTGACCGTGCGGACCTGGGACGAGCGCCGGATCACGATGCCCGTCTCCTACTTCACGTCCAAGCCGTTCGAGAACTGGTCGCGCGGCGGTGCCCAGATGACCGGCATCGTCTACTGGCACCTGGACCACTCGGCGCCGATGGAGGCGATGCGCGAGAAACTCCGCGACATCCTCCGCGGCTGCCCCGCGTGGGACGGCCGCGCCTGCGACCTGACCGTCACGGACTCCACCCCGAACACCATGCAGGTGCGGGCCCTGGTGACCGCCAAGGACGCGGACGACATCTGGACGGTCCGGGTCACGGTGCGCGAGCACATGATCCAGTGGCTGGGCGAACACCATCCGCACGCCCTCCCGCGCGTCAACACCGCGGACGCGGCCCTGCCCCCCGGCGTCAACGGCAGCCGCCCGTCCCCGGACGGCGAGGGCCCGCGCCGCGCCCACGAGACACCACGCGCGGACCGCTGACCCCCACTCACCGCCGTGGTCACCGCCCGCGCTCGGCACCCCCGTTGACCTGAACGATCTGCGAGGTGACGTGCCCGGCGCCCGGGGAGGCCAGCCAGTGCAGCGTGCCGGCGACGTCCCCGGGCGTCCCGGCGCGCCCGTCGGCGGTGTCGGCGATGAGCCGGGCACGCCGGGCGGGGTCGATGGCCGGGCCGAAGAACTCGGTGTCCTCGATGTAGCCCGGTGCGACGACGTTCACGGTGATCCCGCGCGGCCCGAGCTCCCGGGCCAGGTCGTGGGCGTACGGATGCAGCCCGGCCTTCGCCGCCGCGTACGCCCCGCTGCCGGACCCCCGGTAGGCGGCGATGGAGCTGACGAACAGCACCCGCCCGCCGGGCTCGGCGAGCCGGTCCTTCAGGGCCTCGGTGAGCAGCGCGGCGGTCAGCAGATTGAGCCGGAAGTTGACGGTCCAGTTGTGGGCGACGGCGTCCAGCGGATCGTCACCGGAGGCGGGCGGTTCGAGCTGCCCGGTCCCGCCCGCACTGTGGACCAGCACATCCACGGCCCCCAGCTCGCGGGCGACGAACTCGGCGACCCCCCGCACCTGAGCCGTGTCGCTGAGATCGGCCGCGTACGTCAGCGCCCCCGGCACCCCAGCCTTCTCCAGCACCTCGGCCCGCCGGCCGAGCAGCAGCACCCGGTCCCCGTCCGCCGCGAAGGCCCGCGCCGCCGCGAGCCCGATCCCCGTACCGCCACCACTGATCACGATGTTGCGAGACATGCCCCCCACCCTAGGAAGGACCGCCCGCACAGTCGTCGCCCTTCACACGACTGCCATACGGCGGACAGATCACCGCAGGCTGCGCACGTCGAGGTGTCTCAGCACCCGGTCCACGACCTCGGGATCGGCCCCCGGTTCACTGCGCGCGGCCAGCACCTCGTGCCGCGCGGCGCTCATCATCTCGCCCTGGATCCGCCGGATCCGCTTGAGCCGCCGCGCCCGCTGCACGTGCGCCTCCCTGCGCTCCTCGTCCCCCATGTCCGGGCTGATCCGCACCCCGATGTCGAAGGCCCGCCGCAGCATCTGCTCGGACAGCTCCTCCGGCAGCTCCTCGACCTCCTCGATCTCCTTGAGCCTGCGCTTGGCCGCCTTGGCCGCCCGGATCGCCAGCGTCTTCTCGAACTCCTTCTCCCGCTCGGTGTCGGCCTTCACACCGAGCTTCCTCACGAGCCAGGGCAGGGTCAGCCCCTGGAGCACGAGCGTCGCCATGATCACCCCGAACGCGATGAAGACGATCTCGTCCCGGTCGGGAAAGGCGGACCCGTCGTCGGTCTTCAGCGGGATCGCCAGGGCCAGCGCCACGGACGCCACCCCGCGCATCCCGGACCACCACATGACGACGGTCTCCCGCCAGGTCATCGGGATCTCCTCGTCGTAGTCCTGCTTCGCGTGCAGCCGCTTGGCGACCCAGGTCGCGGGCAGCAGCCACAGCAGCCGTACGAGGACGACGACCCCCACGATCGCGGCCGCCCAGCCGAGCATCTCGCCCCACCGCCCGGACGCGGTCCGGATGGCGTTGTGCAGTTCGAGCCCGATCAGCCCGAAGGCCACGCCGGTGACCAGCGTGTCGACGATGTCCCAGAACGTGTGCCCGGCGAGCCGCGTGAGCACGTCGTCGGCGTCGGTGGCGTACTCGGCGAGGAAGAGCGCGGTGGTGAGCACAGCGAGCACCCCGGAGCCGTGCAGCTCCTCGGCCATGACGTAGGAGGCGTACGGCACGAGGAGGGTGAGGCCGATCTGGAGGGTCGCGTCGTCGAGCAGGTCCATGAGCTTGTTGGCGCCCCAGCCGAGGGCCAGGCCGACGACGACGGCGACCACGGCGGACAGCACCAGGTCGAGGCCGGCCCGCCAGGGCGAGAACGTGCCGCTGACGGCGGCGGCGATCGCCACGTGGTACAGCACGATCGCCGTCACGTCGTTGAAGAGCCCCTCGCCCTCCAGGATCGACACCAGCCGGCGCGGCAGCCCGAGCTGCCCGGCGACGGCGGTCGCCGCGACCGGGTCGGGCGGTGCGACCAGCGCCCCCAGGGCCACGGCGGCGGCGATCGGCAGCCCCGGCACGATCGCGTTGGCGACGACGGCCACACACAGGGTGGTGACGAACACCAGCGCGACGGCGAGCAGGAAGATCGGTCTGATGTTGGCCGCGAACTGCCGCCAGGACGTCCGCCGTACGGCGGCGTAGAGCAGCGGCGGCAGCAGGAGCGGCAGGATCAGCTCCGGCGAGATCTCGACGTTGGGCACGAAGTCGAGCAGTGCGAGGACTATCCCCAGCAGGGTCATCAGCACCGGCGCCGGCAGCCCGACCCGGTCCCCGACCGGGACGCTCACCACGGCCCCGAGCAACAGCACGAACAGCAGGGCCAACTGATCCACGGTCAGTACTCCGGTGAGTTCTGGACGTTCGGACGACAGACCTCAAGCGTGCCACGCCAGGGTTCCCACCAGCGTTGTCGGCACCCTGTGTCACAGGGCGCGCCTCTCGCTACAGAACGCGTCGCATCCCGCGGTGCGCTATCCCCGCCTCCAGGTACTCCGGCCCGTACGCCTCGTACCCCAGCCGCTCGTAGAACCCCAGCGCGTGCGTCTGCGCGTGCAGATCCACCGCCGCCAGCCCCAGCGCGCGTGCCGCGTCCTCGATGGCCCGCACGAGCGCGACACCGACCCCCAGTCCGCGCGCGTCCTGGGTGACGGCGAGCCGCCCGAGCGACCCCAGCGTCAGGTCGCCGCCGGTCTTGTCCGCGGCCTCGGAGCCGTGCAGCAGCCGTCCGGTGCCCAGCGGCACCCCGTCCTCCCGCACGGCCAGCACATGCAGGGCGCCGGCGTCGTACGCGTCGTACTCCAGGTCCTCCGGCACCCCCTGCTCGGCGACGAAGACCTCCTTGCGCACCGCGAAGCACAGCTCACGGTCGGCGGGGTCATCGGCGACCCGGACCGCGTACGACGGCAGGCTCATCCGTACGTCTCCTCGCGGACCTGGTCCAGGGCCTTCTGGAGGTCGGCCGGGTAGTCGCTCCCGAACTCGACCCACTGGCCGTCCCCGGGGTGCTCGAAGCCGAGGCGGACGGCGTGCAGCCACTGGCGGGTCAGGTGCAGCCGCTTGGCGAGGGTCGGGTCGGCGCCGTAGGTCAGGTCACCGACGCAGGGGTGGCGGTGGGCGGCCATGTGGACGCGGATCTGGTGGGTGCGGCCGGTCTCCAGCTTCACGTCGAGCAGGGAGGCCGCGCGGAACGCCTCGATGAGGTCGTAGTGGGTGACCGACGGCTTGCCCTCGGCCGTGACCGCCCACTTGTAGTCGTGCTGGGGGTGGCGGCCGATGGGCGCGTCGATGGTGCCGCTCGTCGGGTCCGGGTGGCCCTGCACGAGCGTGTGGTAGCGCTTGTCGACCGTGCGCTCCTTGAACTGGCGCTTGAGCGAGGTGTACGCCCGCTCCGACTTGGCGACCACCATGAGGCCGGAGGTGCCCACGTCGAGGCGGTGCACGATGCCCTGGCGCTCGGCGGCGCCGGAGGTCGAGATCCGGTAGCCGGCCGCGGCGAGACCGCCGATGACGGTCGGCCCGGTCCAGCCCGGCGAGGGGTGCGCGGCGACGCCGACGGGCTTGACGATCACGACCACGTCATCGTCGTCGTGCACGATCTCCATGCCCTCGACGGGCTCGGCGACGATCTGCACGGGCGCGGGCGCCTGTGGCATCTCCACTTCCAGCCAGGCGCCGCCGTGCACCCGCTCGGACTTCCCGACCACGCTCCCGTCGACCTGGACCTTGCCTGCCGCGGCCAGCTCGGCCGCCTTGGTGCGGGAGAAGCCGAACATCCGGGAGATGGCGGCGTCGACGCGCTCGCCCTCCAGGCCGTCGGGCACGGGCAGGGTACGGATCTCGGGAACTGTGCTCACCCGTCGAGTATGCCGGACGGGTCGGACAGTCCCGAACGCGTGCTCAGTCCTTGTGGACGGTCCCGTCCGGGTCGAGGCCCTTGAAGGACAGCAGCACGATCAGGATGCCGCCGCACACGATCGCCGAGTCGGCCAGGTTGAACACCGCGAAGTGCTTGGGCGCGATGAAGTCCACGACCGCGCCCTCGAAGACGCCCGGCGAGCGGAAGATCCGGTCGGTGAGGTTGCCGAGCGCACCGCCAAGGAGCAGGCCCAGCGCGATCGCCCAGGGCAGGCTGTAGAGCTTGCGGGCGAGCCGGGCGATCACCACGATCACGGCGGCCGCGATCACCGTGAAGATCACGGTGAAGGCCTCGCCGAAGCCGAAGGCCGCGCCCGCGTTGCGGATCGCCTCGAACTTCAGCCAGTCCCCGATGATCTCGATCGGTGCGTGGTGCTCCAGCTTGGCGACCACGATCATCTTGCTGACCAGGTCGAGGACGTAGGCGAACGTGGCGACCGCGAACAGCACGGCGATCCGCCGCTTCCCCCTGGACGGCGCCCCGGCGCTCCCCTGTCCGTCCGCACCGGATGACTGCTCCGGCTCGGTCTCCGCCCCCTCTGGGGAGTCCGGCGTACCGATGATGCGCTCCGCCTCTGCCACGTGAGTCCCTCGACCTAGGTACCTGACTGAGGACGAGGGTACGGCACGCCCCACCGCACCCTCAGTACCGGCGTTCCTGCTTCTGCTTGCACTCCACACAGAGCGTGGCCCGCGGGAAGGCCTGCATACGCGCCTTGCCGATGGCGTTGCCGCAGTTCTCGCAGAGGCCGTAGGTGCCCGCGTCGAGGCGGTCCAGGGCGCGCTGGGTCTGGATGAGCATCTCGCGCGCGTTGGCCGCGAGGGCCATCTCGTGCTCGCGCGTGATGTTCTTGGTGCCGGTGTCGGCCTGGTCGTCGCCCGCGCCGTCCCCGGAGTCCCGCATCAGGCCCTGGAGGGACTCCTCGGAGGACGTGATCTCGGAGCTCAGCCGCAGCGCCTCGGACTGGAGCTCGGCACGCGCCTCCTGGACCTCCTCCGGCGTCCAGGGGTCCTCGCCGGGGCGGACCGCGAGCTCGCCCGGCTCCGCCGCCGCGGCGAGGCGTGCCTTGGGGACGGCGGTCTTCGCCGCCGTGGCCGTGCCAGGAGTCTTCTTCGCAACCACCGTCGTGGCTCCCGTCTGCTTCGCGGCCTGCGCCGCGCCCGCCTTCTTGGCCGTGCTCTTGCCGGCCGCGCTCTTCGTGGAGGTGCTGTTCGCGGCAGCGGTCTTCTTGGCTGCCGTCTTCGTCGCCGCCGCCTTCGTCGCCGTTTTCTTCGCCGCCGCCTTCTTGGCCGCCGTCTTCTTCGCGGCGGCCTTCTTGGCCGCCGGTCTTTCGGGCCCGTCCTCCTCGACGGCCTTCCGCGCGGGAGCCGCCTTGGACGCCGTGGCCTTCTTGGCCGCGGTCTTCTTCGCGGGGCTCTTGGCCGCCGCCTTCCTCGCGGCGCCGCCCACCGTCTTCACGGCCTTGCCGGCCTTGGCGGCACGCCCCTCACCGTCTCCCTGTGCGCTCTTCTTCCCACCCACGTCCTTGGCCGCACCCCCGGAGGCCTTGGCAGTCCCCGAACTGCCCGACGCCGACTGCTGTACGGCGGTCTTCTTCGCCACCATGGCCGCGGCCCCTTCACATATTGTGATCTTGCACGCGAATCGTGCTGGGACGATAAATCGACTTGAGTCCCGCGGCAACGGGGCGCACCGCCCGATTCGCCCGGCTCGCGCATGGGGCGCGCCGAACCTGCATGCGTTGTGCCCAGCTCCCCGCCGGGTAATCCGCCGTGCCGTGCGTCCCAGAATCCGAACACGCGTACCGCTCCATTCGGGTCACTCCCCGCCGTCCGACGCCCGCGTCCCCCGGGCCCGGAAAACCGGTCGGCCGCTGTCCGTGCGGCGCCGTACACTGGGCGGAGCGAACAGCATGGATGGGGACGAGTAGCGGCGTACGCAGCCCAGAGCGACCCGGGGACGGTGGAAGCCCGGGGGCGAGCGCGACGTGAAGATCACCCCGGAGCCGCCGGAAGAAGCCCCGCAGGGGGTGGTAGACCCGGCATCGCGACCCCAATGAGGGGGCTCATCGGTGTGGAAGGCGCACCGGGGAGCCAAGGAGGGTGGTACCGCGGGAGCGCGCCGAGACCGGCGTACACAAGACAGCTCTCGTCCCTCCGGACGGAAGGCAGCAAGTCCGCCGGAGGAAGCTCGCTGATGACATCGCCTACGTACCGCCAGGTGCCCGCCCAGGTCGACCTGCCCGCCCTTGAGCACGCCGTGCTCGAGTTCTGGCGCGAGCAGAAGATCTTCGCCAAGAGCCTGGAGCAGTCCGAGGGACGCCCCGAGTGGGTGTTCTACGAGGGCCCGCCCACCGCCAACGGCATGCCCGGCGCCCACCACATCGAGGCGCGCGTCTTCAAGGACGTCTTCCCCCGCTTCCGCACCATGCGCGGCTACCACGTGGCCCGCAAGGCCGGCTGGGACTGCCACGGCCTCCCGGTGGAGCTCGCGGTGGAGAAGGAGCTCGGCTTCTCCGGCAAGCAGGACATCGAGGCGTACGGCATCGCGGAGTTCAACGCCAGGTGCCGCGACTCCGTGCTGCGCCACACCGACGCCTTCTCCGAGCTGACGACCCGCATGGGTTACTGGGTCGACCTCGACGACGCCTACGTCACGATGGACCCCGAGTACATCGAGTCGGTCTGGTGGTCGCTCAAGGAGATCTTCAACAAGGGCCTGCTGGTCCAGGACCACCGCGTCGCCCCCTGGTGCCCCCGCTGCGGCACCGGCCTGTCCGACCACGAGCTGGCGCAGGGCTACGAGACGGTCGTCGACCCGTCCGTGTACGTCCGTTTCCCGCTCACCTCCGGTCCGCTCGCCGGTGAGGCCGCGCTCCTGGTGTGGACGACCACGCCCTGGACGCTGGTCTCCAACACCGCGGTCGCCGCCCACCCCGACGTCACCTACGTCGTGGCGACCGACGGCCGGGAGAAGCTGGTCGTCGCCGAGCCGCTCGTCGCCAAGTCGCTCGGCGAGGGCTGGGAGACCACCGGCCAGTCCTTCACCGGCGCCGAGATGGAGCGCTGGACCTATCAACGTCCGTTCGAGCTCGTGGAGTTCCCGGAACCGGCACATTTCGTCGTCAACGCCGAATACGTCACGACCGAGGACGGTACGGGCCTGGTCCACCAGTCCCCCGCCTTCGGTGAGGACGACCTCAAGGTCTGCCGCGCGTACGGCCTGCCCGTGGTGAACCCCGTCCGCCCCGACGGCACCTTCGAGGAGGACGTCCCCCTGGTCGGCGGCGTCTTCTTCAAGAAGGCGGACGAACGGCTCACCGAGGACCTCCAGCAGCGCGGCCTCCTCTTCAAGCACATCCCGTACGAGCACAGCTACCCGCACTGCTGGCGCTGCCACACCGCGCTCCTCTACTACGCGCAGCCGTCCTGGTACATCCGCACCACGGCCATCAAGGACCGCCTCCTCCAGGAGAACGAGAACACCAACTGGTTCCCGGACACGGTCAAGCACGGCCGGTACGGCGACTGGCTGAACAACAACATCGACTGGGCGCTGTCCCGCAACCGCTACTGGGGCACCCCGCTGCCGATCTGGCGCTGCGAGGACGACCACCTGACCGTGGTCGGCTCCCGCACGGAGCTCACCGAGCTGACCGGCACGGACCAGTCGGGCCTGGACCCGCACCGCCCGTTCATCGACGACGTCACCTTCGACTGCCCGCAGTGCGCGAAGACGGCCACGCGCGTGCCGGAGGTCATCGACGCCTGGTACGACTCGGGTTCGATGCCGTTCGCGCAGTGGGGCTACCCGTACAAGAACAAGGAGCTGTTCGAGAGCCGGTACCCGGCGCAGTTCATCTCCGAGGCCATCGACCAGACGCGCGGCTGGTTCTACACCCTCATGGCCGTCGGCACCCTGGTCTTCGACAAGTCCTCGTACGAGAACGTCGTGTGCCTCGGCCACATCCTCGCCGAGGACGGCCGCAAGATGTCCAAGCACCTCGGCAACATCCTCCAGCCCATCCCGCTCATGGACCAGCACGGCGCCGACGCGGTCCGCTGGTTCATGGCGGCCGGCGGCTCCCCGTGGGCGGCCCGCCGCGTGGGCCACGGCACGATCCAGGAGGTCGTCCGCAAGACGCTCCTGACGTACTGGAACACGGTCGCCTTCCAGGCCCTGTACGCGCGTACGTCGAACTGGGCGCCGTCCGCGGCCGACCCGGCCCCGGCCGACCGCCCGGTCCTGGACCGCTGGCTGCTGTCCGAACTCCACGCGCTCACCGACCAGGTGACGCAGGCTCTGGAGGCGTACGACACCCAGCGCGCCGGAAAGCTCCTGTCCGCGTTCGTCGACGACCTGTCCAACTGGTACGTCCGCCGCTCCCGTCGCCGCTTCTGGCAGGGCGACAAGGCCGCGCTGCGCACGCTGCACGAGGTCGTCGAGACGGTGACGAAGCTGATGGCCCCGCTGACCCCGTTCATCACCGAGCGGGTCTGGCAGGACCTGGTGGTTCCGGTCTCCCCGGGCGCCCCGGAGTCGGTGCACCTGGCGTCCTGGCCCGAGGCGGACCTCGGCGCCATCGACCCGGAGCTGTCCCGGCAGATGGTCCTGGTACGCCGGCTCGTGGAGCTGGGCCGGGCCACGCGCGCGGAGTCGGGTGTGAAGACCCGTCAGCCGCTGTCCCGGGCGCTCATCGCCGCGACCGGCTTCGACGCCCTCGACGGTGAACTGCACGCGCAGATCACGGAGGAGCTGAACGTCGAGTCCCTGGCGTCGCTGAGCGAGGTCGGCGGCAGTCTGGTGGACACCACCGCCAAGGCCAACTTCCGCGCCCTGGGCAAGCGTTTCGGCAAGCGCGTCCAGGACGTGGCGAAGGCCGTGGCGAACGCCGACGCGGCCGCCCTGTCCCTCGCCCTGCGCGAGGGCACGGCGTCGGTCGAGGTCGACGGCGAGACGATCACCCTGGCCCCGGATGAGGTGATCATCACAGAGACCCCGCGCGAGGGCTGGTCGGTGGCGTCCGACTCGGGTGCGACGGTCGCTCTCGACCTGGAGATCACCGAGGAGCTGCGGCAGGCGGGCCTCGCCCGTGACGCGATCCGGCTGATCCAGGAGGCCCGCAAGAACAGCGGCCTCGACGTGGCCGACCGCATCGCGCTGCGCTGGACCTCCACGGACCCGGCGGTGATCGCGGCCCTGACCGAGCACGCGGGCCTGATCGCCGACGAGGTTCTGGCGACCGACTTCAACCAGGGTGAGGCGGACGCCACATACGGCGACGCCTTCACCGACGAGGGTCTGTCGCTGACGTTCCGCCTGCGCAAGGCGTAACCGCGAGCCGACCGAGGGCCCGGCCTCCCCACGCGGGGGGCCGGGCCCTTCTGCTTCCCTCGTCACCACGGCGATCAACACGCGTAAAAGGGGCGAGCCCCGGACCGGAGTCCAGGGCTCGCCCCTTTGAACGCTGCCGACGCCTAAGGCGTACTACAACTCGTCAGTTGTCGTCCTCGTCGATGAGGAACCCGCGCATCGGCGACGGAGCCTGACCCATCGGGCCGGGGCCCTGCGGGCGGACCGGAGCCATCGGCTGGGTCATCGCGGGCGACATCTGCTGCTGGCCACCGTAGGACGGCGCCGCCGGAGCCGGGCCACCGCCCATGCCGCCGGGGTTGCCGCCGTACGACGGGGCGCTCGCGCCGGCCGGGGCCATGGAGGGCGCCGGGGACGGCGGAAGCGACGCGGCCGCGGGGGTGCGCGGCGGGGCCAGCGAGTCGTCGGCCTGGGTCTCCAGCTGACGCAGCTGCGACTCCAGGTAGGACTTCAGCCGCGTGCGGTACTCGCGCTCGAAGCCGCGCAGATCCTCGACCTTGCGCTCCAGCGTGGCGCGGGCGGACTCCAGGGAGCCCATCGCGACGCGGTGCTTCTCCTGCGCGTCCCGCTCCAGGGCGTCGGCCTTGGCACGGGCGTCACGCTCGAGACCCTCGGCACGCGAACGCGCCTCGCCGACGATCTTGTTGGCCTCGGAACGGGCCTCGGCGATCGCCTGGTCGGCGGTCTGCTGGGCCAGCGAGAGGACACGGGCGGCGCTGTCGCCACCGGGACCCTGACCGGGGCCGCCCATGGGGCCACCGCCCATCGGGCCACCCATCGGACCGCCCATGGGGCCGCCCATCTGCTGCTGCATGGGGGGCTGGCCACCCATCGGACCCTGGCCCATCGGACCGGGACCCTGACCCATACCGGGGCCCTGCGGGCCACCCTGGCCGCCGCTGGGGCCGGCGGGCAGCTGCGGCGCACCGCTCGGCAGCTGGGGCGGACCGCCCATGGGGCCACCCATCTGCTGCTGCGGCGGGCCCGATATGCCGGCCGGCACGGGGCCGCCGGGCCCACGCATGCCCTGCTGCGGCATTCCACCCTGCTGCGGCATGCCCTGCTGCGGCATCCCGCCCTGCTGGGGCATACCCTGCTGGTCCTGGGGGCCGCCGGGGCCCTCCGGGGGCTTGCGCATGTTCTGCTGGTTCTGGGCAGCAGCACGCGTCGCCGCGGCCAGTTTGGCGCGCAGGTCCTCGTTCTCGCGCAGCAGGCGCGTCAGTTCGGCTTCGACCTCATCGAGGAAGGCATCGACCTCGTCCTCGTCATAGCCTTCTCGGAGGCGGACGGTCGTGAACTGCTTGTTCCGCACGTCCTCGGGGGTCAACGGCATCTCTTCACCTCAACGTAGTCATCGGCAGTCGGCAAGACCGTATCGTCCACTGTCACCTCGCGAGATTGCCCACGATAGAGATCAAGATGTAGACGATGATCATCAGTACGAAGAAGGACAGGTCGAGCGCCACGCCCCCGAGACGCAGCGGCGGGATGAACCGCCGCAGAAGCTTCAGCGGTGGATCGGTGACAGTGTAGGTGGCCTCCAGAACGACCACCATCGCCTTGCCAGGTTGCCACGAGCGGGCGAACTGGAAGACGTAGTCCATGACCAACCGGAAGATGAGCACGATGAGGAACACCATCAGCGCGATGTAGATCACCTGCGCGAACACGCCCATGGCCTGTCTTTCCCTCTCCCCTGTTCCGTACTGCTTACCGGTCGGCTGTCTCAGCTCTGATTGAAGAACCCGCCCTCTGCGATACGGGCCTTGTCCTCCGCCGTGACATCGACGTTAGCAGGCGACAACAGGAACACCTTCTGCGTCACCCGCTCGATGCTGCCGTGAAGACCAAACACCAAACCGGCCGCAAAGTCGACAAGTCGCTTGGCGTCTGTGTCATCCATCTCAGTCAGATTCATGATCACCGGGGTGCCCTCACGGAAGTGTTCCCCGATGGTACGGGCCTCGTTGTAGGTCCGTGGGTGAAGCGTGGTGATCCGGTAAGGCTCTCGTTCCGACACGACCTTGGGCATGATCACCGGTGCGTTCTTCTCCAGGCTTTGACGTTCTTGTGTGATGGACGCCACGGGCGCGATCCGCGCGGGACGTCCGGATTCAGCGGCCAGCGAAGCGGAACGGGCTACCGGTTCGCGCGACACCGACGGCTGTACGATTCGCACCTCTTCGTCCCTTTGGGACTGATGTGCGCTGTGCGCCTGGTGCACCGGCTCATGCCGCCGGTGGTCACGCTCGGGCTCCGGGTCCAGTTCGGGTTCGAAGTCGTCGTCGGGGTCGAAACCGCGGCCGTCGTAACCATCGTCCTCCACGAGGCCGAGGTAGACCGCCATCTTGCGCATCGCGCCGGCCATGCTCTGAGTCCTCCGCTCTGTGGTGGATCGGCTGACGAACTGCCAAGTGCCCGCGATCCACGTGGTCGTTACACCCGCCTATCAGCGGTAATGACCATATTTTCTGCTGTGGTCCGACTTCCTGGCGACGTTACCCGAGCCTCGCACGGACTCCGAGTACCGCCGTACCGACGCGCACATGTGTCGCTCCGGCCGCCACGGCCTTCTCGAGATCCGCACTCATCCCTGCCGACACCATGTTCGCAGCCGGATGGGCTCGGCGCAGGTCGGTCGACAAATCCATCATCCGCTCGAACGCCGCGAGTTCGCGTCCCGCGTAAACACCGGTGAGCGGTGCGACGGTCATCAGACCCGCCAGCCGCAGACCCGGAGCCTCTGCCACGAGATCGGCCAACTCTTCGATTCCGCCAGGCGCTACGCCACCCCGCTCCCCCCGCTCGCTCGCCCCCGCGTCCAGCGCGACCTGGATCAGACACCCCACCTCACGCTCGGCTCGCACGGCTTCCTTGGACAGGGCCGTCACCAGCTTCGAACGATCGACGGACT
Source organism: Streptomyces sp. NPDC001536 (assembly GCF_042894505.1). Taxonomy (NCBI): domain Bacteria; kingdom Bacillati; phylum Actinomycetota; class Actinomycetes; order Kitasatosporales; family Streptomycetaceae; genus Streptomyces; species Streptomyces sp. NPDC001536. The sequence goes on from NZ_JBIAVQ010000005.1 coordinate 426,533, forward strand.
GCACGAGATCCGCGTAACCCACCACGGATCGCACCTTGTTGGTCTGAAGCTGACCGACGAAATGCCAATTAAGGGACAGATCCGAGCATTCGGCGGCCTTTGGCGCCGCGTCCTGGTCCTTGTTCTCTGCGACATCGCGGACACCGAGTTCCGACAGGATCCGCACATCGCTCGCGGGGTAGGTCTTGGTGACCACGATCAGGGTCACCTCCTCGCGCTTGCGACCCGCGGCCGCGCACGCGGCGGCGATACGGTCCTCCACCCGCGCCAGGTTTGCGGCGAGTTCGCCCTTACGGTCCGTCATGCTCTCTCAGTCCAGCCAGACATATCCCGCGAGTCGCCCTGTGGTGCGATCGCGTCGGTACGAGAAGTGGTCGCCCGATTCCCGCGTGCACACCGGCGACTGCTCCCGGTCGTGCACCCCGAGCCGTTCGAGCTGCGCGTGCACTCCGGCGGTCACGTCCACGGCGGGTGTGCCCCAGCTCGTCTCGGCGTACGCCGTCCGCTCGACGGCGCTCACGTCGGCGCGCATCGCGTCCGGCACCTCGTAGCACCGGCCGCAGACGGCGGGTCCGGTGCGGGCGACGATCCGGGCGGGCTCGGCGCCGAGTTCGGTCATGGCCCGTACGGCGGCGGGGACGACCCCGGCGATCATGCCGGGCCGCCCCGCGTGGGCCGCGCCCACGACTCCGGCGACGGGGTCGGCGAGCAGAACGGGCGTGCAGTCGGCGGTGAGGACGGCGAGGGCGAGGCCGCGCTCGGCGGTGACGACCGCGTCGACCTCCGGCACCGGACGGTCGCCCCACGCCTCGGAGACCACGGCCACCTCCGCCCCGTGCACCTGGTTCATCCAGACCACCCGGCCGGGGTCGATCCCCAGCGACTTGGCGGCCAGTTCACGATTCGCGCGGACGGCGTCGGCGTCGTCGCCGACCGCCCCGCCGAGGTTGAGCTCCTCGTACGGAACGGCGCTCACCCCGCCCCACCTGTCGGTGAAGGCGAAGTGCGCGCCGCTCACGGTGTCGCGCTGTCCTATCACTTCAGGAAGTCCGGCACGTCCAGCTCCTCGGCCGCGCTGTCCGAGTAGGTCCGCGACGGCGGCACCGGCGGGGCGACCGGAAGGTCGGCCACCGGCTCGGGCGCGGGCTCCGGGTCCTCCTTCGGCGTGACACTGCCGAGCGAGCCGAAGGACGGACGGCTCTCGGTCTGCCGTGCCGGAGTGGGCTCCTCACGGCGGGCCGAGGACGAGGCCGAACCGAGGACGTTGTCCCGGCGGGCCGGCGGCTGGCCGCCGTCGAAGCCGGCCGCGATGACCGTGACCCGGACCTCGTCGCCGAGGGCGTCGTCGATGACCGCGCCGAAGATGATGTTGGCCTCGGGGTGGGCGGCCTCGGAGACCAGCTGGGCGGCCTCGTTGATCTCGAACAGGCCGAGGTCCGAGCCACCGGAGATGGAGAGCAGGACGCCGCGGGCGCCGTCGATGGAGGCCTCCAGGAGCGGCGAGGAGATCGCCATCTCGGCGGCGGCCACAGCGCGGTCGTCGCCGCGGGCCGAGCCGATGCCCATGAGGGCCGAACCGGCCTCGGACATGACCGACTTGACGTCGGCGAAGTCGAGGTTGATCAGACCCGGCGTGGTGATGAGGTCGGTGATGCCCTGGACACCGGAGAGCAGGACCTGGTCGGCCGACTTGAAGGCGTCGAGGACCGAGACCTGGCGGTCCGAGATGGACAGCAGCCGGTCGTTGGGGATGACGATGAGGGTGTCGACCTCTTCGCGGAGTTCCGCGATGCCGTCCTCGGCCTGGTTGGCGCGGCGCCGTCCTTCGAAGGTGAAGGGGCGGGTGACCACGCCGATGGTGAGGGCGCCGAGGTTGCGGGCGATGTTGGCCACGACGGGTGCGCCGCCGGTGCCGGTGCCGCCGCCCTCGCCGGCCGTCACGAAGACCATGTCGGCCCCCTTGAGGACCTCCTCGATCTCCTCGCGGTGGTCCTCGGCGGCCTTGCGGCCGACGGCCGGGTTGGCTCCGGCGCCGAGTCCGCGGGTGAGTTCACGGCCGACGTCGAGCTTGACGTCGGCATCGCTCATCAACAGCGCCTGAGCGTCGGTGTTGATGGCGATGAACTCGACGCCCTTGAGACCGACCTCGATCATCCGGTTGATGGCATTGACACCACCGCCGCCGACACCGATGACTTTGATGACTGCGAGGTAGTTCTGCGGTGCTGCCACGTCGAAGGCCTCTCGCCTCGAGTTACGTGTCGTCGTCTCGCGGGTGCTGCGATACGCGACGGATGCCGAATGGGACGGTCCATAGCGCCGACCCGAACCCTAACGTTGAAGTTTAGGGTTACCAGTGTGTCTGTTCCCTGGAGTCTTCTGAACAGGACACTAAGTCGACAAGTGGCGCACGTTCAACGAACACGCCGAACCTCCCGTTTTTCTTTTCACCCTATGTGATCAGCCGTAGCGGTAGCCAACCAGGGTGCTGGCCTGCGCGGATGTACGTCAACTCCCTGATGACGCAGGGGCGGTGGGAACCGAGACGTCGAAGTACCGCGCACCGGGCGCCGCTTTCAGCAGAGCGGTGAGCGTGCGGGCCTTGGCGGCACCCTTCTCGCCACTCCCCCACGCGACGGTGCGGCCGTCGCTCAACTCCAGCGAGATGTCGTCGTACGAACGCACCTTGACGGTCCGGGTGCTCTTCGCGACGGCGGCCGGAATGTCACCGGCGACCCGGACGGCTTCGCGCACGAGCCGGTCCTCGCCGAAGCGGCGCAGGCTCGCGGCCGCGGAACCCGACTCGGAGAGCGTCAATTCCAGTACGGGAACGCCTTTCGGAGCCTGGGAAACCGTGGCAAAACGGACGCCACCGTCGTCCACTTCGACAAACTTTCCGCCCTTTTCGACAATCAGAACCGGAGTGCGCTCAACCACTTTCAGGTCGATTCCGTGGGGCCAGGAGCGGACCACATCAACCGAGTCAATTCGGGGCAATTTCCGGAGCAACCGTGCCTCAATCGCATCGGTGTCGACGGAAATCAGCGGCGATCCGACCGGTACGTCGGCCGCCTCGCGCACCTGGCCGGGCGTCAGAACGTCGGTGCCGGAGGCCGACACCCGCTCCACGCGCAGCCACTGCGAGCCGTACAGCGCCCAGACGCCGCCCGCGGTCAACAGGACCAGCGCGACGGCGAGAATGATGATCGTACGAGGCTGAGGCATCCTCAACCGTCGGACAGGGGGCGGGCCGGACGACTCCTGCTGGCGTTCACCGCGCTCGGCGGTCGTCGTTCCGGCCACGCTGCCTGCCCTTCGTCACATGTGCCTAGTGGTGTGCACGGTTGGCGGCGATCGCCTCGTACACCATGCCGACGAGCAGGTCGTCGGCGTCCCGGCGGCCGAACTCGGCGGCGGCGCGGGACATCTGGTAGAGCCGGTGCGGGTCGGCGAGCACGGGCAGGACGTTCTGCTGGACCCACTCGGGGGTCAGCTCCGCGTCGTCGACCAGCAGACCGCCGCCGGCCTTGACCACCGGCTGGGCGTTGAGCCGCTGTTCGCCGTTGCCGATGGGCAGCGGGACATAGGCGGCCGGGAGTCCGACGGCGGAGAGTTCGGCGACGGTCATCGCGCCCGCGCGGCAGAGCATCATGTCGGCCGCGGCGTACGCGAGATCCATCCGGTCCACGTACGGTACCGGGATGTACGGGGGCATTCCCGGCATCTGGTGCACCTGCGGCAGTTCGTTCTTCGGGCCGACCGCGTGCAGGACCTGGATGCCGGCCTGCTGGAGCCAGGGGGCGACCTGCTGGACGACCTCGTTGAGGCGGCGGGCGCCCTGGGAGCCGCCGGAGACCAGGAGGGTCGGCAGGTTGGGGTCCAGGCCGAACATCGCGCGGGCCTCGGGGCGGGCGGCGGCCCGGTCGAGGGTGGCGATGGTGCGGCGCAGCGGGATGCCGATGTAGCGGGCGCCCCGGAGCTTGCTGTCCGGGGTGGAGACGGCGACCTGGGCGGCGTAGCGCGAGCCGATCTTGTTGGCGAGGCCGGGGCGGGCGTTGGCCTCGTGGATGATGATCGGCACACCGAGGCGCTTGGCGGCGAGATAGCCGGGCAGGGCCACGTATCCGCCGAAGCCGACGACCGCGTCCGCCTTGGTGCGCTCCAGGATCTGCTCGGCGGCCTTGATCGTGCCGCGCAGCCGGCCCGGGACGGTGATCAGCTCAGGGGTGGGCTTGCGTGGCAGCGGCACGGCCGGGATCAGCGCGAGCTCATAGCCCCGCTGGGGAACGAGCGTGGTCTCCAGGCCGCGCTCCGTGCCGAGGGCCGTGATCCCCACGGTCGGGTCCTGCCTGCGCAGGGCGTCCGCGAGGGCGAGCGCTGGCTCGATGTGGCCGGCGGTCCCCCCACCGGCGAGTACGACATGCACCGAAATTCACCGCTCTCCGGACGAACGCGCCGAGGCACGCCGTCGCATCGTGTTCCATCTCCGAGGCCCCGTGGGTCCCCCGCCACCCCGCTTTCTACCAAAGCGGGGCTGCCGCAGCGAAAGCGCTGCCCGTGCAGCGGGCTCGTCACGTGCGAAGGCGATCAGCAGCCCGATGGCGAACATGGTCGGCAGCAGGGCGGATCCTCCGTAGGAGAACAGCGGGAGCGGGACGCCGGCGATCGGCAGCAGGCCGAGCACCGCACCGATGTTGATCACCGCCTGTGCGGTGATCCAGGTGGTCACGCCTCCCGCGGCATACCTGACGAAGGGGTCCTCCGTGCGGCCGGCCACGCGGATACCCGCATAGCCTAGAGCCGCGAAGAGGGCGAGCACCGACAGCGTCCCCGCCAGGCCCAGCTCCTCACCGGTGACGGCGAAGATGAAGTCCGTGTGCGCTTCCGGGAGTTGGCCCCATTTTTCCACACTGGCGCCGAGCCCGGAGCCGAAGATTCCGCCGGATGCGAGGGCGTAGATTCCGTGCACGGCCTGCCAGCAGGCGTCGCCCGGGCCCGGGTCGGTGGCGCCGATGCACTGGAGCCGGGCCATCCGGTTGGGGCTGGTCTTGATGAGGATCATGCCGATCGCGGCGGCGACCGACAGGACCCCGACGAACAGCCGCGTCGGTGCCCCCGCGAGCCACAGAAGGCCGAAAAGGATCGCCGTGAGGATGATCGCGGTGCCCATGTCGCCGCCGAGCATGATCAGCCCGAGCAGCATGAAGGCGACCGGGACGAGCGGCACCAGCATGTGCTTCCACTGGGTCAGCAGCTTCTTGTCCTGCTTGCGGGCCAGCAGGTCGGCGCCCCACAGCACCAGGGCGAGCTTGCCGAACTCGCTGGGCTGGATCTGGAAGGAGCCGCCGAGCGCGATCCAGTTCTGGTTGCCGTTGACCGCCATCCCTATCCCCGGCACCTGGACCAGCGCCATGAGGAACACGGCACCCGCGAGGATCGGGTAGGCCAGCGCCCGGTGCAGCTTCACCGGCATCCGCGAGGCGACGAGCAGCAGTACGGCGCCGATCACGGCGGCGAGGAGCTGCTTGCGGAAGAAGTACGAACCCGGCAGCGACATCTGCAACGCCTTGATCTGGGAGGCCGAGTAGACCATCACCAGACCGAGCACGGTGATCAGCAGACTGCCGCCGAGGATCAGGTAGTACGCCGTCAGCGGCCGGTCCCAGGCCTTACGCGCGCGCGTGTAGAGCCGTAGGACGGGATTCTGGCGCGCTGTCCGGGAAGCGGCGGGACGTCTGACGGCCCGCTGCACGGGCGGTCGGCCGGTACGGCTGCTGGGCATCAGAGCCTCCGCTACGTCGGTCAGGAGCCGAGTTCGCGAACCGCCTCCGCGAACGCGTCACCGCGCTTGTTGTAGTTGGTGAACATGTCCATGGAGGCACAGGCCGGGGCCAGCAGCACCGTGTCGCCGGGCTGAGCCAGCCGCTTCGCCTCCGTCACCGCCTGGAGCATCGCCCCAGTGTCGGTCCGGTCGAGGTCGACCACGGGTACTTCCGGCGCGTGTCGCGCGAGGGCTTCGCGGATCAGGGCCCGGTCGGCGCCGATCAGAACCGCACCGCGAAGTCGCTTTGCCGACTTGGCGACCAGCTCGTCGAAGGAGGCGCCCTTGGCGAGCCCGCCCGCGATCCACACGATGGACTCGTACGCCGCCAACGAGGCTTCCGCCGCGTGGGTGTTGGTGGCCTTGGAGTCGTCGACGTAGGCGACACCGTCCACGTCGGCCACGTGCGCGATGCGGTGCGCGTCCGGCGTGAAGGCCCGCAGACCGTCCCGTACGGCCTTGGGGGGCACCCCGAAGGCGCGGGCGAGGGCCGCCGCGGCAAGGGCGTTGGCGATGTTGTGCGGGGCCGGCGGGTTCACGTCGGAGATCTCGGCGAGCTCCTGGGCGTTCTTCTGCCGGTTCTCGACGAAGGCGCGGTCGACCAGGATGCCGTCCACGACGCCGAGTTGGGAGGGACCGGGGGCGCCGAGGGTGAAGCCGATGGCCCGGCAGCCCTCCTCGACCTCCGCCTCACGCACCAGGTCCTCGGTGGCCTTGTCGGCCACGTTGTAGACACAGGCGATGCGATTGCCCTCGTAGACGCGGCCCTTGTCGGCGGCGTACGCCTCCATGGAGCCGTGCCAGTCGAGGTGGTCCGGCGCCAGGTTCAGGACGGCGGCGGAGTGGGCGCGCAGGGAGGGCGCCCAGTGGAGCTGGTAGCTCGACAACTCCACGGCGAGGACGTCGTACTGCTCCTCGCCGAGCACCGCGTCCAGCAGGGAGACGCCGATGTTGCCGACGGCGGCGGTGCGCAGACCGGCCGCCTTCAGGATCGACGCCAGCATCTGGGTGGTCGTGGTCTTGCCGTTGGTGCCCGTGATCGCGAGCCAGGGGGCGGCGTCGGGGCCCCGCAGCCGCCAGGCGAGCTCCACGTCGCCCCAGATCTCCACCCCGGCTTCCCGGGCCGCCGTGAACAAAGGCTTGTCGGGCTTCCAGCCGGGTGCGGTGACGATGAGTTCGGTGCCCTCGGGCAGGGTCGCGCCGTCGCCGAGGCGGACGGTGACGCCGAGCGCCTCCAGTTCGGCGGCCTGCTCACGCGCGCGTGCGTCGTCGCCGTCGTTGACGACCGTGACGATCGCGCCACGCGCGTGCAGCACCTTGGCCGCCGGGATGCCGGAGACGCCGAGTCCGGCGACGGTGACGTGCTTTCCCTGCCAGTCGAGAGGCTCCGAGGAGGTCACTTTTCTGCTGCCCATCCCGCGTAGAAGAGACCCAGGCCGACGATCACACAGATGCCCTGGATGATCCAGAAACGGACCACGACGAGGACTTCGGACCAGCCTTTGAGTTCGAAGTGGTGCTGGAGCGGTGCCATCCGGAAGACGCGCTTGCCGGTGAGCTTGAACGAGCCGACCTGGATGACGACCGACATCGTGATGAGGACGAACAGACCGCCCATGATGGCCACGAGGAGCTCGGTGCGGGAGCAGATCGCCAGGCCCGTGAGGACACCGCCGAGGGCGAGCGAACCGGTGTCGCCCATGAAGATCTTCGCCGGCGAGGTGTTCCACCACAGGAAGCCGAGGCAGGCGCCCATCAGCGCCGAGGCGATGACCGCGAGGTCGAGGGGGTCTCGTACCTCGTAGCAGGCCCCCGGGTTGGTCAGGGTGCCCGCGTTGGCGCAGGACTCCTGGAACTGCCAGACACCGATGAAGGTGTAGGCACCGAAGACGAGCACGGAGGCGCCGGTGGCCAGGCCGTCCAGACCGTCCGTCAGGTTCACGCCGTTCGACATCGCGAGGATCATGAACAGCGCCCAGACCACGAACAGCACCGGGCCGATCTTCCAGCCGAAGTCCGTGATGAACGACAGCTTGTCGGAGGCCGGGGTGTTGTTGCGGGCGTCCGGGAACATCAGCGCGAGCACCGCGAAGCTGATGCCGACGATCAGCTGACCGGCCATCTTGGCCTTGGCCCGCAGACCCAGCGAGCGCCGCTTGACGATCTTGATGTAGTCGTCGAGGAAGCCGACCAGACCCATGCCGACCATCAGACCGAGCACCAGCAGACCCGAATAGGTCGGCGGGTAGCCGGTGATGACCTTGGACAGGAAGTAGGCGGCCACCGTCGCGAAGATGAAGGCGATACCGCCCATGGTCGGCGTCCCGCGCTTGCTGGCGTGCTCACGCGGGCCGTCGTCGCGGATGTACTGCCCGTACCCCTTGCGCGCGAGCAGCTTGATCAGCAGCGGAGTGCCGACCAGGGTCAGGAACAGACCAATGACTCCTGCGAACAGGATCTGCTTCATCATCGGGCGGCAACCTCACCCTCGGCGCCGAGCAGCGCCGTGGCGACGCTCTCCAGGCCGACCGAACGGGACGCCTTCACGAGTACGACGTCTCCCGGGCGCAGCTGACTGCGCAACAGGTCGATCGCCGCCTGTGCGTCGGACACGTGCACCGACTCCTCACCCCACGAACCCTCGTTATATGCGCCCAGTTGCAGCCAGGACGCTTCCCTGCCCCCGACCGCGACGAGCTTGCTGACGTTGAGCCGGACGGCGAGCCGTCCGACCGCGTCGTGCTCGGCGAGCGCCTCGTCCCCGAGCTCGGCCATCTTGCCGAGCACCGCCCAGGTCCGCCGCCCCCGGCCCATGGCTGCCAGGGCGCGCAGGGCGGCCCGCATGGACTCTGGGTTGGCGTTGTAGGCGTCGTTGACGACGGTCACGCCGTCCGGGCGCTCGGTGACCTCCATCCGCCAGCGGGAGAGGGAGCCCGCCTCGGAGAGCGCGGTGGCGATCTCTTCCGCGGACATGCCCAGCTCATGGGCGACGGCGGCCGCTGCGAGCGCGTTCGACACGTGGTGCTCACCGTACAGGCGCATGGTCACGTCGCTTGCACCGGAGGGTGTGCGAAGCCTGAAGGAAGGCTGTCCGGTGTCCGTGAGTCTCACGTTCTCGGCGCGTACGTCCGCTTCGTCGGACTCTCCGAAAAGGATCACCTTCGCCTTCGTACGGGACGCCATGGCCCGTACGAGCGGATCGTCGGCGTTGAGAACCGCCGTGCCGTCCTCCGGCAGACCCTCGACGATCTCTCCCTTGGCCTGCGCGATCTGCTCCCGGCCGCCGAACTCGCCGATGTGGGCGGTGCCGACGTTGAGGACGAGCCCGATCTTCGGAGGCGTCAGATCCGTGAGGTAGCGGATGTGGCCGATGCCGCGGGCGCCCATCTCCAGGACGAGGAACCTCGTCTCGTCGGTGGCGCTGAGGGCGGTCAGCGGCAGCCCGATCTCGTTGTTGAAGGAGCCGGGGGTCCACACCGTCGGCGCCTTGCGCTGGAGCACCTGGGCGATCAGGTCCTTGGTGCTGGTCTTGCCCGCCGAGCCGGTCAGGGCGACGAGGGTCGCGCCGAGACGTCGTACGACATGACGGGCGAGGGCACCGATGGCCGTCTGGACGTCGTCCACGACGATCGCGGGCACGCCGACGGGACGCGAGGCCAGTACGGCGACCGCGCCCGATGCGACGACCTGTTCGGCGAAGTCGTGGCCGTCGACGCGTTCGCCGACGAAGGCGACGAAGAGACTGCCGGGCTCCACCTCGCGGGAGTCCCGGACCACGGATCCGGTGACCTGGACGGACGGATCCGGTATGTCGTGGGTCTGCCCGCCGACGACTGAGGCGATCTCGGCGAGAGAGAGGGCGATCACAAGTTCATCCCTGGGTCTTCTGGATGGCTTCTCGAAGCACCTGGCGGTCGTCGAAGGGACGGACCACTCCGGCGATGTCCTGGCCCTGCTCGTGGCCCTTGCCGGCGACCAGCACGGTGTCACCCGGCTGTGCGCGGGAGACGGCGGCGGCGATCGCGGCGGCCCGGTCCTCGAAGACCTGGACCTCGCCGCGTTCGTGTGCCGGTACGGACGCCGCGCCCTGGAGCATGGTTGCAAGGATCGCGAGCGGGTCCTCCGAGCGGGGGTTGTCGGAGGTCAGTACGGCGGTGTCGGCGAGCCGGGCCGCGGCGGCGCCCATCGGTGCGCGCTTGGTCGTGTCGCGGTCCCCGCCGCAGCCGAGCACGATGTGCAGCTTGCCCTCGGTGACCTTGCGGAGCGCTTTGAGCACGGACTCGACGGCGTCCGTCTTGTGGGCGTAGTCCACGACCGCGAGGTAGGGCTGACCGGCGTCCACGCGCTCCAGGCGCCCCGGCACGCCCGGCACCGCGGCGATGCCGTCGGCGGCGGTCTGCGGGTCGAGGCCCGCGGCGGCGAGGGCGGTGATCGCGGCGAGGGTGTTGGCCACGTTGAAGGGCCCGGCGATCGGCGACCTGGCGGCGATCCGCTCGCCCTTGGGACCGACCACGGTGAACGTCGAGTCCATCGGGCCGATCTGGACGTCCTCGGCGCGCCAGTCGGCGTCGGGGTGGCCCTCGGCGGAGAAGGTGACGACCGGGACCGTGGCCTCGTTCGCGAGCCTGCGGCCGTACTCGTCGTCGACGTTGACCACGCCGAGCCTGCTGCGTTCGGGCGTGAAGAGCTGTGCCTTGGCCCGGAAGTAGTCCTCCATGTCGGAGTGGAACTCCATGTGTTCCGGGCTGAGGTTGGTGAAGACGCCGATGTCGAAGACACAGCCGTCGACCCGGCCGAGGACCAGCGCGTGGCTGGAGACCTCCATCGCGACCGCCTCGACTCCGCGCTCGCGCATGACCGCGAACAGGGCCTGGAGATCGGTGGCTTCGGGGGTGGTGCGCTCGGACTTGATGCGCTCGTCGCCGATCCGCATCTCGACGGTGCCGATGAGTCCGGTGCTGCGGACGGCCTTCAGACCGCCCTCGACCAGGTAGGCGGTGGTGGTCTTGCCGGAGGTGCCGGTGATGCCGATCTGGAGCAGATCGCGGCCCGGACGGCCGTAGATGGTGGCCGCGAGTTCGCCCATCCGCGCGCGCGGGTCGTCGACGACCAGCACCGCGAGCCCCGTTGCCGCGGCACGCTCGGCCCCGGTCGGGTCGGTCAGCACGGCGACCGCGCCGAGGCCGGCGGCCTGGGTGACGAAGTCGGCGCCGTGCAGACGGGCGCCCGGGAGGGCGGCGTACAGGTCGCCGGGGCGGACGGCGCGCGAGTCATGGGTGATGCCCGTGACCTCCGCCGTGCTCGAGGTCCCCGGCCGTTCGGCACCCAGCTGATCGGCGAGCTCCGCGAGGGGTGTGGCGGAGACCTGAACCGGCCTGGGCGGCCCGGGATATGTCACGGGATGGCCCTTCTGGGTGGTTTGGGACTGATCAGCGTGTGGCACGGCGGTGAGCGTACCGGGCACACCCCGTTCGGAGCGAAGTGAGGGCAGGGGCGCGCCCTGGTTCCCGGGATCGGGAGTGATCGTTGTCACGAGCTGGTTCCTGGGTGGTTCCGTGCCGGGCGGTGCAGGTCAGGGTTTGAAGGTGACGGGGAGGCTGGCGGGCTTGGCCCCGGTGGGCGGGACCTGGAGGGTCTTCAGGGCGAACTCCATGACCTGCTTGTAGACGGGTCCGCAGATCTGGCCGCCGAAGTAGCTGCCCTTGGTGGCGTTCTGGATGGCGCAGTAGACGGTGACACGGGGCTTGTCGGCGGGCGCGAAACCGGCGAAGGAGGAGGTGTAGCCGTGGTACTTGCCGGTGGCCGGATCCACGCGGTTGGCCGTACCCGTCTTGCCCGCGACCCGGTAGCCGGGGATGCGCGCCTTGGTGCCGGTGCCCTCCCGGTCGTCCACGACCGACTCCAGCATCCGGGCGAGGGTCTTCGCCGTCTTCTCGCTGACCACCCGGGTCTTCTCGGGCTCGGCGGCGGGCGTGAAGCGGCCGTCGGGCCCCTGGGTGCCGCGGACGAGCGTGGGTTCGATACGTACGCCGCCGTTGGCGATCGTCGAGTAGACGGACGCGGCCTGCATCGCGGTGAGGGAGACGCCCTGGCCGAAAGGAATCGTGTACTGCTGCGAGGTCGACCAGTCCTGCGGCGCCGCGAGGATGCCCTTGGTCTCGCCGGGGAAGCCGAGACCGCTGTAGCTGCCGAGACCGAACTTGCGCAGATACGAGTAGAGGACCTTGTTGGCCTGCGCCTGCGTCTTGCCGAGCTGGCCGGTCGCCAGGATGGTGCCGATGTTGCTGGACTTGGCGAGCACGCCGTTGAGCGTGAGGTACCAGGTCTCGTGGTCGATGTCGTCCTTGAAGAGCCGGTCGCCGCGGTGCAGCCGGTTGGGCACGACGACATGCGTCAGCGGCGTCGCGACGTTCTCCTCCAGCACGGCGGCCATCGACAGGACCTTGGCGGTGGAGCCGGGCTCGTAGGCGTCCTCCAGGGCCCAGTTGTGCAGGGTGCCGGGGTCGGCCTGGGACAGGTCGCCCGGGTCGAAGCCGGGCGAGTTGGCCATGGCGAGGATCTCGCCGGTCTGGGTGTCCTGCACTATCACGTACCCGCGGTCCGCCTTGGACTTCTTCACCTGCTGGGTGATGGCGTCCTGCGCGGCCCACTGGATGTCGCGGTCGATGGTGAGCTCGACGTCGCTGCCGGGCACCGCCGGGGTCTCCGTGGACCCAGCGGTCGGGACCTGGCGGCCGCCGGACTGGGCATAGCGGATCTTGCCGTCCTTGCCGGACAGCAGGGTGTTCAGCTTCTGCTCGACCCCGCCGCCGCCCTTGCCGTCGGCGTTGACCCAGCCCAGTATCCCGGCGGCCAGGTCGCTGTTCGGGTACACGCGCTTGCTGGTGGCGACCGCGAAGACACCGGCGAGGACGTTGACGGTGGCGGGGTCGTCCTCGGCCTTGACGGCCAGTGCGCTCTTGAGGTCCTTGATCTGCTTCCAGACCTGTGGCGTCTGCCGGCCGGCGAGCTTGACGTACTGCCCCTTGGTCCGCAGCTTCTCGGTCAGCTCGGCCTGGTCCTCGCCGAGGATCGGGGCGAGCAGGGCGGCGGCCTGCTCGGGCCCGTCGTCGATCTTGAGCTGCTTGCGGCTGAAGAGCGTGGGGTCGGCCGTGATGTCGTACGCGTCCACGCTGGTCGCCAGGGCCACACCGGAGCGGTCGGTGATCTGGCCGCGCTCGGCGGCCAGGGTGTAGCCGACGTACCGGTTCTGCTCGGCCTTGGCGGCGTAGGTGCTCGCGTCGACGGCCTGGACCTGGAGCAGCCGTACGGCGAAGGCGATGAGGACGAGGGTCAGGGCGAGGCTGACCATGCGGAGCCGGGGCCGGGGGCTGCCGAGCCGGATGACGCGGGGGCCCGCGGGACGCGCTGCCGCGGGACGGGGCGTCGGGCGGCGGGCCGGGCGGGCACCGGGGCCCGCGGGGCGCCGTCGGGCGTCGGGGGCGGGCCTGGCGGGTCCGGGCACGCGGCGGCGCGGCGGTTCCCTGTCGGACACTTCCGTCACCTGCCGGGGGTCGGGGTCGGGGAGGACGGGGTGGTGGAGGGGGTGGGCACGGGGGTGGCCTGCGGCGAAGGGGGCGCCGACATGACGGCCGGCGGGACGATCGCCTCGGGCGGCTGTACGACCTGGGCCGAGGACTGCTCGGGCGCGGCGCCCGGGACGCCCTTGACGGTGCCGTCCGGGCCCAGGAAGGCGGGGTCGCCGCCGGGGACCATGCCCAGCTCACGGGCGCGGCGCTGGAGGGCGTCCGGGGCGGAGTAGGAGTCGATGTCCCGCTGGAGGGCCTGCTCCTGGTCGGTGAGGCTCTTGGTCTCCTTCTGAAGGTCGTCGAGTTTGAACGACCCTTCGGAGAGCGCGGAGTTCAGCACCAGGAGCCCGATGAGACCGCCGCCGAGCAGCAGGACGACGAGGAGTACGAACGGGGCGCGGGCGGCCTGTCCCCGGCCCCCCGTGGTCGGGAAGAGCCGCGCCAGACGGGCGGCCCGGCCCTTGAGTTCGGGTTTCCTACTCACTGCGCCTCCAGTGAGTCCGGTTTTCCCACTCGCTCACGCGCCCCAGCCCCCTCGTGTCCGTCATTCCAGCGCCTCCCTGATGCGCTCGGCGCCACGCAACCGCGCGGGAGCCGCCCGCCGGTTCTCGGCGACCTCTTCCTCCGTGGGAAGTTCGGCACCGCGCGTGAGCAGCTTGAGCCGCGGCTGGTACTGCTCGGGCACGACCGGCAGCCCGGGGGGCGCGGTGGTGGCGGCACCGGCCGCGAACACCTGCTTGACCAGGCGGTCCTCGAGCGAGTGGTACGACAGGACGGCGATCCGCCCGCCGACCGCGAGGGCCTGCACGGCGGCCGGGATCGCCCGCTCCAGGACGGCCAGTTCACCGTTGACCTCGATGCGCAGCGCCTGGAAGGTGCGCTTGGCCGGGTTGCCGCCGGTGCGCTTGGCGGCCTGCGGCAGGGAGTCCCGGATCAGCTCGACGAGGCGCGCGCTGTGGGAGAACGGCTCCTTGTCGCGCTCGCGCACGATCGCGGACACGATCCGCTTGGCCTGCTTCTCCTCGCCGTACGCCCGCAGGATCCGGACGAGTTCGCCGGCCGGGTAGGTGTTGAGGACCTCGGCGGCGCTGACGCCGGTCGTCTGGTCCATGCGCATGTCGAGCGGGGCGTCCTGGGCGTAGGCGAAGCCGCGGTCGGCCTCGTCGAGCTGCATGGAGGAGACGCCGAGGTCGAAGAGGACGCCCTGCACGCGCGGCGTGCCGAGCCTTTGGAGGACCTCCGGGAGTTCGTCGTAGACCGCGTGGACGAGGGTGGCGCGCTCCCCGTACGGCGCGAGGCGCTCACCGGACAGGCGCAGGGCCTCCTTGTCGCGGTCGAGGGCGACGAGCCGGGCCTCGGGGAACTGCTGGAGGAGGGCCTCGCTGTGGCCTCCGAGGCCGAGTGTGCAGTCGACGACGACCGCTCCGGGGGCCTGGAGGGCGGGGGCCAACATGTCCAGGCACCGCTGGAGCATCACCGGGACGTGTCGACTCTGGCTCAAGGGGCCCTCTCAGATCCGGCGGGGCGGTACGCACCGCCGGGTCCCCGCCCGCTCGTGAAGGGGAGGCCTGCCGGCGCCGGAAGCGTCAGCCGGCCGGGAGCGGGAGGAGGCCGAGCCGTACGTGCGCGCCGCGCACGTGGGGAGATCCGGCGACCTGGCCGGTTTCTCCGGGGGAATTCAGTCCAGCAGGGAGACCTCGCCTCCCGCTTCGCGTCACTTTAGTCCACGGTGACTCGCGGTCAATCAACCGGCCTGCGCGTCGCGGCCCGGCTCCGGACGGAGCGGCGGACCATCGGAAATCACCCGCTCGGCCGCATACCGCGCACTGTGGGTTACCTCACACGAAGGACGTGATGGCGCTCTTTTTCCCATCTCACGACAGGACCGGAACGGCTGTGACCAGTACCGTCGTGGCTATGACGACTTCTGCATCCGCTGCCACCGCAACCGAAGGCGCCATACCGGGCGACACCGTCACCGACCGTCTCGTCGAGGCGAACGAACGGTATGCCTCCGCCTTCACCGACCCCGGCATGGACGCCCGTCCCGTCCTGCACGTGGCCGTGGTGGCCTGCATGGACGCCCGCCTCGACCTGCACAAGGCGCTCGGTCTGGAGCTCGGCGACTGCCACACCATCCGCAACGCGGGCGGCGTGGTCACCGACGACGTGATCCGCTCGCTCACCATCAGCCAGCGCAAGCTCGGCACCCGCAGCGTCGTCCTCATCCACCACACCGGCTGCGGCCTGGAGCAGATCACCGAGGACTTCCGCACCGACCTGGAGATGGAGGTCGGCCAGCGCCCGGCCTGGGCCGTGGAGTCCTTCCGGGACGTCGACCAGGACGTACGGCAGTCCATGCAGCGGGTGCGCACCTCGCCGTTCCTGCTGCACACCGACGACATCCGTGGCTTCGTCTTCGACGTGAAGACGGGCCTGCTGCGCGAGATCGACCCCTCCTGACCCGCTCCGAAGCTGTCGTTCTCCTGTTGATTTCCGGCTCAGGGGTGCCCAAAAGGCCGCAAGCCCTGACATATCGCAGGCAGTTGTCCACAGGCGAGTGACACGAATCGGTAACGGCAGCAAGAATGCGGGGATGGACGTCGCGCGGAACCTTTTCCGGGCGGTGTCCGTGATTCGGGGTGGGCCGGTCCGCAACGCAGAGCGTCGGCCCGGAGAAAGAACGGGCCGAGGAGGGCCGGGTGACGACCTATGACGATCGAGCGAGCCTCACAGATCTGACTGCCACTGTGGAGCGTGTCCGCAGTTCGGTAGAGGGTGTGATCGAGGGCAAGCCCGAGGTCGTACGGCTTTCGCTGACCGTACTGCTCGCCGAGGGGCATCTTCTGATCGAGGATGTGCCGGGCGTCGGCAAGACCATGCTCGCGAAGGCACTGGCGCGGTCCATCGACTGCTCGGTGCGGCGAATCCAGTTCACGCCCGACCTGCTGCCCTCGGACATCACGGGTGTGTCCATCTGGGATCAGCAGCGCCGGGACTTCGAGTTCAAGCCGGGTGCGATCTTCGCGCAGATCGTGATCGGCGACGAGATCAACCGCGCCTCGCCGAAGACCCAGTCCGCGCTCCTGGAGTCCATGGAGGAGCGGCAGGTCACCATCGACGGGCAGACGTACGAGCTGCCGAGCCCCTTCATGGTGGTGGCGACGCAGAACCCGGTCGAGATGGAGGGCACCTACCCGCTGCCGGAGGCCCAGCGCGACCGCTTCATGGCGCGTGTCTCCATCGGCTACCCCAGCGCGGAGGCCGAGCTCCAGATGCTCGACATCCACGGCGGGGTGAACCCCCTGGACGACCTCCAGCCGGTGGCGCACGCGCACGACATCGTGAAGCTGGTGGACGCCGTCCGCGGCGTCCACGTGGCCGACACCGTCCGGCGGTACGCGGTGGAGCTGGTCGCCGCCACGCGCACCCACCCCGACCTCAGACTCGGCGCCTCCCCGCGCGCGACGCTGCATCTGCTGCGCGCGGCGAAGGCGTCCGCGGCCCTGAGCGGCCGGGAGTACGCGCTGCCGGACGACATCCAGGCGCTCGCCGTGGCCGTCCTGGCCCACCGGCTGCTGCCCACCGCCCAGGCCCAGCTCAACCGGCGTACGGCGGAGCAGGTCGTGCAGGAGATCCTGCAGCGCACCCCGGTGCCCCAGCAGCAGGGCGGCGTCGGGCTCGGGCACGGCACGCAGGCGTACGGCCAGCAGCCGCCGCGGAGGCTGTGATGACCACCGCCGCCGGGCCGGGCCACAGCGAGGCCGACCGGGGCGACAAGGGTGGGGTGCGCACCGCGCTGGCCGGTCTGACGACCCGCGGCCGCTCGTTCCTGGCCGCCGGGATCGCCGCCGCCATCTGCGCGTACGTCCTGGGGCAGAGCGATCTGCTCCGGGTCGGCCTGCTCCTCGCGCTGCTGCCGCTGGTCTGCGCGACCGTGCTCTACCGCACCCGCTACCGGGTGGCCGGCAGCCGCCGGCTCTCCCCCGCGCGCGTGCCCTCGGGCAGCGAGGCCCGGGTCCATCTGCGGATGGACAACGTCTCGCGGCTGCCCACCGGTCTGCTGATGCTCCAGGACCGGGTGCCGTACGTGCTCGGCCCGCGTCCCCGCTTCGTGCTGGACCGGGTGGAGGCGGGCGGCCGTCGCGAGGTGTCCTACCGCGTCCGCTCCGACCTGCGCGGCCGCTATCCGCTGGGTCCGCTCCAGCTGCGCCTGACCGACCCGTTCGGCATGTGCGAGCTGACCCGGTCCTTCTCCTCGTACGACACCCTGACGGTGATCCCGCGCGTGGAGCCGCTGCCCCCGGTGCGCTTCGCCGGTGAGGCGAAGGGGTACGGCGACGGGCGGCAGCGTTCGCTCGCCCTGGCCGGCGAGGACGACGTCATCCCGCGCGGGTACCGCTACGGCGACGACCTGCGCCGGGTGCACTGGCGTTCCACCGCGCGCTACGGCGAGCTGATGGTGCGCCGCGAGGAGCAGCCGCAGCGCTCCCGCTGCACGGTGCTGCTGGACACCCGGGGTCTCGCCTTCCGTGGCGCGGGCCCCGACTCGGCCTTCGAGTGGGCTGTGTCGGGCACCGCGTCGGCGCTGGTGCACATGCTCGAACGGGGCTTCTCCGTGCGGCTGTTGACGGACACCGGAAGTTCGGTGCCCGGCGAGGGCGCGGACGGCTTCGCCGGGGCGAACCAGGAGTCGGCGGACGCGGCCGGGCTGATGATGGACACCCTCGCGGTGATCGACCACTCCGACGGCACGGGTCTGTCCCGGGCGTACGACCTGCTGCGCGGGGGCAACGAGGGGCTGCTGATCGCCTTCTTCGGCGACCTCGACGAGGAGCAGGCCGCGGTCGCCGCCAAGATGCGTCAGCGCAGTGGCGGCGCGGTCGCCTTCCTGCTGGACAGCGGCGGCTGGGGGCGGGAACCGACCGGTGTGGCCGGGCCGTTGGACAGGAGCGAGGAGCGGTTGCGGATGCTGCGTGAGGCGGGCTGGACGGCGCTGAGCGTGCCGCGCGGCGCCTCCTTGACCGAGTTGTGGCGCCAGGCGGACCGCGAGCGCACCGGCATCGGTGCGGCGAACGGACCGGGCAGTGAGGGGGCACGCGCATGAGCGGGCGGGCACGACTGGCGCTGTGCGCCTGGGCGGCCACCCTGATGGCGTCCTGCGCCCTGCTGCCCCTGGTGGAACCGGCCTCGTGGATCCTCCAGGCGGCCCTGCTGCTCGGCATCCAGGCGCTGGTGGGCGCGGCGACCCGGCGGGTGCCGCTGGCCCGGCCGCTGACCGTGGCCGCACAGGCCCTGGTCACGCTGATGATGCTGACCCTGGTCTTCACCCGGGAGCAGGCGGTCGCCGGGCTGGTCCCGGGTCCGGAGGCGTTCCAGCGGTTCGCCGATCTGCTCCAGCAGGGCGGCGACGACATCCAGCGGTACGCGATCCCGGCACCGCTGGAATCCGACGGCATCCGGCTGATGATCATCGGCGGTGTGCTGGTCATCGGTCTCGCGGTGGACACCCTCGCGGTGACCTTCCGCAGCGCGGCCCCGGCCGGGCTGCCGCTGCTGGCGCTGTACTCCGTCGCCGCGGGGCTGTCCGAGGGCGGCGCCGACTGGCTGTGGTTCCTGGTCGCGGCGGCCGGCTATCTGATGCTGCTGCTGGCCGAGGGACGTGACCGGCTCTCCCAGTGGGGCCGGGTCTTCGGCGGCGCGCCACGCACCCCGGGCGGGGAGCCCGGCGTGGTGGCGCCGGTCCGCACCGGCCGGCGCATCGGTGCGGTCGCGCTGGGGCTCGCCCTGGTGGTGCCGGTCGCGCTGCCCGCGATGGACGGCGGCCTCCTGGACGGCACCGGCGCGGGTGTGGGCGGCGGCAGCGGGAGCGGCGGCACGATCTCCGCGGTGAACCCGCTGGTGTCCCTGCGCGACAATCTCAACGTGGACGAGGACCGCCAGGTCCTGTCCCTGCGCACCGATCCCGAGGACCAGGGCAGCCTCTATCTGCGGATCGTGTCGCTGGACGACTTCGACGGCCGGACCTGGAAGCCGTCCCGGCGCAGCATCGAGAAGGTGCCGGACCAGTTGCCCACCCCGATCGGCCTCGGCCCCGACATCCGGCGCGCCGAGATCACGACCAGTGTCACGGCCGCCAAGGACTACCGCCAGGACTGGCTGCCGATGCCGTACCCGCCCAGCGCGGTGCGGGTCGACGGGGACTGGCGCTACGAACCCGAGGGCATGACCCTCGTCGGCGACCACGACCAGACCACGGGCGGGGCGTCGTACGAGGTCAAGAGCCTTGTCGTGCAGCCGACGGCGGAACAGCTGGCGGCGGCTCCGGCGCCGCCGGCCGCCCTGAGGCGTGAGTACACCGAGGTACCGGACTCGCTGCCGGCGGTCGTCGCCAAGACGGCTCGTGAGGTCACCCAGGGCTCGGCGAACCACTACGAGCAGGCGGTCAAGCTCCAGGAGTACTTCTCCCTGACGGGCGGTTTCCAGTACGACACCCAGGTGCAGGTCGGCTCCGGCTCCCAGGCGATCGCCCGGTTCCTGAAGGACAAGCAGGGCTTCTGCGTCCACTTCTCCTTCGCGATGGCGGCGATGGCCCGCACCCTGGGCATCCCGGCCCGGGTGGCGGTGGGCTTCGCACCGGGTACACCGCAGGCCGACGGCACGGTGACGGTGGGGCTGCGGGACGCCCACGCCTGGCCCGAGCTGTACTTCGAGGGCGTGGGCTGGACCCGCTTCGAGCCGACTCCGACCCGGGGCACCCAGCCCGAGTACACGCAGACGGACAGCCCGGACAGCAGCCTGCCCGACCCGGGCATCCCGTCCCGGTCGGCGAGCGCCGCGCCCTCCACCGCCCCCTCGGCGAGCGAGAGCTGCTCGGCGGAGCAGAAGAAGCTGGAGGCGTGCCCGAGCGAGTCCGCCGCGGCCCTGCCGGTCACGGACGGCGGTGGTCCGAAGTGGACCGTCGTGCTCGCCTGGGTCCTCGGCGGGCTCGCCGCGGTGGCGATCCCGCTGGCTCCGATGCTGTGGCGCCGGCGCGTCCGGGCGCTACGGCTGGGGGCGCACGGCCGCAGCGAGGCGGACGCGGCGCTGCACACCCTGGCGGTCTGGCTGGAACTGACCGACACGGCGTGGGACTTCGGGATCCTGCCGGACGACTCGCAGACCCCGCGCAAGGCGGCGGCGCGGATCGTCAGACTGGGGCATCTCGACCCGACGGCCGCGGCCGCGGTGCATCGGGTGGCGGACGCGGTGGAGCAGGTGCTCTACGCGCCACGGCCGCGCCCGACGGCGGGGCTCGCGGAGGACGTCCGACGGGTGATCGCCGGACTGGCCGTGCCGGTGACCCGGCGTACGGAGCTGCGGGCGATGTTCGCCCCGCGTTCCACCGTACGAGTGGTGTGGGCGGCCTCGGAGTGGTGGACCGGTGTGACGGCCCGTGCGGCGGCGGCCAGGCCGACGCTGCGCAAGCAGCCGTCGGGCCAGGAGGGCTGAGTCCTCGGACCGACGGCTGAGGCCCCGACCCGTGCGAGCGGGTCGGGGCCTCAGCCATTGGTCGGGCGGTCATCGAAGGGAAGATCGGCGCCGCCAAAAGGGCGTGCGTGAGGGGGTGACCGCCTCCCGGGCGGTCACCCCCTCACGCATCAGCTATGGGTCGAGCTAATGACCGCCCTGCTCGTCGCGGCGCTTCTGCCAGCGCTGCTCGATACGGTCCATCATGGAGCGCTTCTGCCTGGCCTGACGGCGCGCGTGCGGGGCACCGGCCGCAGGCTGTTCGCCCGGCTTGGGAGCCTTGCGCCAGCCGGTCACGGCGAGTACCGCACAGCCCAGCATGACGAGGAAGCCCACCACGCTGAGCCAGACCTGCTTGGCGACCATTCCTGCCATGAGGAGCGCGATACCCACGAGGAAGCCCGCGACCGCCTGGTAGACCCGTCGCCGGGTGTACGTGCGCAGCCCGCTTCCCTCAAGCGCTGTCGCGAACTTGGGATCTTCGGCGTACAGCGCTCGCTCCATTTGCTCGAGCATTCGCTGCTCGTGCTCCGAGAGCGGCACGGAGTCCTCCTCATCGTGCAGTCGCCGGGGCGACCCGGGGGGTCCCTTCAGGATAGGCAGGGAATCGCCCCCGTGAAACCCGCCCCTCTACGCCAATTGGCCAACCGGGATTCCGCCATGAACGTCCCGGCCCGCTAGATCTTGCATTCCCCAGCGGCCGACCCGTCATGCCGGACGGTCTCCCTCGATCATACGGCGCTGGGCGCCCGATCGGGGGGCCTGTGGCGTACTCCATCTGCACCCAAGTCCCTGATCAGCGCTGCACCAGGCGAGCTGCCTCAGGCCTCGACGGTCCCTCGCGTCTCACCGAGCACGTGAAGCTGTGTGGCCACGGAGTGGAAGGCGGGGAGTTCGGCCGCCGCCTCCTCCAGCTTGAGCAGGGCTTCCAGGGCTCCGGGCTCGGTGTCGACCAGCACACCGGGGACCAGGTCCGCGAAGACCCGCACACCGTGCACGGCACCGACCGCGAGGCCCGCGCCCTCGACCAGTCCGGTGAGCTGCTCGGCGGTGAAGCGCCGCGGGACGGGGTCGCCGGCGCCCCAGCGTCCGTTCGGGTCCTCAAGGGCCTGCTTGGCCTCCTTGAAGTGGCCGGCGAGCGCACGGGCGAGCACGGCGCCGCCGAGGCCCGCGGCGAGCAGGCTGAGGACGCCCTCGGAGCGCAGGGCGGCCACCACGTTGCGGACGCCCTCGGCCGCGTCGTCCACGTACTCCAGGACGCCGTGGCACAGCACCGCGTCGTAGGCGCCGCGCTCGACCACGTCGAAGAGGCCGTGGGCGTCGCCCTGGACACCACGCACCCGGTCGGCGACGCCGGCCTCGGCGGCGCGGCGCTCCAGGGCGAACAGCGCGTTGGGGCTGGGGTCGACGACGGTGACCCGGTGGCCGAGACGGGCGACGGGCACGGCGAAGTTGCCGCTGCCGCCACCGGTGTCGAGGACGTCCAGGGCGTCCCGGCCCGTGGCCTTGACCCGCCGTTCGAGGGCGTCCTGGAGGACGTCCCAGACCACGGCGGTACGGAGAGAGGCGCGGGGTCGCAGCGGGTCCGACACGGCAGTTGACTCCTCGACGCGGCACCGCCTCTTGCACGGCGGAGCGAACGGGCTGCCCTCCCCTCCCGGGGTACCGGAGCAGGAAGGCTTCAGGCGCCCTCCACCCTATTGCCTCGGATGCCTCACCCCGTCATGACGGGGTGCTGCCCGGCTCCGCGTCTCACACGGCGGACCCCGGGCGGAGCCGACGCGGGCCGTGCCTCGGCGGTCAGCCCGCGTCCGGCATGTCCCGGCTCCTGTCGTGGTCGTCGGGCTCCGGCTGGTCCGTGTCCTGGCGGGGCTGGGGCAGGACCGGCTGGAGGACCAGCATGCGTTCGACGAGGCGCAGGAACATCGCCACGTCGCGTATGAGGTCGTCGGCGTCCCGGCGGCTGGCCGCGCCCTGGATGCCGGCCTCGGCACGGGCGCGGCGCCGGGCGCCGGCGGCGAAGAGCGCGCTCCACTCGGCGAGCTCGGGCGCTATCTCGGGGAGCACTTCCCAGGCGCTCCGGATCTTGGCCCGGCGTCGGGGCGAGGGCTCCGGGCGACCGCGCGCGGCGAGCACGGCGGCGGCGGTGCGCAGGGCGGCGAGGTGGGCCGTGGCATAGCGCTCGTTCGGTGTCTCCAGGACGGCGGCCTCGTCGAGTCCGGCACGGGCCTGGGCGAGCAGGTCGAGGGCGGCGGGCGGGGCCGTGGTCCTGCGGAGCACGGGGTGGACGTCGCTCGCCGGACCGGTCAGTGAGGGGGCAGGGCCGGTGGCGCGGCGCCGACGGGCGGCTGCTGCGTGGTAGGTGGCCATGACGAACCTCCTGTCGTCTGTGTGACGGCACGTCCCGATACGGGATGCCGTATGTGCCCATCGTGAGGTATGCCACTGACAATCCGTTCTGACCTGCGCTTTTGCTTCGATCGAAGGTTCGGGTTACTTTTTGCACTGACCAGTCAGTTCAAAAACTCCGGCAGTTCTGGACATCAGGGGGTGGGCTGTGGGCGGAGTCGCCGTCACAGCCGAGGGCTTCGGGCTCAAGGGGCCGCGCGGCTGGGCTTTCCGCGGGATCGGACTCGACGCGGAGCCCGGTGCGCTGATCGCCGTCGAGGGGGCGTCGGGGTCGGGCCGCACGTGTCTGCTGCTCGCGCTCACCGGGCGGATGAAGGCGTCCGAGGGGACGGCGGCCGTGGGCCGGGCCCGGCTGCCCAAGCAGCTCGGGGCGGTGCGGCGCGTCAGTGCCGTGGCCAACGTCGCCGGTCTCACCGACCTCGACCCGGCCCTGACCGTCGGGGAGCACCTGCGCGAACGGGCGCTGTTGCAGCACCGGTTCGGCGACTCGCTGCGCGGGCTGCTGCGGCCGCGTGCCGAGCGCGTGAACGAGGCGAGGCTGCGGATCGACACCGCCCTGACCGCCGCCGGGCTCGACCGGGAGGCCCTGCCCAAGGGCTCGCGGACCGCCGTACGCGATCTGGAGCGCATGGAGGCGCTGCGGCTGTCCATCGCGCTCGCCCTGATCGGGCGGCCGCGGCTGCTCGGCGTCGACGACACCGATCTGAAGCTGTCCGACGCGGAACGAGCCGAGATCTGGGCGCTGTTGAGGTCGATCGCCGAGGCGGGGACGACCGTCGTCGCGGTGTGCAGCGAGGCCCCCGAGGACGCCGTGAAGGTGTCCACGCAGGGCGCCGACGAGGAGAAGGAGGACGCCGATGCGCTCGCCGCGACTGGCCGCGCTTGAGCTCCGGCGCTTCGGACGGGGGAAGCTGCCGCGGGCCGCACTGGTCGCGCTGCTGGTGCTGCCCCTGCTGTACGGCGCCCTGTACCTGTGGTCGTTCTGGGATCCGTACGGCCGCCTGGACCGCATCCCCGTGGCGCTCGTGAACGACGACAAGGGGGCGACCGCCGACGGGAAGAAGCTCGCGGCGGGCGACGACATCACCCGGGGGCTGCACGACAGCGACGTCTTCGAGTGGCACGAGGTGAGCGCCGACGAGGCACGCGCGGGCGTGGAGGACGGCACGTACTACCTGTCGCTGACCGTGCCGCGAGACTTCAGCACGCGGATCGCGTCCAGCGCGGGCGACTCCCCCGAGACGGGCGCGCTCCAGGTGCGGACCAACGACGCGAACAACTACATCGTCGGGCAGATCTCGCGCACGGTCTTCAGCGAGGTGCGCCAGGCCGCGTCCACGAAGGCGTCGCGGTCCTTCCTGGACCGGATCTTCATCTCGTTCTCCGACATCCACGGTGAGACGGTCAAGGCCGCCAAGGGCGCCGACAAGCTCGAAGGCGGGCTCGGGAAGGCCGAGAAGGGGTCCAAGGACCTCGCCGACGGGCTGAAGGACGCCAAGAGCGGCAGCGGCGACCTGGCCAAGGGGCTGAAGAAGCTCGCCAAGGGCGCGGGCGACCTGGAGGACGGCTCGCAGCAGGTCGCGGAGGGCACCCAGACGCTCGCCGACAAGGTCAACGGGGTCGCGGAGAAGGCGGGTCCGTTCCTGGCGGACAACGAGAAGACGATCGGTGACACCGCCCAGCTCGTCGCGGACTCCAGCAAGGCGATCCGCAAGCACCTGGACACCCTGGTGACGACGGCCCCCGTCGCCGCCGAGGGCGCCCGCACGGCCTCCGACACGCTGGACAGCGTCTACAGGGCGCGCTGCGAGAAGGCCCTGTTGCCCGACGCGGCCTGCGCCGACCTGGAGAAGGCCAAGGACGCGGCCGCCGACGTGGCGACCATCGCCGACGACCTCAACACCCTCGTGGGCGACCAGGACGGCGACCTGAAGAAGCTCGACAAGAACCTGGCGACCCTCCAGAAGCAGGCCCAGGCACTCGCCGACCGGGCACCGCACCTCTCCGAGGACCTCGCCGACGCCGTCTCCAAGGTCAACGAGTTGAACAAGGGCGCGGGAAAGGTCGCCGCGGGCGCCGAGAAGCTGCACACGGGGCTCGGTACCGCCAAGACGGGAGCCGGAGACCTGGACGAGGGGGTCGGCAAGCTCAAGACCGGCGCCGACGATCTCAACGGCGGCATGTACAAGCTCGTCGACGGCTCCGGGAAGCTCTCGGACGGACTGCACGACGGCGCCGACCAGATCCCCGACTACGACAAGCAGGACCGTGACGAGCGGACCGAGGTCATGGCCGACCCCGTCCAGCTGGTCTCCAAAGACCTGCACAAGGCGCCCAACTACGGCACCGGGTTCGCCCCGTACTTCATCCCGCTGTCCCTGTGGGTGGGGGCGATGGTGGCGTACATGCTGGTCGCCCCGATGAACCGGCGCGCACTCGCCGCGGGCGCCCCCGCCTGGCGGATCGCGCTGGCGGGCTGGCTGCCGGTGGTGGCGGTCGGGGTGCTCCAGACGGTGGCCCTGATGTCGGTGCTGCACTGGGCGATCGGCCTCCAGATGGTGCGGGCGGCCGGCACGGTGGGCTTCCTGTTCCTGGTGACGGCGTGCTTCGCGGCGATCGTGCAATGGCTGAACGCACGCTTCGGGGCGGCGGGCCGGATCCTCGTCCTCGCCTTCCTGATGCTCCAGTTGACGTCCGCGGGCGGCACGTACCCCGTGCAGACCAGTCCTGGTTTCTTCAACGCGCTCCACCCCTTCCTGCCGATGAGCTATGTCGTCGAGGCGCTCCGCAGGCTCATCACGGGCGGGGGTCTCGGTCCGGTCTGGCACGCGTGCGTGGTGCTCGTCGCCTTCACCGCGGGCGCGCTCGCGCTCACCGCGCTGTCGGCCCGCCGCCGCCAGGTGTGGACGCTCGACCGGCTGCACCCGGAGCTGAGCCTGTGACCTCGACGACCGCCGGGTCCCCGGTTGCTGTGAGAATCGGGACCATGGAAAGCAGCAGCGGCAGCACGCGCCGCGAGGCCACCCGGCAGAAGCTCTACGAGGCGGCCGTCACGCTCATCGCGGAGCAGGGCTTCTCCGCCACGACGGTCGACGAGATCGCCGAGCGGGCCGGGGTGGCGAAGGGCACGGTCTACTACAACTTCGCGAGCAAGTCCGTCCTCTTCGAGGAGCTGCTGCGGCACGGCGTGGGACTCCTGACCGCCTCACTGAAGGAAGCGGCGGAGCGGACCGAGACGGAGGGCGGCAGCAAGACAGACGCCCTGGACGCGATGATCCGGGCGGGCCTGGTCTTCATCGACCGCTATCCGGCCTTCACCCAGCTGTACGTGGCCGAGCTCTGGCGCACCAACCGGGCCTGGCAGTCCACGCTGCTGGTGGTCCGGCAGCAGGCGGTGGCGGTCGTCGAGGGCGTGCTGCGCGAGGGCATCGAGAACGGCGAGTTCCACGAGGCGATCGATGTCTCCCTGACCGCGTCCGCCCTGGTCGGCATGGTGCTGGTGGCGGCCCTGGACTGGAAGGCGTTCCAGGCGGAGCGCTCCCTGGACGATGTGCACTCGGCGCTGTCACGGCTGTTGCAGGGACGGGTGAGCGGCCGGGGCTGAACCGGCGGTACGCGCGCGTAGACACACGAAAGCGCCGGTCCGCTGTGGCCGCGTCCCCCGCGGGCCACCTCGAACCGGCGCCTTCTCGTGCTCCCCCGTTTTCCCCCGTTTCCCCCGTTGGACCCCCGTTCGGTCGTTCCCCCGGGCCCCCCGTGCCTCGCTCCCGCCGACTTCCGCCGGCGGAAGGAGCGGATCCGGGGCGGCTCCACTCCGGCGCCCCGTGTCGCCGGTGCCGGAGCCGTTCCCCTTCTCCGTGGCTCCACTCTCTCGTTCACGCAGGTCGGCGCCCATCCGCGCGCGTACTCATCTCGCCCACTAGGTACGGATACTCAGACCTGCGCACTCAGGCCCAGGACGCCCCGTTGCCCAGTGGTTACGATCGCCTCCGTGTCGGTACTCCCTCTCGTCTTCACCAGCGGCTGGGCCAGCGGAATCAACGCGTACGCCGTCGTGCTGCTGCTCGGCGTCTTCGGCGCGACCGGACTGAGCGACGACGTCCCCGAGACGCTCCAGCGCCCTGAGGTCCTCATCACGGCCGGCGTGCTGTTCCTGTGCGAGGCGGTCGCGGACAAGATCCCGTACGTCGACTCGGCGTGGGACTCGGTCCACACGGTGATCCGGCCTGCCGCGGGCGCCTGGGTCGGGGCGGTGCTCGCCGGCCAGAGCGGTTCGCTCAACGACGCGGTCGCGGGTCTGGTCGGCGGTTCGACGGCGCTGGCCAGCCATGCCGTCAAGGCCGGGACGCGGATGGCGGTGAACAGCTCGCCGGAGCCGTTGAGCAACGTGATCGTGAGTCTGGCCGAGGATCTCGGGGTCGCCGGGATCGTCACCTTCGCCATGTTCAATCCGCAGGCGGCGGCGATCATCGCGGCCGTGCTGCTGGTCGGCGGACTGGTGATACTCGTCTTCTTGATCTCCCGGATCCGACGGTTCCTGCGCCGCCGGGCGCAACGGCGGGAGGAAAGACGGCTCGCGGGGCGCACGGGGCATCCACCGGGTTGGTGACCCCCGGCAGTCCTGCGAGGACGCCCGCGGCCGGGGCTGTCAGTGGTGGCCGATAAAGTCGCAGGCATGGCACGGATTGCGGTGATCGGCGCCGGGATGGGCGCGATGGCGGCCGCTGCCCGGCTGGCCGTCGCGGGCCACCGGGTGGCGGTGTACGAGCGTACGGAGACGTACGGCGGTGCGGTGCGCCGTCACGAGCGTGACGGCTTCGCCTTCGACACCGGACCGGGGCTGCTCACGCTGCCCGCGGTCTACCGCGATCTGTTCGTCAAGACCGGCAAGGAGCCGCTGGAGTCGGTCGTCGAGCTGGTCCAGGTCGACCCGTCGACGCGGCACCTCTTCGCGGACGGCACGGAGGTCAGCCTGCCGAACGCCTCCCGCGCGGGTGTCGTCTCGGCGCTGGACGCGGCACTCGGCTCCGACGCGGGCACCCGCTGGGGCGACTTCCTGGTCCGGGCCCGCGAGGCCTGGGACCGCACGCGCAGGCCACTCCTGGAGGAACCCCTCTGGCCGAACTGGTCGGTGCTGGCCGACCGCGAGCCCTATCCCTCGGTCCCCCACAAGAAGCTGCTCCGCACCCGTCGGGCCGGCACCCTCGCCGAGGTCGGCGCCTGGGAGCTGCGCGACCCGAGACTCGTCGCCCTCCTGGAGAGCCACGCCCTCGCACACGGCCTGGACCCGAGGGTCGCCCCGGCGAGCGCGGCGGTGCTTCCGTACATGGAGCACGCCTTCGGCACCTGGTACGTCCGCGGCGGCATGCGGGAGTTGGCGCGCGCGGTGTACGAGCGGTGTGTGGCGCGCAGGGTGGAGTTCCACTTCGGCGCCGAGGTGACCGGGGTGCTGGAGAAGGACGGCCGGGCGGCGGGGCTCGAACTGGCCGACGGCGCGGTGGCGGAGGCGGATTTCGTCGTCGCAGGTGTCGCACCCGACGTGCTGAGCCGCTGTGTGCGGGGCACCGCCGTGCGGGAGGACGGTGACGTTCCTCCGCCGAGCGGGCTGCCGAGCCGTATGACGGTGCTGGTGGCGCTGCGCGGCGGGCGCCCCCGGGGAGCGGCGCATCGGACGGTGGTGCACGCGGAGGACCGGGAGCGCGAGCTGGACCTGCTGTTCGGCTCGTCCCGGGGGCTCGACGCACGCCCCACGCTCACCGTCCTGCGCCCCGACGACCCCGGTGTGGTGCCGGACCCGGACCATGAGGCGATCACTCTCACCGCCACGGTGCCCGCCCACGCCGACCGGGACCGGCCGGCGTCCGAGGTCTTCGACGATCACGCGGACAAGCTGATCACCGCGGCCGAGCGTGCCGTACCGGACATCCGCGAGCGCCTCCTGTGGCACGAGGTCCGCGTTCCGGCCGACATCGCGGAAGCGACCGGTGCGGAGGGCGGCGCGGTCCCCGCCCCTGCTCTCGCCGCGGCCGAAGGACGCCTGCTGCACCCGTCGAACACCACCGGGCTGCCTGGTCTGTTCACCGTCGGCGGCTGGTCCCACCCCGGCGGAGGCCTGCCGCACGCCGGCATGTCGGGTGCGCTGGTGGCCGGACTGATCGTGGAGGGGCCGGAGTTCCGGGGCTCTCAGTGACCGCTGGTCAGAAGCGGTACTGCTCGTCGTAGCCGTTCCCCTGCTGGCCGTTGCCCTGGTAGGGGTACTGCTGCTCCTGCGGGAGTTCGCCGCCGTACGTCTCGTCGGTGCGCTGCTGCGGGACCCACACACCGCCGGCCGGGGTCTCGCCGCCGTAGGTGGGGTTGCCGTACTGGTCCTGGCCGTAGGCCTGCTGGCCGTACTGCTGCTGACCGCCGTAGGAGGTGTCGTAGCCGCCGTACGTCTGGGTGCCGATGTACGGGTCGGAGTAGGCGGCGTACTGCTGCTGTCCGGCCATGTCGTAGCCGTACTGCTGCTGGTCGTAGCCCGTGTAGCCGTCGTAGCCGTAGGTCTGGTCGGCGCCCTGGGCGGCCGTCGCGTACTGGTCCTGGGTCTGGCCCTGGCCGGCGTACGTGCCGTCGTTGTATATGCCGTAGGAGCCGGTGTCGTCGGGCATCGGCTGCGGCTCGTAGACCGCGGTGGTCTCGGCGGCCGTGGGGCGGGCGGGCGTGAAGACGTCGTCGCGGTCGTAGTCGTCGTGGCCGTAACCGGCGGTGTTCGAGGCGTAGTTGCCCTCGTCGCCGTAGGCCGTGTCCGTCGCCTCGAGGTCGGAGACCTCCAGCGTCGGCTCCTCGCGGCCGCGTTCGCGGCGACCGCCGCGCTTGCCGCCGACCAGGCCGCCCAGGGCCTCCGGCGGATTGACCGCCCAGCCCTGTTCGAAGCCGCGGCGGAAGGAGAGGGTGACGTAGGTCTGGCCGACCGCGAAGGCGATGGCGCCCAGTCCGATGACGACCACCGAGGGCATGAGCACACCGAGTACGACGCCCAGGAAGCCGGCGAAGGCGAGCAGTCGCCAGCGCAGCCGTGCCTTGTACTGAAGCAGCACCTCGCCGAGCAACCACAGCGCGACGATTCCGAACGCGATGTAGAGGACCGTCCAGCCCATGTACGCCCCTCTCCCAGTGACCGCTACGCAGTGTGTCGTATATCCGTGCGGCCGGTCTAGGCCTGCGGTGGGTGGTGCAGGCCCAGGTTCTCGTAGATTTCCAGCGACGCCGTGGAGTTGTTGAGCGTGATGAAGTGCAGTCCTGGCACTCCCTCGGCCAGCAGCCGCGCGCAGAACTCCGTGGCGAATTCGATCCCAATGGAGCGTACAGCGGCCGGATCGTCTTTTGCTGTGAGGATCCGCTCTTTCAGGACGGAGGGGATGGCCGCGTTGCTGAGCTGCGGCAGGCGCTCCAGCATCCGCACACTGGTCACCGGCATGATCTCGGGGATGACGGGGGTCTCGCAGGCGGCTTTGACGACTCGGTCACGCAGCCGCAGATAGGACTCCGGTTGGAAGAACATCTGCGTGATGGCGTAGTCGGCGCCGGCCCGGCACTTGTCGACGAAGTGCGCGACGTCCGCGTCCCAGTCCCCGGACCGCGGGTGCATCTCCGGGAAGGCGGCGACGCCCACGCAGAAGTCGCCCGATTCCTTGATGAGCCGGACGAGTTCGGCGGCATAGGTCAGACCCTGCGGGTGGGCCACCCAGTCGCCCATGGGGTCGCCGGGCGGATCGCCGCGCACGGCCAGGATGTTGCGGATCCCGGCGTCGGCGTACTGGCCGATGATGTTGCGCAGTTCGGCGATGGAGTGGTTGACCGCGGTGAGGTGGGCGACGGGGGTGAGCGTGGTGTCCGCGACGATCTGCTGGGTCTCCTTGACGGTGCCCGCGCGGGTGGAACCGCCGGCACCGTACGTCACGGAGACGAAGTCCGGGGCGACCGCCTCGACCCTCCGGAGCGCGCTCCACAGGTTCCGCTCGCCCTTGGGGGTCTTCGGTGCCGAGAACTCGAACGAGTACGTCGTCTTGCCCGTGGCGAGCATGTCGCGCACGGTGCGTGCGCGGTCCGTCCTGGTGGATGCGGTTCCGAGGGCCATACCCGCAGGTTAGCCAGGGGGCGGGGGTCACCCAACCAGATCAGGGATATTTGCCCGATTTGTCGACTTGTTGTCCACCCCTCGGACACCCGAACCGGTCACACCGTGTGCCGAAGCCGCTTCGCGAACTCCGCCGCCGCCGCGCCCGGGTCGTCCGCGTCCGTGATGGCCCGTACGACGACGACCCGGCGGGCGCCCGCCTCCAGCACCTGGTCGAGGTTGCCGAGATCGATGCCGCCGATGGCGAACCAGGGGCGGTCGGTGGCGAGGGAAGCGGTGTACCGGACCAGGTCGAGGCCGGGTGCGTGGCGGCCGGGCTTGGTCGGAGTCGGCCAGCACGGGCCGGTGCAGAAGTAGTCCACACCCTCCTGGACGGCGGCCGCGGCGGCCTCCGCCTCGGAGTGCGTGGAGCGGCCGACGAGGATGTCGTCGCCGAGGATCGCGCGGGCGGCGGGGACCGGGAGGTCGCCCTGGCCGAGGTGAAGCACATCGGCGCCGGCCGCGTGCGCGACATCGGCCCGGTCGTTGACCGCGAGGAGCTTGCCGTGCCGGGCGCAGGCGTCGGCGAAGACCTTCAGGTGCTCCAGTTCCTCGGCCGCCTCCATGCCCTTGTCACGCAACTGCACGATGTCGACACCGCCGGCCAGCACGGCGTCCAGGAACTCCGGAAGATCCCCCTGCCGCTTGCGGGCGTCGGTGCAGAGGTAGACACGGGCATCGGCGAGGCGGGCGCGTGCGGTGTCGGGCATGTCGGTGTCCCCCGGTGTCGGTGGCGTAGGGCCGCGGGCGAGTGCGGTCACCCTCGGCGGCCGGTAGTGAATCACAGCAGGGCGGCGGGCCGAGGCTGCGCCCCCAGCGGCGATTGGCGGATCTGTCCCGCTCGCTGCCGGCAAACCCGCAGGTCACCGCAGCCAGGCGTGGGAAACATCCGCCAATCACCGCCGTGGCACCCCATCCCAGCCGGCCGCGACCCGGGCGGTGGGGCGCGGGTGCCGGGTGACCCGCCCCGGACGGTGCCGCCCCGGACGGTGGGCGCCGGGGCGGTTCAGCGTGCTCGGGTCAGACCGCCAACGCCTGCGCCCTGCGCTTCACCTCCGTGCCCCGGTTCTCGCTCAGCGCCTGGGCGGGGGTGCCGGGGAGGCTGTCGTCGGGGGTGAAGAGCCACTCCAGCATCTCCTCGTCGGAGAAGCCGTCGTCCCTCAGGAGCGTCAGGGTCCCGGTGAGGCCCTTGACGACCTTCTGCTCGACCCCGTCGATGAAGGCGGCGGGGACGTGCAGCGCGCGGTTCTCACCACGGCGTACAGCGATGAGCTGGCCCTCCTTGACCAGCTGGCGCACACGCGTCACCTCGACATCGAGGATTTCCGCGATGTCGGGGAGGGTGAGCC
Organism: Streptomyces sp. NPDC001536; assembly: GCF_042894505.1. Taxonomy (NCBI): domain Bacteria; kingdom Bacillati; phylum Actinomycetota; class Actinomycetes; order Kitasatosporales; family Streptomycetaceae; genus Streptomyces; species Streptomyces sp. NPDC001536. The sequence goes on from NZ_JBIAVQ010000005.1 coordinate 459,344, forward strand.
AGTCGGGGACGAGAGCATCGATCTTTGCGTCAATCTCGGTCACGACATCAAGCCTGCCATCCCGCACTGACAGTCGGAAGCCAGACCCCTGCGACCTGGGCTTTCGGACTACACTGTCGCCGCCTTCAACGGCCGCGCCGGGTCCCTCAGCAGCTCCGGGTCCAGCTCCGTCCCCGCCTCGATCAGCCGCCGCCCCTGCGCCAGGTCCCGGGGCCGGCCCACCGCCAGCAGGGCGACGAGGCGGTTCTCGCGCAGCCAGCAGACCGTCCAGGCCGGTCCGGACGGCTCGCCGCGCCACAGGACCGTGTCGGCGGACGTGTGATGGCCGACGTACTGGACGAAGCGGCCGAACTGCTCGGACCAGAAGTACGGCACGGGGTCGTAGACCGCGGGCGTCTCGCCGATGATGTTGGCCGCCACCGTGCGCGGGCCCTGGAGGGCGTTGTCCCAGTGGTGGACGAGCAGCCGCTCGCCATACCTTCCCGAGGGGAAGGACGCGCAATCGCCGACCGCGTAGACGTCCGGCGCGGAGGTGCGCAGCCGGTCGTCGGCCACCACCTCGCCGTGCGTGCCGAGCTCGATGCCCGAGCCGGTCAGCCAGAGCGTGGCGGGGCGGGCGCCGATGCCGACCACGACGGCGTCCGCGGGCAGCCGTGTGCCGTCGTCCAGGAGGACCTCGCCGGGCCGCACCCGCTCCACGCGCGCGTGGGTGCGCAGCGCGGCACCGGCGTCGGCGTACCAGGACGACATCGGCGCGGCCACCTCCGCGGGCAGTGCTCCCGCGAGCGGCCGTTCGGCGGCCTCCACGACGGTCACCGCGCAGCCCGCCTCGCGTGCGGCGGTGGCGAACTCGGCGCCGATCCAGCCCGCGCCGACCACCACGATGTCGTGCTGGCGGGCGAGCACGGGCCGCAGCCGCTCGGCGTCGTCGAGGGTGCGCAGCAGATGGACGCCGGGGACGCCCTCGGCGCCGGGCAGCCGGATCGGTTCGGCTCCGGTGGCGAGGACCAGGACGTCGTACGGCACGGGCCCGGACTCGGTGTCCAGTTCGTGCTCGGCGGGGCGGACGCCCAGCACCTCGCGGCCCAGTTCCAGGTCGATGCCGAGCGCCTCGAAGTCGACGTCGAAGGCGGAGCCCTCGGCCTTGCCGAGCAGGACGGCCTTCGACAGCGGCGGCCGGTCGTAGGGCTGATGCGGTTCCGCGCCGATGAGGGTCACGGTGCCGGTGAAACCCTGTTCGCGCAGGGCCACCGCGGTCTGTACGCCGGCCATGCCCGCGCCGACCACGACCACGCGCCGCTGAGACTGCTCCGTCTGCTCGCTCACCGGATCACCATAGACAACTGACAATTTGTCAGTCAGCGGTCATGCACCGTGACCTGCTCCACAACGCTCGTCCCGCTGCCCGACTGCGACTCCCACTCCCAGCTCTCCTCCAGCCGCACCCGCCCGTCCGGCAGTTCGACGACCGTGGACACGCAGTGCCCCGAGGAGGTCGTCCCGTCGTGCTTGAGCTGGACGTAGCGGAAGTCGAGCCGGTCGCCCTCCCGGGTACCCACCAGATGCCCGCGTACGACGTCGCCGCCCGTGTACTCGGCCCAGATCTCGCCGTCCTTCTCGTGGTACGTGAACCGGGTGCGGGTACCCACCTGACCTGGGGCCTGGTCGGCGACGGGGGCGAGGACGAGGCCGTCCAGCGAGCGGGGCATGGCAGCGGGCTCCCTTACACAAGCGCAAAACCAAGAGCTAGGGTGGCCAACGTAGAGCACTCGCGGGAGCCCGGACGCACCGGGCTGAGAGGGAGGCTGGCCGGCCTCCGACCGTACGAACCTGATCCGGGTCATGCCGGCGAAGGGAGGGGCTGGACGCCCATGTCCTCACGTACGTCAGACGTCCTCGTCGTCGGGGGCGGAATCATCGGCCTCGTCACGGCCTGGCGGGCCGCGCAGCGCGGTTTCGCCACGGCCGTCGTCGATCCCGAACCGGGCGGCGGGGCCGCCCAGGTGGCCGCCGGGATGCTGGCCGCCGTCACGGAACTGCACTACGGCGAGCAGACCCTGCTGGGCCTGAACCTGGCCTCGGCCCGCCGTTATCCGCAGTTCGCGGCCGAGCTCACCGAGCTGACCGGCCACGACCTCGGCTACCGCCGCTGCGGCACGCTCGCCGTCGCGCTGGACGCCGACGACCGCGCCCATCTGCGCGAACTGCACGCCCTGCAACGGGAGTCGGGCCTGGAGTCGGAGTGGCTGTCCGGGCGGGAGTGCCGGCGTCTGGAGCCGATGCTCGCACCGGGCGTGCGCGGCGGGCTGCGGGTCGACGGCGACCATCAGATCGACCCCCGGCGGCTGATCAAGGCGCTGTTGGCGGCGTGCGAGCACGCGGGCGTGGTCTTCCACCGCCTCTGGGCCGAGCGTCTGGACCTCGTGGGGGACCGGGCCGCCGGCATCACGGCCACCGACGGCACCCGGCTGGGCGCGGCCCAGGTGGTGCTCGCCGGGGGCAGCCTCAGCGGACGGCTCGCCGGTGTCCCCGACGACGTCCTGCCGCCGGTTCGGCCCGTGAAGGGGCAGGTGCTGCGGCTGACCGTGCCGCAGCGGTACGCGCCCTTCCTGAACCGGACCGTGCGGGCCGTGGTCCGTGGCAGCCAGGTCTATCTGGTGCCGCGCGAGAACGGCGAGCTGGTGATCGGGGCGACCAGCGAGGAGCAGGGCTGGGACACCACGGTGACCGCGGGCGGGGTGTACGAGCTGCTGCGCGACGCCCATGAACTGGTGCCGGGCATCACGGAACTGCCGCTGACGGAGACCCGCGCGGGGCTGCGTCCCGGTTCCCCCGACAACGCTCCGCTGCTCGGACCGACCGAGCTGCCGGGGCTGCTCCTGGCGACCGGTCACTACCGCAACGGTGTGCTGCTCACGCCGGTCACCGGCGACGCGATGGCCCATGTGCTGACCACGGGTGAACTCCCGGACGAGGTCCGCCCCTTCACCCCCCGGCGTTTCACCTTCACGGAGCTGCCCGCATGAACATCTCCGTCAACGGAGAGCCGCGGGAGATCGCTCCCGGCACGGCTCTCGACACCGTCGTGCGGGCCCTCGCCCCGGCCCCTGCCGGAGTGGCCGCGGCCCTCAACGAAACCGTCGTCCCGCGCGGACAGTGGCCGTCGACGTCCCTGTGCGAGGGCGACCGCGTCGAGGTCCTCACCGCCGTCCAAGGAGGCTGACCCATGGCCGACGATCCCTTCGTCCTCGGCGGCAGGACCTTCTCGTCCCGTCTGATCATGGGCACCGGCGGCGCGCCCAGCCCGGATGTGCTGGAGCGGGCGCTGAACGCCTCCGGCACCGAGCTGACCACAGTCGCGATGCGGCGGGTGGATCCGACGGTGCACGGCTCGGTCCTCTCCGTGCTGACCGGGCTCGGCATCGAGGTGCTGCCCAACACCGCGGGCTGTTTCACCGCGGGCGAGGCCGTGCTGACGGCCCGCCTCGCGCGCGAGGCCCTCGGCACCGACCTGGTCAAGCTGGAGGTCATCGCCGACGAACGCACCCTGCTGCCGGACCCCATCGAGCTCCTGGACGCCGCGGAGACGCTGGTCGACGACGGTTTCACGGTGCTGCCGTACACCAATGACGACCCCGTCCTCGCGCGGAAGCTGGAGGACGTGGGCTGCGCGGCGATCATGCCTCTGGGCTCGCCCATCGGCTCCGGGCTCGGGATCCGCAACCCGCACAACTTCCAGCTGATCGTCGAGCACGCGCGCGTGCCGGTGATCCTGGACGCGGGGGCCGGTACGGCGTCGGACGCGGCGCTGGCGATGGAGTTGGGGTGCGCGGGTGTGATGCTCGCCTCGGCGGTGACCCGGGCCCGGGAGCCGGAGCTGATGGCGCACGCGATGCGGCACGCGGTGGAGGCGGGCCGGCTGGCGTACCGGGCGGGGCGCATCCCCAAGCGGCACTTCGCCGAAGCCTCGTCCCCCACGGAGGGGTTGGCGCGGCTGGATCCCGAACGCCCCGCGTTCTGAACGTACGTTCGAGGCAGGCCGAAAGTCGTTGCGACGTCCGTCACAGGACGGCTTCAGTCCCGCCCCGATCTCGCCCGAACCGGCGGCCCTGTCAGTCGCGGCTCGTACACTCACCTGCGTGGATACGACCCTTCAGGACCCTCTGGTCGGGCAGGTGCTCGACGGCCGCTATCGCGTGGACGCGCGGATCGCGGTCGGCGGGATGGCCACGGTCTACCGGGCCGTGGACACCCGCCTCGACCGCGTGCTCGCGCTGAAGGTGATGCACCCGGGCCTCGCCGCCGACGCCACCTTCGTGGACCGGTTCATCCGCGAGGCCAAGTCCGTCGCCCGGCTCGCCCACCCCAATGTGGTGCAGGTCTTCGACCAGGGCACCGACGGGTCGTACGTCTATCTCGCCATGGAGTACGTGGCGGGCTGCACCCTGCGTGACGTGCTGCGCGACCGTGGCGCGCTCCAGCCGCGGGCCGCGCTCGACATCCTGGAGCCGGTCCTCGCCGCGCTCGGCGCCGCGCACCGCGCGGGGTTCGTGCACCGGGACATGAAGCCCGAGAACGTGCTGATCGGCGACGACGGCCGGGTCAAGGTGGCCGACTTCGGGCTCGTCCGGTCCGTCGACACCGTCACCAACACCACGGGCACCGTGCTCGGCACGGTCTCCTATCTGGCGCCGGAGCAGATCGAGAGCGGCACCGCCGATCCCCGCGTCGACGTGTACGCGTGCGGTGTCGTGCTCTACGAGATGCTGACCGGCGAGAAGCCGCACGACGGGGACTCCCCCGCGGTGGTGCTCTACAAGCACCTCCACGAGGACGTCCCGCCGCCCTCGGGCATCGTGCCGGGGCTGGCGTACGAGCTGGACGAGCTGGTCGCGTCGGCGACCGCCCGCACCCCGGACATCCGCCCGTACGACGCGGTGGCCCTGCTCGCACAGGCCCGCGCGGCGCGCGGCGCGCTCAGCGAGGACCAGCTGGACCTGGTCCCGCCGCAGGCCCTGTCCGTCGCGCACAGCGGCGCCGAGGACCGTACGAGCGTGATCCCGCGCTCACTGACGGTGCCGAGGCCGCTGCCGGTCGACGGGGACGAGCCGCGGACAGCGGTCAACCGCACGAGCCGTTTCGAGAGCCCGCCGCCTCCACCGCCCCGGCGCCGTTCGGGACCCCCGCGCGGCCCCCTCGCGATCGTGGTCGCCCTGCTGCTGATCCTCGGTGTCGGCGCCGGCGTCTGGTACATCAACTCCGGGCAGTTCACCAAGGTCCCGGCGCTGATCGACAAGACCGAGGCGCAGGCCCGGGACCGGTTGGGCGAGGCCGGACTGGAAGTCGGCAAGGTGAAGCAGGAGTACAGCGACACCGTCAAGCGCGGCCGGGTCATCGGCTCGGACCCGTCCGTCGGCACCCGGATCCGCAACAACGACTCGGTGACGCTGACCGTCTCCAAGGGTCCCGAGACGGTGAAGCTGGGCGACCTCACGGGCCTCCGGCTCGACAAGGCGAGGGACCGGCTCAAGGGCGACGGCCTCGAACCGGGCATGGTGACCCGGGAGTTCAGCGACGACGTCATCAAGGGCTTCGTGATCAGCACCGACCCGGAGGCGGGCACCACGCTCCGCTCGGGCGCCGCGGTCGCCCTGGTCGTCAGCAAGGGCAGCCCGGTGGACGTCCCGGACGTCACCGGCGAGAGCCTGGAGGACGCGAAGGCGGACCTGGAGGACGCGGGTCTGAAGGTGAAGGTCGCCTCCGAGCAGGTCAACTCCGAGTACGACAAGGGTCTGGTCGCCGCGCAGACCCCGCGGGACGGCAGCGAGGCCGCCGAGGGCGACACCGTGACGCTGACGATCTCCAAGGGCCCGGAGATGGTCGAGGTCCCGGACGTCGTCGGTGACAGTGTCGACGACGCGAAGGCCGAGCTGGAGGGGGCCGGCTTCAAGGTCGACGAGGACCGCGGGCTCCTCGGGCTGTTCGGGGACACGGTCAAGAGCCAGTCGGTGGAGGGCGGCCAGACCGCTCCCAAGGGGTCGACGATCACCATCGAGATCCGCTGAGGGGCTCCATCACGGGTGCCGCGCGCCGCGTGACACCCTGGACGGGTGATGACTCAGCGCAACCCCGTCGGCGGCCATGTCCCCGTGGCCGGCGGTCTGAACTCCGTCGGCCTGTCCTACGCCCGTGATCTCGCGGCCGAGACCGTGCAGGTCTTCGTCGCCAACCCGCGCGGCTGGGCCACGCCCGTCGGCAACCCGCGCCAGGACGAGGAGTTCCGTGCGGCGTGCGCGGCGGAGTCGATCCCGGCGTACGTCCATGCCCCGTATCTGATCAACTTCGGCTCGCACACCGAGGCGACGGTGGAGAAGTCGGTGGAGAGCCTGCGGCACTCGCTGCGGCGCGGGCGGGAGATCGGGGCGCTCGGCGTCGTCGTGCACACGGGCAGCGCGACCGGCGGACGGGACCGGTCCGTCGCCCTCAAGCAGGTCCGGGAGCACATGCTGCCGCTGCTCGACGAGCTGACCCACGACGACGACCCGTTTCTGCTGCTGGAGTCGACCGCCGGTCAGGGTGCCTCGCTCTGCTCGCGGACCTGGGACTTCGGTCCGTACTTCGAGGCGCTGGACGCCCATCCCAAGCTGGGCGTCTGCCTCGACACCTGCCACATCTTCGCGGCCGGCCACGACCTGACCGGCCCCTCCGGTATGCACCAGACCCTGGACCTGCTGGTGGACACCGTCGGCGAGGGCCGTCTGAAGCTGATCCACGCCAACGACTCCAAGGACGTGGTCGGCGCCCACAAGGACCGGCACGCGAACATCGGCGCCGGCCATATCGGCGAGGACCCGTTCCGGGCGCTGATGACCCACCCCGCCACCGAGGGCGTACCGCTGATCATCGAGACGCCCGGTGGCAAGGAGGGGCACGCGGCGGACGTGGAGCGGCTGAAGAAACTGCGCGACGCGTAGCCCGTTACGGAATACCCCTAGGGGGTATACGGTTCTTGCTCGGTGCAGGAACCGTAACCTGACATTGGGGGCACTCATGCAGCACCAGGCGCACGCGGAACACGCTCACCACCAGCCGGACGGCAGCTGGGCCACGGCCGTCCGCGCCACCCTCCACTGCCTCACGGGGTGTGCCATCGGCGAGGTGCTCGGCATGGTCATCGGCACCGCGCTCGGCTGGGGCAACACCCCGACCCTGATCCTGGCGATCGTCCTCGCCTTCTTCTTCGGCTACGCGCTCACCCTGCGCGGCGTCATGAAGGCGGGCCTCGGCCTGCGCGCCGCGCTGAAGGTGGCGCTGGCCGCGGACACCCTGTCCATCGCCGTGATGGAACTGGTCGACAACGGAGTGATCGTGCTGTGGCCGGGGGCCATGGACGCCGAACTCGCCGACCCGCTGTTCTGGGGAGCGCTGGCGATCGCGCTGGCCGTCGCCTTCGTCCTCACCACACCGGTCAACAAGTGGATGATCGGCCGCGGCAAGGGCCACGCGGTGGTGCACCAGTACCACCACTGATCCGAGCCGCTAGAGCTCGGGCCCGTCGCCGGGCACCTCCTGGTAGGAGTAGCGCTGCTCCCGCCAGGGGTCGCCGATGTTGTGGTAGCCGCGCTCCTCCCAGAAGCCACGGCGGTCGGCGGTCATGTACTCGACGCCGCGGACCCATTTGGGTCCCTTCCAGGCGTACAGATGGGGGACGACCAGCCGGAGCGGGAAGCCGTGCTCGGCGGTGAGCAGTTCGCCGTCCTTGTGGGTGGCGAAGATCGTGCGGTCGGCGGCGAAGTCCGCGAGGCGCAGGTTGGAGCTGAAGCCGTACTCGGCCCACACCATCACATGGGTGACGGCCGGGGCGGGCGGGGCGATGTCCAGGATGGTCCGGGCGGGGACTCCGCCCCACTCGGCGCCGAGCATGCTGAACTTCGTGACGCAGTGCAGATCGGCCACGACGGTGGTGTGCGGCAGAGCCGTGAACTCCTCGTGGTTCCAGCACTGCTTCTCACCGTCGGCGGTGGCGCCGAAGACGCGGAACTCCCAGCGTTCGGGGCGGAACTTGGGGACGGGTCCGTAGTGCGTGACCGGCCAGCCGCGTTGCATTCGCTGTCCCGGCGGAAGCTGGGATCGTGCCGCTTCTCCTGACTCGCGTTCCACCGGCTGACCCATGACTCCATCCTGACAGACCCGGGGCAGTGCACCTGACCAAGGCTTCCCTGATTCGCCTCAAATCGGACTAAGCATGCCCTTACTTACTAAGTGAAGACTTACTGGACGATCTTCGAGACCGGTGCGAGGATGCGGCGCAACCTGCCAGTTCCCCCCGGTTGGAAGGAGCCTCTGCGATGCAGGGCGACCCCGAGGTCATCGAATTCCTCAACGAGCAGCTCACCGGCGAGCTCACCGCGATCAACCAGTACTTCCTGCACGCGAAGATGCAGGAGAACTTCGGCTGGACGAAGCTCGCCAAGTACACGCGCCACGAGTCGTTCGACGAGATGAAGCACGCCGAGGTGCTCACCGACCGGATCCTCTTCCTGGACGGGCTGCCGAACTACCAGCGCCTGTTCCACGTCCGGGTCGGACAGACGGTCAAGGAGATGTTCGAGGCCGACCGGCAGGTCGAGGTGGAGGCGATCGACCGTCTCAAGCGCGGTATCGAGGTGATGCGCGCCAAGGGCGACATCACGTCCGCGAACATCTTCGAGTCGATCCTCGAGGACGAGGAGCACCACATCGACTACCTCGACACCCAGCTGGAGCTGGTGGAGAAGCTCGGCGAGGCACTCTACATCGCGCAGCTGATCGAGCAGCCGGAGAGCTAAGCGGCCTCGTTGAGCTCGGCAAGGACCGGCTGGCTCTGCTCGGCGAGCTCACGTGTGGGGCAGGCGCCCCGGCCCAGCAGCGCCTGGATGCGCCGCACACAGGAACCGCAGTCGGTGCCCGCCTTGCAGGCGGAGGCTATCTGGCGCGGGGTGCAGGCGCCGTCCGCCGCGTGCTTCTTGACCTGCTGCTCGGTGACACCGAAGCAACTGCAGACGTACACGCGGTTCACCTCCCGCCGGGATCGATAGGTGGTGCCGTCCCGATTGATCGGTGAGGCTAACCTAACCTTACCCGGCGGACAGGGACCGCAAAAGTGGAGTGGGGCGCGGATCGTATGTGATCCGCGCCCCACCTCATGCTCCTGTAACAGGCGCAGCCCCTGCTGATCTACTACTAGTCCCGGTACAGCTCCGCGACGAGGAACGCCAGGTCAAGCGACTGGCTGCGGTTGAGCCTCGGGTCGCAGGCCGTCTCGTAGCGCTGGTGCAGGTCGTCGACGAAGATCTCGTCGCCGCCGCCCACGCACTCGGTGACGTCGTCGCCGGTGAGCTCCACGTGGATGCCGCCCGGGTGGGTGCCCAGGCCCTTGTGGACCTCGAAGAATCCCTTGACCTCGTCCAGCACGTCGTCGAAGCGACGGGTCTTGTGACCCGAGGCCGCCTCGAAGGTGTTGCCGTGCATCGGGTCGGTCACCCAGGCCACGGTCGCGCCGGAGGCGGTGACCTTCTCGACCAGCTCGGGCAGCTTGTCGCGGACCTTGTCCGCGCCCATCCGCACGATGAAGGTGAGGCGGCCCGGCTCGCGGTCCGGGTCGAGACGCTCGATGTACTGGAGCGCGTCCTCGGCCGTGGTCGTCGGGCCCAGCTTGATCCCGATCGGGTTGCTGATCTTCGAGGCGAACTCGATGTGCGCGCCGTCCAGCTGACGGGTGCGCTCACCGATCCAGACCATGTGGCCCGAGACGTCGTACAGCTGGCCCGTACGCGAGTCGACCCTGGTCAGCGCCGACTCGTAGTCGAGGAGCAGCGCCTCGTGGGAGGCGTAGAACTCGACCGTCTTGAACTCCTCCGGGTCCGTGCCGCAGGCCCGCATGAAGTTCAGCGCGTTGTCGATCTCCCGCGCGAGCTGCTCGTAGCGCTGCCCGGACGGGGACGACTTCACGAAGTCCTGGTTCCAGGCGTGCACCTGGCGCAGGTCCGCGTAGCCGCCGGTGGTGAAGGCGCGCACCAGGTTGAGCGTGGAGGCGGAGGCGTTGTACATCCGCTTCAGGCGCTCGGGGTCCGGGACACGGGCCTTCTCGTTGAACTCGAAGCCGTTGACGGAGTCGCCGCGGTACGTCGGCAGGGTCACGCCGTCGCGGGTCTCGGTGCCCTTGGAGCGCGGCTTGGAGTACTGGCCGGCGATCCGGCCGACCTTCACGACCGGCACCGAGGCGGCGTACGTCAGCACGGCGCCCATCTGGAGCAGGGTCTTGAGCTTGTTGCGGATGTGGTCGGCCGACACCGCGTCGAAGGCCTCGGCGCAGTCGCCGCCCTGGAGGAGGAACGCCTCTCCCTTGGCGACGGCCGCCAACCGGGCGCGCAGCTGATCGCACTCGCCCGCGAAGACGAGCGGCGGATACGACTCGAGGTCCGCAACGACTGCGCGCAGAGCCTCGGTGTCGGGGTACTCGGGCTGCTGCGCCGCGGGCAGGTCTCGCCAGGTGTTGCCGGCGCCGAGGCCGGTCTTAGCGTTCACGGTCACGCCCTCAACATTACGGGGTCGTGTCGCGTCGTTTTCGCACGGCTCGACAGGTGAGACGCACCGGCGCTCAGGTGCGCATGGGGTAGGGTGCCTCGCATGTTCGCGCTTTCGACCCAGAACTGGTGGTGGACCGCTCATCCGGCGGCCCACTGACTGCGCGTACGCAAGACTTCGCGAAGGCCGCCCGAGGGGCGGCCTTCGGCGTTTCCGGGGTCCGTTCCTCCCAGTGAATTCCCATGAATTCCCACCGAGAAGGACAACGGACCCATGCATCTGATCGACCTGCTCGACGATCCCCGCCCGTTCGCCCTGCTGCGCCGCCGCACGCCGGGCCATGACGAGCGGTCCGTGGAGCTGCTGCTCGGCCCGGTCACCACCTACGACCGCCTCGCCGACCTCCCCGACGAGGGCCTCGCCCTGGTCCCCTTCCGCCAGATCCGTGAGCGCGGCTTCGACGTGCGCGACGACGGGACACCGCTCGCGGTGCTGACGCCCGAGGAGACCCACACGCTGGCTCTGGAGGAGGTCCTGGACCAGCTCCCGGCGCACGACGTGCGTGTCGAGCGCGGTGGCTTCGACGTCGGTGACGAGGAGTACGCCGAGATCGTCGGACGCGTGCTGCGGGAGGAGATCGGACAGGGCGAGGGCGCGAACTTCGTGATCCGGCGGACGTACGAGGGGGAGATCCCGGGGTTCTCCCGCAAGGACGCCCTGGCCCTGTTCCGGCGGCTCCTCGAAGGCGAACGGGGCGCGTACTGGACCTTCGTCGTCCACACCGGCGACCGGACCCTGGTCGGCGCCAGCCCCGAGGTGCATGTGCGCATGTCCGGCGGCACGGTCGTGATGAACCCGATCAGCGGGACGTACCGCTACCCGGCCGAGGGCCCCACCCCCGAGCACTTGCTCGGCTTCCTCGCCGACGGCAAGGAGATCGAGGAGCTGTCGATGGTCGTCGACGAGGAGCTCAAGATGATGTGCACCGTCGGTGACATGGGCGGGGTCGTCATCGGGCCGCGGCTGAAGGAGATGGCGCATCTCGCGCACACGGAGTACGAGCTGCGCGGGAAGTCCTCGCTGGATGTGCGGGAGGTGCTGAAGGAGACCATGTTCGCGGCGACCGTCACCGGCTCGCCGGTACAGAACGCCTGCCGGGTCATCGAGCGGCACGAGGTCGGGGGGCGCGGCTACTACGCGGGGGCGCTGGCGCTGCTGGGGAAGGATTCCGGCGGGGCCCAGACCCTCGACTCACCCATCCTGATCCGGACCGCCGACATCTCCTACGACGGACAGCTCCGCGTCCCGGTCGGCGCGACCCTCGTCCGGGGCTCGGACCCGGCGGGCGAGGTGGCCGAGACGCACGCGAAGGCGGCGGGGGTGCTGGCGGCGCTGGGCGTGCGTGAGCAGCGGCCGCGCGAGGAGGGCGTACGGCCCCGGCTCGCCGACGACCCGCGGGTGCGGGCCGCTCTCGACGGTCGGCGGTCGTCACTCGCGCCCTTCTGGCTGCGGATGCAGGAGCGGTCGGAGGAACTGAGCGGGCATGCCCTGGTCGTCGACGGTGAGGACACGTTCACGGCGATGCTGGCGCACGTGCTGCGGTCGAGCGGGCTGGAGGTGACCGTTCGGCGCTACGACGAACCCGGTCTGCGCGAGGCGGTCCTCGCTCACGAGGGTCCGGTCGTCCTGGGCCCCGGCCCCGGTGACCCCTCGGACCTGACCGACCCGAAGATGAGCTTTCTGCGCGACCTGACCGCCCATGTCGTCCGCGAGAACCGGCACGGTGTGCTCGGCGTCTGCCTCGGGCACGAGCTGCTGGCGGCCGAGCTGGGGCTGGAGATCGTACGGAAGGAAGTGCCCTATCAGGGCGCGCAGACGACGGTCGACCTGTTCGGGCGGCCGGAGACCGTGGGCTTCTACAACAGCTTCGTGGCGCACTGCGACGACGAGACGGCGGCGGAGCTGGCCGCGCACGGGGTCGAGGTCAGCCGGAGCGCCTCGGGTGAGGTGCATGCCCTGCGCGGGCCTGGCTTCGCCGGGGTGCAGTTCCATCCGGAGTCGGTGCTCACGCTGAACGGTGCCGCGGTCGTACGGGAGTTGGTGGGTCAGCTGCGCGGGACGAGCACGTTCTCCGAGCGGCGGCCGGCCCTGTAGTCGAGGACGTTGTGCACCGTGGCGTCGACGATCTGGCCGACGGCGTCCTCGGTGTAGTACGCCTGGTGGGACGTGACCAGGACGTTCGGGAAGGTGACCAGGCGGGCCAGGGTGTCGTCCTCGATGGCCTCCAGGGACTTGTCGAGGAAGAACAGGCCCGCCTCGGCCTCGTACACGTCGAGGCCGACGCCCGCGAAGCGGCCGGCGCGCAGTTCGGTGACGAGGGCGGCGGTGTCGATCAGGCCGCCGCGGCTGGAGTTCACCAGGATCGCGTCGTCCTTCATGGTCTTGAGGGCGTCGGCGTCGATGAGGTGCGTGGTCTCCGGCATCAGCGGGACGTGCAGGGTGACCAGGTCGGACTCGGCGAGGAGCTGTTCCTTGGGGACGTACGTCATGCCGAGTTCCATGCAGACGGGGTTCTCGGCGACGTCCCAGCCGAGCAGCCGCATGCCGAAGCCGTGGGCGATCCGGGTGAAGGCCTCGCCGATCTTGCCGGTGCCGAGGACACCGGCGGTGCGGCCGCGCAGGTCGCGGCCCATCAGGCCGTCGAGACGGAAGTCGAAGTCGCGAGTGCGGGTGGAGGCGCGGACGATACGGCGGTTGACGGCCATGGCGAGGGTCCAGGCGAACTCGGCCACCGAGTACGGCGAGTAGTACGACACCCTGGCCACGGTCATGCCGAGCCGTTCGGCGACCTTGAGGTCGATGTTGTTGAACCCGGTGGACCGCTGGGCGATCATCCGGGTGCCGCCGGCCGCGAGGATCTCCAGGACACGGGCGCCGAGCTCGGCGTTGACGCTGGTGGAGATCACCTCGTAGCCGGCCGCGATGGGGGCGGTGTCCTCGTTGAGGAAGACGTGCAGGCAGCGGACCTCGTGGTGGCCCCGGAAGGCCCGCTGGATCAGGGGCTTCTCGTCCGCCTGGACGCCGAAGGCGAGGATCTCCACACGGCCCTCCGGGGGTGCGCCGGAAATGTCTGGTACTGGCGAATATCTCACAGACCCCTACGGAGCCGCTCCGTCAGCGCGCGACCCTGCTGCGGGGACGGGCGGGGTTCGGCGAGGCGGCTGTGGAGGCGGTCGAGGTGCAGGTCGACGGTGGCCTCGACGAGCTCCGCGTAGGCCTCGGCGGCGAGGGCGGCCCGCCGACGCGACACCAGCGCGGCGCCCAGGGCGACCAGTCCGGCCGGCCACCAGAGCAGGGCGAGCGGCAGATACAGCAGCGCCCAGCCACCCAGCGCGAACGCGGCGTCGAGGCGGGTCCGGGTCGCGGTGAGGGTCTCGCGGGTGGAGGCGGGGAGCAGGAGCCAGAGGCGGGGCCAGACCACGGCGAGGTCGATGCCGTACTCGGCACCGAGGCGCACGGCGGGGGCGTGCAGGCGGTCGCCCAGGCGGGTGGGGTGTTCGGGGCGGATCAGGGAGAGGGCGTTGCGCCGGGCGGCGTGGGTGGCGGCGTTACGGGTGTGGTGGGCGGCGATGTCGGCGTGGGCCGTGTCGGGGTGGGTGCCCTCCGGATCTGCGGGCGGGGTCCCCGCCGCCCCGGCCTGGGCGGCTTGTCGCTCGTCGCGGCGGGCCGCCTGGGTCGACATGAGCTGTCTGCGGGTGGCCTCCTCAGCCAGGGCGCTCTCGCTGCGGTAGGCGGCGTCCGCGGCGTTCCACGCGCTCTCGCGGCGGGTCGTCAGGTGGGCCGAGAAGTTGGCGAAGGGGCGGGGCCACGGGCCGCACAGGGCTTGTTCGACCGGGCCGGCGAGGGCCTGGGCGAGGGCGCCGACGGCAGCCGAGACGGGGATCGCGGCGAGGATCAGCAGGACGGCACGGGCGACCAGGCCGCCCTCCTGTCGGCCGGGGTCGCCCTCGGTGAGGTCGGTGAAGCCGTCCCACAGGGCCCGCCAGTCGTGCCAGTCGCCCTGCCCGAGCCGTACCGCGGCCGCCGCGACCAGCAGATAGACGAGGCCCGGCAGAACGAGCAGGGTGAACCACCGCTCGGCCAGCTTCCGCCCCAGCTCGGCGAGGAGCCCCGTCACCGGCCGGCCCTCACGCGTCCGGTACGAAGGTCAGCACCCGCTCATGGAGCAGGCACTCGGGCGGTCCCTCGCCGGCGAAGCGCTGCTCGGTCCGATGGCAGACGCCGACCGGGCAGAGGTAGCGGCCGGGGACAGGCGGCCCCGGCCGGGCGACCGGGGGTGGGTCGTGGCGTACGAACATCGGGTCGGTGATCGCGGGGTCGAGCGAGGCGAGCACCTCGGCGAAGTCCGCGCCTTCACGCAACCGTCGTACGGCCTGTTCGAACGCCGCCCGCCGAGGCCCGCTCAGCATCCGCAGCACCGCCAACTCCCGGCAGAACTCGGCGTGCAGAGTGCTCAGCGCGGCGGGATCCTCCGGAAGGGCCATGTCTCGATCGTAGGACGCCACACCCGACCCCACACCCCCTCACACCCCCTCACGCCCCCGAATGCACATGCGCCGCCCAGCTCAACGGCCGCTCCGGCCACCGCACTCGAAGCCGCCGCACGGCGTGATGCAGCGCGCGTGCCGCGGGCGGCGCCCCCGGACCCGCCGCCGCCAGCTCGCCGTAGACACCCTCCGCGATCTCGGCCGACGTGTCGTCGTCGGCCCGCCACAACGTGCCGATCACCTGGGAGAACCCGGCGAGTTGGAGGGACCCGGCCAGGTGCAGCGCCTCATCGGGCAGCCGGGTTCCGCCCACCGCCGTCTCGCACGCCGAGAGATACGCGAACTCGGCGGCGGGCAGGTGCAGTCGGGTCACGTCCCGCACGGACAGCGTGCCGCCGGGCAGCAACAGCCGTCCCTCGGAGGGCCGTTCGGGATCCTGGACGCCGTGGCAGGCGAAGTGCACCCAGGAGTGCCCGGCGAGCGCGGCCCGTACCGTGTCGGCGTGCGCGGCGGCCCCGGACAGCAGCGTGCCGCCGACGCTGCGGTGCGCGAGCTCGGCCTCGCGCAGGGCGCCCGGCAGCGGGGCCCGGCCCGGTGTCTGCGGTACGGCGACGACGAGCGGCTCCCGCTCCCCGGGCACGGCACGGCCCCGGGCTCGCAGCAGGGCCGCGAGGCTCGGGGTGTACGAGGAGACGACCCGGTCGGGCACCGCGCCGGCGGCGTGCAGCGGCAGGAAGGTCAGCGGTCCGGACGGGCACCACCACAGGCGGGGCGGCTCCTGGCCGGGCGGGGGCGGGCCGGTGATGTCGAGGGCGTCGAGGACCGGCTCGGCGACCGTGCTCCACAGCCACTCCAGGAGGTCACCGACGGACTGCTCGGCGAAGGCCCGGGCCAGCCCCGAGCGCCCCGCCGCGGCGACCGCCTGGAAGAGCAGTTCACCGCGCTCCCGGGCCTCGGCATGGGTGAGGCCGGGCAGCGGACAGACCCGTACGCCGGTGCCGTCGAGCAGCAGGGCGTGGCCGGTGCCCTCCTTGGCGACGCTGACGACCACGACCGGGCCGTGGGCACCCGCCGACAGCAACCGCCCCGCCCCGGGCGGCCGCAGGAAGTCCCGGAAGCCGTCGCGGGCACGGATCGCGTCGAGGGTCTCCTGCCATTCGCGGGCCAGCCGGTGCCGGCGGTCGGCGCCGGACGCGGAGAGGTCGTCGGCCGCGCTCTCCAGTTCCTGGCGCATCTCCGCGAAGCGGGCGGCCAGTTCGGGCGCCGCGACCGCCAAGTCCTCCGCGTCCGTGCGCAGTTCGAGGGCCTGCGCGGCGAGGATGCCGCGCCCCGCCTCCAGCAGCTCCAGCGCGTCCCGCGGTTTCCCGGCGGCCACCGCGACCTTCGCGGCGAGCGACCCCAACTCCTCGTCGCTGAGCGCCTGTTCCTGGTCGGATCGGTCGACACCGCGCCACACCACCAGCGGCAGTTTCTCGATCGCCGCCCGCAGCGCCGCCAGCGCCCGCTTCTCGTCGCCGACGGCATGGGCCACGCCCGCAAGCCGCACCGAGGCCGCGACGCGGTACGACGGGGGCTGTGCCGCGTCGGCGGCCAGCTCGGCGTTGACGGCGAGCGCCTGGTCACGGATCGCGTCGTAGCCCCCGTCCGCGTCGGCGATGTCCATCAGGGCCCAGGACACGGCACCCAGACCGCCGCCGCGCAGCGGATGCCCGCCCGGCACCAGGCGCACGCACTTGCGGGCGGCCGCGAGCGCGATGTCGAGGTCCTCCCGGTCACCGCCCGCCCGGTACCGCTCGCGCAGGGCGTGGGACAGGTTGCCGTAGAGACCGGCGCGGCGCAGTGGGTCGGCGGGCGGGTCCTCAAGGGCCGTCTCGTAGTGGCGTACGGCGGTCTCGGCCTCCTCGATGCCGGCTCCGGGCAGTCGGAAGCGGGCGAGGAGGACGCTGCCGAGCGCGCTGACCAGGTGGTGCCGCATGTGGTGGCCGGGTGCGGTGGTGGCCAGGGCGCGCTCGACCAGTCGTTGCGCCCGGTCGAGTTCGGCGCTGTCCCCGGTCCGGCGGGCGTACTCGACGAGCAGGGTGGTCACGTTGCCGAGGATCACCGGGGTCTCGGCCTCGAACTTCGGTATGTGGGCGGCCAGTTCCTCCCCCACGGCGACCGCCTCCCGCAGCGAGGCGAGGTGCCCGGTGCGGGTGTGCCGTTCGGCGAGGGCCATGATCAGGCTGCCGCGCAGCGAGTCGAGCACCTCCGCGTCCTCGTCCTCGGGCAGTCCGGCGAAGCCCTCGCGGCAGCTGGCCACCGCCTCGTCGAGCACCGCGAGGTCATGGCCGAACCGGTAGCGGTGCACGAGCACCGTGGCGAGCACGGACAGCGCCAGGGCCCGCTCGACGGCGGAGCGGGCATGGGCGAGGGCGCGACGGGCGGCCTCCTCGGCGGGACCGTGGTCGGGCACGGCCTCGCTCTCCGAGCGGGCGAGGCGCAGATTGCAGAGCGCGCGCAGGGCCGGGGAGTCGCCGGCGTGGGCGCCGCCCGGACCGGTCAGCGGTGTC
Source organism: Streptomyces sp. NPDC001536 (assembly GCF_042894505.1). Taxonomy (NCBI): domain Bacteria; kingdom Bacillati; phylum Actinomycetota; class Actinomycetes; order Kitasatosporales; family Streptomycetaceae; genus Streptomyces; species Streptomyces sp. NPDC001536. Next base: position 477,006 of record NZ_JBIAVQ010000005.1, read on the forward strand.
ACGACGGCCAGCGCGCGGACGACCGCCGCGGGGTCGCCGGTCTCGCGGTACTCGTGCATGGCGGCGGCGCCGTACGAGCCCACCGCCTCGTGCGAGGTGTCCGGCCCCGACAGGCCCTCGCCCATGAGGTCCAGCGCGCGCCGCCGGTCGGCGATGTCGCCGCGCAGCTGGTAGCGGTACTGAAGGTGCCGGCCGAGGTCGGCGGCGAACTTCGGCGGCTGGGCGGCGTACAGCTCCTCGTAGGCCTCGATCGCCTCCGCGAGGACGTCCATGTCGCGCCGCCGGGCGAAGCGCTGGGCGAGCAGACCCGCGGCGATCGGCTCCGCGCTGTCCCTGATCCGGCCGTAGTGCGGGTGTCCGCGGATCGCGCGCTGCAACTCCAGGGCGTCGTCGAGCAGTTGGACGCTCTTGGGTTCGTGGGCGGTGGCGGTGACGTAGGCGCCCGCGGCCGTCATGGCGTACCCCAGCCACTCGACGCTCGCGGGATCCGTCGCGGCGAGGGCGGTCCTGACGAGGGCGGGCGTGTCCGCCATGGGCGAGGCGTCCCGCAGTCGGGAGCAGCGGATCCCGAGCAGCCGGGCGAGCCGGGTGGCCGCGTCAGCGCCCGGTGTCCCGGGCGGGCGGAGCTCGTAGGCCGTGCGGACGTGCCCAATCGCGGTTTCCTCGTCGGCGGAGTCGCCCGTGTCCTTGAAGCGCGCTTCCGCGATGTGCGAGAGGAGTGCGTGCATCGTGGCGCGGCGGGGGTCGGCGGGCGCGGAGCCGCTCAGCGCGCGGGTGCCGCAGAGCAGGGCGCCGTCCAGACACCAGCGGCGCAGATGTGCGGGCGTCCCCTCGTCCCGGGCGTGGTCGAAGAACCCGGCGGTCATGTTCGCCGCGGCGTTCACCGTCTCGGCGTCGAGGTACGCGGTCGGGTCGACCAGGGGTCGCAGCCCGGCGGGGGTGGCCGCGGGCTGTGTGCGGTGCAGCAGGGCGAGGGCCAGCAGGACGGCCGCGTTCTCGGGCGGGTGGGTGCCCCGCCCGCCCCGGGCGTCGACGGAGCGCCCGGCGGCCCGGAACAGCTCGACCAGGCCGGCCGCCTGCCGTGGCGAGGGCGTCGGCGGCGGCTTGCCGTCCCGTACGGCGGGCCAGACCGCGGCGAGTTGCTCCTCGTGCCGCTCCAGCAGCCCCCGCAGCTCCCGCCCGCTGAACCACCCGACCATTCACCCTCCCGGCGACATGTCCCCTGCCACATACACCGAACGCCGCCACGGTAACCGCGGCGGCGCCCGGACGTTGCCACACGTCATGTCCCCGGCACGGCAGTTGGCCTCAGCCGAAGAACACCCCGACCTCCTCGTACAGCTTCGGGTCCACCGTCTTCAGCTTCGCCGTCGCCTCCGCGATCGGCACCCGCACGATGTCCGTGCCCCGCAGCGCGACCATCTTGCCGAAGTCGCCGTCCCGTACGGCCTCGATGGCGTGCAGGCCGAAACGGGTGGCGAGCCAGCGGTCGAAGGCACTGGGGGTGCCGCCGCGCTGGATGTGCCCGAGGACGGTCGTCCGGGCCTCCTTGCCCGTGCGCTTCTCGATCTCCTTGGCGAGCCATTCGCCGATGCCGGACAGCCGGACGTGTCCGAACGAGTCGAGCGACTCGTCCTTGAGGACCACGTCGCCGTCCCTCGGCATGGCGCCCTCGGCGACGACCACGATCGGGGCGTACGAGGCCTTGAAGCGGGAGGTGATCCAGGCGCACACCTGTTCAAGGTCGAAGCGCTGCTCGGGGATGAGGATGACGTTGGCGCCGCCGGCGAGCCCGGAGTGGAGGGCGATCCAGCCGGCGTGGCGGCCCATGACCTCGCAGACCAGGACGCGCATGTGGGACTCGGCGGTGGTGTGCAGCCGGTCGATGGCCTCCGTGGCGATGCCGACCGCGGTGTCGAAGCCGAAGGTGTAGTCGGTGGCCGACAGGTCGTTGTCGATGGTCTTCGGTACGCCGACGACGGGGACGCCGTACTCGTCGGTGAGCCGCGCGGCCACCCCCAGGGTGTCCTCGCCGCCGATGGCGATGAGCGCCTCGACCTCCTGCTTGGCGAGGTTCTCCTTGATACGGCGGATCCCGCCCTCCAGCTTCAGCGGGTTGGTCCGCGAGGAGCCGAGAATGGTGCCGCCGCGGGGCAGGATGCCGCGCACGGCGGGGATGTCGAGGCGGACGGTGTCGTTCTCCAGTGGTCCTCGCCAGCCGTCCCGGAAGCCGACGAAGTCATAGCCGTACTCCTGCACGCCCTTGCGGACGACGCCCCGGATGACGGCGTTGAGCCCGGGGCAGTCGCCGCCTCCGGTCAGTACTCCGACCCGCATGGAAATGTCCCTTCGCCGCGGTTGCCTGTGAGGGTCACGCTAATGGTGATCCAGGTCACACAGCGATGGGCGGGAAGGGCAATTCCGGTGAATCGAAGGGTCTTTGGTTTACGCGGCGTCAAGCCCGCGCTGCTACTCGTCGTCGAGCCCGCGTTCTATGGCGTAGCGGACGAGTTCGACCCGGTTGTGAAGCTGCAGCTTGCCCAGGGTGTTCTGGACGTGGTTCTGGACCGTGCGGTGCGAGATGACCAGCCGCTCGGCGATCTGCTTGTAGCTCAGGCCCTTGGCGACCAGCCGCAGCACCTCGGTCTCGCGGTCGGTGAGCTGCGGCGCCTTGGGCTGGTCGGTGTCCGGGGCGGGGGCGGGCTCGGAGGCCAGCCGGCGGTACTCGCCGAGGACGAGTCCGGCGAGGCCGGGCGTGAAGACGGGGTCGCCGACGGCGGTACGGCGTACCGCGTCCAGGAGTTCCTCGGTGGACGCCGACTTCAGCAGATAGCCGGTCGCGCCCGACTTCACGGCCTCCAGGACGTCCGCGTGCTCACCGCTCGCCGACAGCACCAGGACCCGCAGCGCCGGGTTGTGCCCGACGAGTTCCTTGCAGACCTGGACGCCGGGCTTGAGCGGCAGGTTCAGGTCGAGGACGAGCACATCGGGACCGGCGGCCTTGGCGCGGCGTACGGCCTGGTCGCCGTCGCCCGCGGTGGCCACCACGTCGAACCCGGACGCGTCCAGGTCACGGGCGACCGCGTCGCGCCACATCGGGTGGTCGTCGACCACCATCACCTTGATCGGGCCCTGGTCACTCATCGCTGCCCTGCCTTCCCCCGTGAGACCTTCGGTACCTTCAGCTCGACCTCCGTGCCCTGTCCGGGCACCGAGATCAGTTCGGCGCTGCCGCCGAGTTCGCGCAGCCGCCCCCGGATCGACAGGGCGACCCCCATCCGCCCCTCCCCCTCGGCCTGCGCGAGCCGCCCCTCGGGGATGCCGGGCCCGTCGTCCCGCACGGTCACCACGACCTCGTCGGGCTCGTCCTCGACGAGGATCCACGCCCGCGCGTCCTCCCCCGCATGCCTGCGTACGTTGTCCAGGGCGGCCCCCACCGCGGCGGCCAGCTCCTTCGCGGCGGGCGGGGGCAGCTCCACCGGGGCGCCTGGCTCGGCGAAGCTGACCTTGGCCGCGGCGAACGGGGCGAGCAGCGCGCGCAGATCGACGGGACCGTCGGGATCCGGCTCGTCGACGGCTCGTACGACCGCCCCCTGGGCCGCGTCCTCGGACGCCCACGAGACGGGCCTGAGCCCTCCGGAGACCAGGGTGCGCAGCGCCACCTCCTGCTCACCGGCCATCCGGCCCAGCTCGGCCGCCTCGCCGCCGATGACGGCACCACGCCGCTGCACCATGGCCAGCACCTGGAGCACACTGTCGTGGATGTCCCGCGCGAGCCGCTCCCGCTCCCTGGTCGCGGCCTCGATCTCCAGGGCACGCGCGAGGGTGCGCTCGGAGGCGCGGGCGACCTCGACGACGTAGCCGATGGCGATGGAGGCGACCCAGACGAGGATGACGTTGTGGACGGTGTCCCGGGCCGGGTGGCCGCGCTCGATCAGGTTGGCGGCGGCGACCGGTGTGGAGGCGAACGCGGCCCAGCGCCAGCCGCCCTTGATGGCGTACGCGAGGACCGAGCCGGCGGTCCATATCGACGGCAGGGTGGGACCCCCGGTGTCGATGTGGTGGTCGTTGACGGCCAGCGGGGTCAGGAGGATGCCGGTGATCGCGACGGCCAGGTCGACGGCCAGGAAGCGCTTGGTGCAGGCGGCCTCGTTCTGGACCCGGGGCAGGGTGGCGAGCGTCCAGACGACCAGGACGGCGAAGTAGCCGTAGGCGATGCCCGGACGGTCGTAGTTCTCGTAGTTGGTGGCGAACAGCCCGACCGCGTACAGCATGGTCAGCACCCGGTAGCCGGTGAGCGCACGCCACAGCGGCAGCTCCACCGACATCCTCATCACACGCTCACGCCTGGCCATGTCCCCACCCCTGCCCCCGAAGCCCCGTCTAGGACTCGGAGCGTTCCTTCTCGGCCTTCGCGAGGGCGGCCTTGGCCGCCTTCTCCGCTTCCTTCTCGGCCTTCGCCGCGTCCGCGATCTGCCGCTTGGCGGCGGTCGCGTACATGTCGACGTACTCCTGGCCGGAGAGCTTCATGATTTCGTACATGACCTCGTCGGTCACGGCGCGCAGCACGAAACGGTCGTGCTCCATGCCCTGGTACCGGGAGAAGTCCAGCGGCTCGCCGATGCGGATGCCCGGCCGCATCAGCTTGGGCATCACCTGCCCGGGCGGCTGGATCTTCTCGGTGTCGATCATGGCGACCGGAATGACGGGCGCGCCGGTGGCGAGCGCCACGCGCGCGAGGCCGCCCGGCTTGCCCCGGTACAGGCGTCCGTCGGGCGAGCGCGTGCCCTCCGGGTAGATCCCGAACAGCTCACCGCGCTCCAGCACCTCTATGCCGGCCTTGATCGCCGCCTCGCCCGCGCCGCGCGCCCCGGAGCGGTCCACGGGGAGCTGCCCCGCGCCCTTGAAGAACGCGGCCGTGAGCCGGCCCTTCAGCCCTGGCGTGGTGAAGTACTCCGCCTTGGCGATGAAGGTGACCTTGCGGTCGAGGACCGCGGGCAGGAAGAAGGAGTCCGAGAAGGACAGGTGGTTGCTCGCCAGGATCGCGGGGCCCTCTGCGGGGATGTTCTCGAGGCCTTCCACCCAGGGCCTGAAGGCGACCTTCAGCGGCCCGCCGATGGCGACCTTCATCGTTCCGTACAACAACCCCGTGCCTCCTGTGTCTGTCGGTCAGACCTTAACCCGGAGCGCTGCCAAAGGGCCCGACGGCCCTGGTCGGTGTCAGTGCGGTCGCGTACGGTGAACCACACCTGGACTCGTTCACATCCTTCTCATGAACAGGAGACCGAAGGTGCCGGTCCTCCCTGGAGCCGAGCCGTTCCGCCACGAGGGCGGGGAGACAGGCGTCCTCCTCTGCCACGGCTTCACCGGTTCCCCGCAGTCGCTCCGCCCCTGGGCGGAGTACCTCGCCGAGCGCGGTCTGACCGTGTCGCTGCCTCTCCTTCCGGGGCACGGCACCCGCTGGGAGGACATGGCACTCACCGGCTGGCCGGACTGGTACGCCGAGGTGGACCGCGAGCTGCGGGCCCTGCGCGAGCGCTGCGCCCAGGTGTTCGTGGCGGGTCTGTCCATGGGCGGCGCCCTCGCCCTGCGGCTGGCCGCCAAGCACGGCGACGCGGTCAGCGGCGTGGTGGTCGTCAACCCGGCGAACCGTATGCACGGCCTCGCCCCTTACGCCCTTCCGGTGGTGCGCCATCTGCTGCGGTCGACGCCGGGGATCGCCGACGACATCGCGAAGGAGGGTGCGCACGAGCTGGGGTACACCCGGGTGCCGCTGCACTCCGCGCACTCCCTGCGGCAGTTCTTCCGGCTGGTCGACGGTGAGCTCCCGCAGGTCACCCAGCCGCTGCTGGTCCTGCGCAGTGCCGTGGACCATGTGGTGCCGTCGGCCGACTCCGCGCGCGTGCTGAGCCGGGTGTCCTCCAGGGACGTATCGGAGATCGTGCTGGAACAGAGCTACCACGTGGCGACGTTGGACCATGACGCGGAGCGGATCTTCGAGGAGAGCTTCGCGTTCATCGGCCGGCTCGCGACCGGTATCGGCAAGGAAGGGACGGCCGCACGTGGCTGAGCACGACTCCGACCGCGAGGACCGCGAGCCGGACGAGCAGGGCGTGCCCTTCGACGAGGCGGCCGCCTGGGAGGCGATCGTCGCCGGGTACGGCGAGGAGCCGAAGGATCCGCCGGGCGCCAAGCCGTTCAAGTCGGTGGAGGACCTGGCGCTGCTGGAGCCGGAGACCAACTCGGAGGAGCCGAAGGAGGACGAGAAGCCCGCCTCGGCCAAGCCGCTGGGCAGCTCCGTCGCCTTCGCGCCCGGGGTCGGCCCGCGTGACTACACGGCGCCCGAGCCGGCGGAGGAGGACTTCGACGAGGACGACGAGGGCCACTTCGTCCCGCCGGAGCCGCCGCCGCTGCCCGCCGCGGACACCACCGCGAAGTTCGCGTGGCTGGCCGTCCTGGGCGGACCGCTGCTGCTTCTGCTGGCCATACTGCTCCGCTGGGACATGACCTGGTGGCTCGCCACCATCGGCATAGGCGGTTTCCTGGGCGGCTTCGCGACGCTGGTGATGCGGATGCGGACGGACGAGGACGAGGACGACGACCCCGGACGGGGAGCGGTCGTCTAGTTCGCGGGGACTCTGAGGGCGGCCAGGACCGGAAGATGGGCAGAACCTCTCGATGCTGCCCTCGCACTGCTCGGCCCCGAGGGGCCTCGCAGGCTTCGGACAGCTGCGCCGGACTCCGTCCGGCTGACCGGGCTCAGGCTGCCGGTACGCGCAATGCCGCCAGCACGGGCAAGTGATCCGTGGCCGCCCTCAGATCTGGCTCGGTGATGCCGGGGAGGTCGAGCGGGACCCCGCAGCCGAGCACCTCGATGCCCTTCGTGGCGAAGATCGCGTCGATGCGCCGGTGGGGTTCGGTGCGGGTCCAGGTGTGTTCGGCGCCGTCGGGGGCCGTGGCCCAGCAGTCCTGGAGGGTGTCGGAGAGACGGGTGAACGTGCGGCCGCCGGGGCGTTCGTTGAGGTCGCCGCCCGCGATCGCGTGCTCCACACCCAGTCCTGCCAGGCGGTCGAGGAGCATGCCGCCCTGCTCGTAGCGCTCGTCCTTCCGCAGGGAGAGGTGGCAGCTGAGGACGCCGAGGCGGGCGCCGCCGATGCGGACGACGGCGGTGGCGAAACCGCGCCGGTGCTGTCCTGGCGTGAGCGGGAGCAGGACGTCCTCCGTGCGCTCGACCGTGGTGCGGAGGTTGCACAGGATCGCCGGTCCGGCGGCGGTGGCGCCGCCGGTGAGGATGACGAGGTCCGCCGCGCGCGCCAGCCGGGCGAGTTTCTTGCGCCAGCGGAAGAAGCGGGGGGCTTCTTGGACGAGCACGAGGTCCGGGGCGCAGGCGCGGATGATCCTGGCCAGCGCGTCTGTGTCGTCTCGCATCGAGCGGATGTTGTAGCTCAGGACTCGGACGAGGGCTGTTTCGTCGGACGCCATGCGGAGCAATTTACGCCCGATGACTCGGGGCGCGAGGTAAATGGGCGACTGCCGGATCGTCGTGGCTCGTCGCGCAGTTCCCCGCGCCCCCAGGTGGGTCACCCGCCCCCCCGATCACATGATCGGGTCGGGTTCCCTCGCCAGGTCCGCCGCGCCTACCAGGCCCGCCTTGTTGCCCAGCTGGGCCGCGATCACATCGGCCACCGGGCGCCAGTTGCCGCCGACCAGCCAGCGCTTGTAGGACTTGCGGATCGGGTCCAGGACCAGTTCGCCCTCGTCGGAGAGGCCGCCGCCGACGATGAAGGCGGAGGGGTCGAAGAGAGAGGCGAGGTCGGCGAGGCCGGCGCCGGCCCAGCGGGCGAGCTCACGGTAGGAGTCCACGGCGACCGGGTCACCCTGACGGGCGGCCATGGAGATGTGCTTGCCCTCGATGCCGTCGGGGCTGCCGTCACCGAGGCCGAGGAGGAGCTCGGCGTTCTCCGGGGTGGCGTTGGCGCGCTGCTTGGCGTACCGCACCAGGGCGCGCCCCGACGCGTACTGCTCCCAGCAGCCCTGCGAGCCGCAGCCGCACAGCAGGCCGTCCGGGACCATCCGGATGTGGCCGAACTCGGCGGCGACCCCGAAGTGACCGCGGCGCAGCTTGTTTCCGATGATGATGCCGCCACCGAGGCCGGTGCCGAGCGTGATGCAGATGACGTTGCGGTGGCCCTTGCCGGCGCCGAACTTGTACTCGCCCCACGCGGCCGCGTTGGCGTCGTTCTCGACGACGACGGGGAGGCCCACGCGGGCCTCGACCTTCTCCTTCAACGGCTCGTTGCGCCAGTCGATGTTGGGGGCGAAGTAGACCTCCGAGCGCTGCCGGTTGACGTAACCGGCCGCACCGATACCCACACCCACGATCTCGTGCCCGGCGCGCGCGCCGTCCACCGCGGAGGCGATGGCGTCCACGATGCCCTCGGGCGTGCCCGGGGTCGGCACCTTGTGGGTCGAGAGGATGTTGCCTTCCTCATCGACCACGCCGGCCGCGATCTTCGTGCCGCCGATGTCGACGCCGATGGTGAGTCCCATGAATCCCTCAGTTTCGGTCGAGCCCCGCTACGGCCCACCGTACCCGAGGGCCTGCCGCCAGACTCCCGTCGTCCGCCCGAGGTGCGCTCTAGTCCAGGTCGATGCGCTCACCGGGCCCGGAGTCGTCGCCCCGGTCCTGGCCGGGCTTTTCCGGGCCCTTCTGATCGGTGGTCCGCTGGGTCCAGCGCTGCTCCTGGGCCTGGACGGCGGAGCGGTAGGCGGCGAGCAGTTCGTTGCCCGCTGCCGCCAGGTGGTCGAAGACGTCCGGGTTGCGCTCGATGACGGGCTCGACGGCGGCCTTGGCCTGCTGGACGACCTGGTGCACCACCTGCTGGGCGGCGGGTCCGGCGACCGCCCCGAAGAGGGGTGACTGGATCGAGGACAGCTTGTCGGTGACGGCGTCGACGAGCTTGCGCAGTTCCTCGGCGGCCGAGCCCGGGGGCTGGCCGTACTCGGCGCGGCGGCGGGCCTTCTCCGCCGCGAGGTCCTCGGCGCACGCCGTCGCCCAGGCGTCGGCGTCGGTCGCCCGCACCTCGTCGACAGCCTCACGACCGGCGGCGTCTGACGGGGGGAGCTCTTCGCTCATGACGGACTCCTGACTGCGGTTCGTCCCTACGACGTTACCCGAATGGGCCTACCACGTTCACCGTGTCCCCGGCCAGAGACCGGGGTCCGGCGCGAACCGGATGCACAGCTCCCCGTCGCGCAGGGCGGCACCGGCGACGGTGCAGCGCCGCAGGGCGGAGGGAAGGGCCACGACACGGCGGAACTGCCCGGCGGTGACCACGAGTTCGTCGCCGCGCCGGATGAGGTCGAGCTCGTCGCGTATCGCACCCGGAAGGGGGATGTGCCAGACGAGCACACCGTCGTCGGCGAGCCGGTCGGCGACGGGCCACTCGACGGCGGACGTGGCGTCGTCGACACCGGGGACCGTGAGCGCGTCGAGGTCGTCGGTGCCGCGCGGGTCGTGACCGAGGTGGCGGACCGGTCGTACGTCGTACGTCTCCTGCCACTCCTCCCGTGCCTTGCGCTGCTGGGCGGCGAGAGCGGCGAGCCAGGTGTCCTGCGCCTGCTCGGGCAGGACCCGGTTGGCCACCAGGACGTCGGGGCGCAGACCGCGCAGGGCGAGGGCGAGGCCGGCGGAGCGCACCGCGTCGGCGCCGGCCGGACCGGGCTCGGCGACCAGCCGTACGACGGTGTTGCGGTCCGCGACGACCGCCTCGACCGCGGCCAGCTCCAGGTCCCACCGCGCGGCGGTCTCGTACAGCCACTCCGAGGGCATCGGCACCCCGGCCAGCCGTCCGAGCATGGGCCGCAGGGCACGGGCCGCCTGCCGCTCGGGCGGCAGGAGGCGGCGCAGATAGCGGCGGAGTTCCTCGGGCAGGGCGAGCAGCGCGAGCGCCTGCGGCGTGGGCGGAAGGTCCACGACGAGCAGCTCGTGCCGCTCGGAGAGCACCGCGTCGCGCAGGGCGCGCAGCAGCGTGAGCTCTTCGGCACCGGGCAGCGGCGTGACCTCCTCGGCGTCCAGCCGCGAGGCGCCGAGCAGATCGAGGACGTTGGCGGCCCGCTCCTGGAAGGCCCCGAGGTCGTCCCGGAACCCGGCGGTGGCGTCGGGCCGCCAGGCGGTGAGCCCCTCTCGGACCTCCACGGGCGCCGATCCCGTGGTGACGCCGAGTACGGAACCGAGGGTGTCGGTGCGGTCGGCGCTCAGCACGAGCGTGCGGACGCCTTCACGGGCGGCGGCGAGAGCGGTGGCGGCCGCAACGGTCGTACGACCGCTGCCACCTGGCCCGGTGATCAGAAGGGTGCGCATGGGGCTGAACGGTAGTCCCCCTACTTCGCCCCCGACTCCACCCGCTTCTTCAGACCGGCCAGCGCCCGGTCGATGATGACCTTCTCGGCCTTGCGCTTGATCATCCCCAGCATCGGGATCTTGACGTCGACGGTCAGCAGATAGGTGACCTCGGTCGACCCCGTGCCCGTCGCCTTGAGGATGTACGACCCGTCGAGCGACCGCAGCATCTGGGACTTGACGAGGGTCCAGGAGACCTCGTTGTCACCGGTCCAGGTGTACCCGAGGACCTGGTCGTCCTTGATCGCGCCCGCGTCCATGACGAGCCGCACCTGCTCGGCGCGCCCCTGGGCGTCGGTCGCGAGGACCTCCGCCTCCTTCACCTCGCCGGTCCAGTCCGGGTAGCGGGCGAAGTCGGCGATCACCCCCATGACATCGGCCGGTGCCGCCTCGATCGTGATGCTCGAGCTGGTGTGTTCCGCCATCGCTGTGGCTCCTCCAGATGCGGGCCGGTAGGGCATGTCCTGCTGCGCACGTGTGTGCAGCGTGAAGGCTACCGCGCACGTGAGCGCCCGACTTCACCGACCGGTCACCATTCCAGGGCCCAGGGTCTGCCGCTCCCCGCGAAGTGCCCCACGTTGACGCACTCGGTCGCCCCGATCCGCATCCGCCGCACCAGCGGCTGATGGACGTGCCCGAACAGGGCGTACCGGGGCCGGGTGCGCCGGATCGCGTCCAGCAGGGCCCGGCTCCCGCGCTCGAAGCGGCGCGCGACGGTGTCGTAGACCAGCTCCGGCACCTCCGGCGGGATGTGGGTGCACAGCACGTCGACCTCGCCGACCGCCTCGATCTTCGCCGCGTACTCCTCGTCGCTGATCTCGTACGGCGTGCGCATCGGCGTCCTGAGCCCGCCGCCCACGAATCCGAACACCCGCCCGCCGATCTCCACCCGCTCGCCGTCCAGCACGGTGGTGCCGGGTCCGGCGTACTCGGGCCACAGCGGTGGCATGTCGACATTGCCGTAGGTGGCGTACGTCGGTGTCGGGAAGGCCGCGAACATCTCGGCGTACTGCTTGCGTACCGCCTTCTCGATCGCGGACGCGCGGTCGGTGCCGATGCCGGCCCACAGCCGGGCGCCGAACTCGCGGGCCTCCTCGAAGCGGCGGGCGGTGCGCAGTTCGACGATGCGGTCGGCGTTCTCCACTCCGAACAGGTCGGGGAAGATGCCGCGCGAGTGGTCGGCGTAGTCGAGGAAGAGGACCAGGTCCCCCAGACAGATCAGGGCGTCCGCGCCCTCGCCGGCTCTGGCCAGGTCACGGGCGTTGCCGTGCACGTCGCTGACCACATGTACGCGTGTCCTCCGGTTACCGGCCGGTGTGGGTGCCATGGCGATCAAGAGTAGGCGTGTGCGGCATACGTGAACAGTGGCGATGGGACCTGCGGTTACTGGCTAGTCATCAAATGGGTCGACTACTGTGCGCGGAAAGAAGCACCAATCTGTGTGACGCAGCGAACATCTCGCCGGGCCCCCCTGTCGGAGACGCCATACCGGCGGGTAACGTCCGGGCAGTCCAGTCGTGCTCAGGATTTCAACAAGTGGCGCAACCACTCAGGATCCCGAGCACCTGCCCGAGCCTTGGACCGCACCGTCGCATCGCACAACGTCGTGGCGCCGGCGCCCTATGAGGAGCAGCAGTCTTGCGCGAGTTCAGCCTTCCGGCTTTGTACGAGGTCCCTGCGGACGGCAATCTCACGGACATCGTCCGTAGAAACGCCGCGCAGCATCCCGACGTCGCCGTGATCGCCCGCAAGGTGGGCGGTGTCTGGCAGGACGTGACCGCCACGACCTTCCTGGCCGAGGTGCACGCCGCCGCCAAGGGGCTCATCGCCTCCGGTGTCCGGCCCGGCGACCGTGTCGGTCTGATGTCGCGCACCCGCTACGAGTGGACGCTGCTCGACTTCGCGATCTGGTGCGCGGGCGCGATCACCGTGCCGGTGTACGAGACCAGCTCGCCGGAGCAGGTCCAGTGGATCCTCTCCGACTCGGGCGCCACCGCCATCGTCGTCGAGCTGGACAACCACGTGGCCGCCGTCGAGTCGGTGCGCGACGGGCTGCCCGCCCTCAAGCACGTCTGGCAGATCGACGCCGGGGGCGTGGAGGAGCTGGGCCGGCTCGGCAAGGACATCAGCGACGCCACCGTCGAGGAGCGCAGCTCGCTCGCCAAGGCCGACGACCCGGCGACCATCGTCTACACGTCCGGCACCACCGGCCGCCCCAAGGGCTGTGTGCTGACCCACCGCAGCTTCTTCGCGGAGTGCGGGAACATCGTGGAGCGGCTGCGCCCGCTGTTCCGCACCGGCGAATGCTCCGTCCTGCTCTTCCTCCCGCTCGCGCATGTCTTCGGCCGGCTCGTGCAGATCGCCCCGATGATGGCGCCGATCAAGCTGGGCACCGTCCCGGACATCAAGGACCTCACCAACGAGCTGGCCGCCTTCCGGCCGACCCTGATCCTGGGCGTCCCGCGCGTCTTCGAGAAGGTCTACAACTCGGCGCGCGCCAAGGCGCAGGCGGACGGCAAGGGCAAGATCTTCGACAAGGCCGCCGACACCGCGATCGCCTACAGCAAGGCGCTGGACACCCCGTCGGGCCCGTCCCTCGGTCTGAAGATCAAACACAAGACCTTCGACAAGCTGGTCTACAGCAAGCTGCGCGCGGTCCTCGGCGGCAAGGGCGAGTACGCCATCTCCGGCGGCGCCCCGCTCGGCGAGCGCCTCGGTCACTTCTTCCGCGGCATCGGCTTCACGGTCCTGGAGGGCTACGGCCTGACCGAGTCCTGCGCGGCCACTGCCTTCAACCCCTGGGACCGCCAGAAGATCGGCACGGTCGGGCAGCCGCTGCCCGGCTCGGTGGTCCGGATCGCGGACGACGGCGAGGTGCTGCTGCACGGCGAGCACCTGTTCACGGGCTACTGGAACAACCCGGGCGCGACCGAGGAGGCGCTGGCCGACGGCTGGTTCCACACCGGTGACATCGGCACCCTCGACGAGGACGGCTACCTCCGGATCACCGGCCGCAAGAAGGAGATCATCGTCACCGCGGGCGGCAAGAACGTCGCCCCGGCCGTGATCGAGGACCGTATCCGCGCCCACGCGCTGGTCGCGGAGTGCATGGTGGTGGGCGACGGGCGGCCGTTCGTGGGCGCGCTGGTCACCATCGACGAGGAGTTCCTGGGCCGCTGGGCGGCCGAGCACGGCAAGCCGGCGGGTGTCACCGCGGCGTCGCTGGTCGACGACCCGGACCTGAACGCTGCGATCCAGGCCGCGATCGACGACGGCAACGCCGCGGTGTCGAAGGCGGAATCGGTGCGGAAGTTCCGCATTCTCTCCTCCCAGTTCACGGAGGACTCGGGCCACCTGACGCCGTCCCTGAAGCTCAAGCGCAACGTGGTGGCGAAGGACTACGCGGACGAGGTCGAGGCGATCTACCAGAAGTAGCAGGCCCGCTGAGAGAGCGTCATGGCGCGGTGTCCTCCACGAGGACCCGCGCCATCGTCCGTTCGGCGAGCGCCGTGATCGTCACGAACGGGTTCACCCCGATCGATCCGGGCACGAGCGAGCCGTCGGTGACGTACAGCTTCGAATACCCCTTCACCCTCCCGTAGTTGTCGGTCGCCTTCCCCAACACGCAGCCGCCCAGCGGGTGGTAGGTGAAGTCGTCGGCGAAGACCTTGTTGGACGAGCCGAACAGGTCGTACCGGTAGATGGTGGAGTTCGCCGAGTTGATCCGGTCGAACAGCTTCTTGGCCATGCCCGAGGACACGGCGCTCTGCGCGGCGGTCCAGCCGAGGTTCACGCCGCCCGTGGCGCTGTTGTACGTGAACGTCGCGCGCTGCGGGTTCTTGGTGATCGCCAGATAGAGGCTGACCCAGTGCTCCAGGCCCGTGGGTAAAGGAGCGATCTCCGCGAAGACGGGGTTGGCGGTGTTCGCCCAGTCGTCGATGCCCATGACCGGCATGGTCGACTGGTTCGCCCCGACCGTGTCCCACAGGTGGTTGGCCCGGCCGAGCATCGTGTTGCCGTTGGGTCCCCACCCGGCGCCGACGCTCGCGTCCAGGGCGGGCAGGGTGCCCGTCTCCCGGGCCCGCACCAGGAGTTCGGTGGTGCCGAGGCTGCCGCCGCCGAGGAACAGGTAGGTGCAGCCGTACTGCTTGGTCTCGACGACCGTGCCGGCGTCGTTGACGCGGTCGGCGGTCAGCACGTACGTCCCGTCGCTCGCCCGGCTGACGGCCCTGACCCGCTCCATGGTGTTGATGGTGACGTTGCCGGTGCCGAGCGCGGCGGCGAGATACGTCTTGTCGAGGCTCTTCTTGCCGTGGTTGTTGCCGTAGATGACCTCCTGCGCGAGAGCCGACTTGGTCGCCGTGCCGGCGGCCTCCTTCCGCATGTAGGCGAAGTCGTAGGTGCTGGGCACGAAGGTGGTCCTCAGACCGGTGTTCTGGGCGTGCTTGCGGGAAATGCGCGAGAACCGGTACCACTCCGTCGACTCGAACCAGGCGGGGTCGACGGTGTTGACGCCGAGCATGGAGTTGGCGCGCGGGAAGTAGGTGCCGTACATCTCGTCGGCGTCGACGGTGGGGAACTGCTCGGCGAAGTACGACTTCAGCGGGGTCACCGCCATGCAGCCGTTCACCAGGGAGCCGCCGCCGACGCCCCGCCCCACGAACACGGACATGTTGGCGAAGCGCACCCGGTCCAGGACACCCGGGTAGGGGCTGATGTCCTTGTTGACGACGTCCAGCCACAGGAAGGTGGCCAGCGGCGCCTCGGTGCGGGTGCGGAACCACATGGAGCGCTGGTCCGGGTTGGCCGTGGAGCAGAAGACCTTGCCGTCGGAGCCGGGGGTGTTCCAGAGCCGGCCCATCTCGATCATGATCGTGCGGATGCCCGCCTGACCGAGGCGGAGGGCGGCCACGGCGGCGCCGTAGCCCGAACCGACCACGATGGCGGGGGCGTTGTCGACGGCGGCCGGTTCGACGGCCTGTGCCGACTGGAGACCGATGCGGGTGAGACCTGCGGCGGCGGCCGTCTGGAGGGCGGCCATGCCCAGTATGTGACGTCTCGTCAGCTGACGCTGCATCAGTTTTGCTGTCATGCGCGCAGCATCGGCGGATTATCCGCTTCTGGCTATAGCAACGTCTTCAACTTTTCCGCCAACAGATCCCAGCGCCACCTCTCCTCGACCCACTCCCGCCCCCGCTCCCCCATCCGGCTCCGCAGTTCCGCGTCCCCGAGGAGGACGACGATGCGCTCGGCCGCCTCCTCCACCGAGCCGCCCCGCACCACCCAGCCGGTCTCACCGTCCAGCACGGCGTCCGGGGCACCGCCCGAGTCCCCCGCCACCACCGGCAGCCCCGTCGCCGACGCCTCCAGGTACACGATCCCGAGCCCCTCGACGTCCAGCCCGCCCCGCCGGGTCCGGCAGGGCATGGCGAAGACGTCCCCGGCACCGAAGTGCGCGGGCAGCTCGGACCAGGGCACGGCACCGGTGAAGCGGACGGAGTCGGCGACCCGGGTCTCCGCGGCGAGCTTGCGCAGCTCCTTCTCGTACGGCCCGCCGCCGACGATCAGCAGCACGGCGTCCGGCTGGGCCGCCAGGATCCGCGGCATGGCCAGGATCAGCGTGTCCTGCCCCTTGCGCGGCACGAGCCGCGAGACACACACGACCACCGGCCGGTCCGTCAGCCCCAGCCGGGCCCGCACGGCATCGCCCCCCGACCCCGGATGGAAGGTCTTCTCGTCCACCCCCGGCGGCAGCTGCACCATCCGCGAGGCCGCCCGGGGCGTCAGCGCACCGGCGATCCGCGAGCGCGTGTACTCGCCGAGGTAGGTGATCGTGTCCGTGCCCTCCCCGATCCGGCGCAGCAGCTGCCGCGCGGCGGGCAGCTGGGCCCACCCCGCCTCGTGCCCGTGGGTCGTGGCCACCAGCCGCTCGGCCCCGGCCTTCCTGAGCGCGGGCGCCATCAGCCCGAGCGGCGCGGCCGCCCCGAACCACACCGACGTACAGCCGTGCTCCCGCAGCAGTCCGACGGCCGTACGCGTGGCCGCGGGCGTCGGCAGGAGCATCGTCGTACGGTCGCGTACGACGGTGAAGGGCTGCTCGGCGTCGAAGGCGGCCGTAGCCTCGGCGCCCTCGCGGCCGCGCTTCCAGGTGGACGCGTACACGACGAGCCGCTCCGGGTCGAGCCGCAGCGCCATGTTGTGCAGGAAGGCCTGGATACCGCCCGGCCTGGGCGGGAAGTCGTTCGTCACGATCAGGGTCTTGTGCATCGCCGCCGACCCTATCCAAACGTCCGCCTACCCTGGTCGAAGGCCCGCCCACAGCTCGGCACGGCCGCGTTTATGGCAAGCACACAGGTGGCCGGGACATCATGGCCATCTCAAGAGTGGCAACCTCGGGAACGGCGACGGGCGAACAGGGGCTCCGGTGGACATTGCGGGTGCGAGGCGGTCTCCGGCCGGACTGCTGGTGGTCTGGGGCCTGACCCGGCTGCTGCTGCTCCTGTTCGTGCTCAAGGTGTTCGTCTTCCCCGGCCCGGACGTCACCAGCGATG
The DNA here is from genome assembly GCF_042894505.1 of Streptomyces sp. NPDC001536. NCBI lineage: Bacteria > Bacillati > Actinomycetota > Actinomycetes > Kitasatosporales > Streptomycetaceae > Streptomyces > Streptomyces sp. NPDC001536. Next base: position 493,959 of record NZ_JBIAVQ010000005.1, read on the forward strand.
TCTCCGTGATCTACCAGGGCTGGTACGAGGTCCTGCGCACCGGAACGTTCCCGCTGGACGACGTCACCTGGCAGTACCCGCCGGCCGCCGCCCTCGCGATCCTCTCCCCCGCCCTGCTGCCCTTCCTGCCGTACGCGACGGCGTTCTTCGTCCTCGCCTTCCTCGGCGACCTGGTCGCCTTCTCCCTGCTGCTGTACGCGGGCCTGCGCCCCGGCCGCTCGCTGCGCGGCGCCTGGGTGTGGGTGGTGGGCGTACCGCTGCTCGGGCCGACCGTCTACGCCCGCTACGACGTGATGGTCACCGCGGTCGCGGTGGCCGCGCTGCTCGCGGGCGCCCGGCACCCCCGGGTGATGGGCGTTCTCGTGGGCTTCGGGGCGATGCTCAAGGTGTGGCCGGCGCTGCTGCTGGTCGCCGTCCGCAGGCGGAGCACCTGGATGGCGACGGCGGTCACCGCGGCCGGCCTCGCCGCCCTGTTCTCCGTCACCATGCCCGGCGCGTTCGCCTTCCTGACCTTCCAGGCCGACCGGGGCACCGAGGTGGAGTCGCTGGGCTCGCTCGTCTTCCATGTGGCCCGGCAGTACGGCTGGGACGGCCAGGTGCTGCTCAACTACGGCTCGGTGGAGTTCCTCGGCCCCTGGGTCAACGTCGTCAGCACGGCCGCCCTCGCCCTGACCGGCCTCGCCTTCGGCTGGCTGCTGCTGTGGCGGCTGAGGGCGACCCGGTTCGAGGCGCACACCGCGGCCGACGCGGCCTTCGTGGCGGTGCTGCTGTTCACCACGACCAGCCGGGTGATCAGCCCGCAGTACATGGTGTGGCTGATCGGTCTCGCGGCCGTCTGCCTGTGCTTCCGGGCGAGCCGGATGGGGGTGCCCGCCCTGATCGTGCTGGTGGCGTCCTTCGTGACGGTCCTGGAGTTCCCGATCTACTTCGGCAATGTCGTCGCCAGCGACGGCCTCGGCGTGACCCTGCTGTTCCTCCGCAACGGCCTGCTGGTCGCGGCGACCGTCCTCGCGGCCCTGGAGCTGTGGCGCTCGACGGTGCCGCCCGAGGCCGAGACCCCGGTGCCCACTCAGGCCGCCCGGACGACAGAGACCTCGGTCACCTCCTGACGCAGGGCCGCGAGCAGGACGGCCGCCGCGCACTGCATCGCCATGGACAGCGCGAGCGCCAGACACACACCGGGCAGCCCCAGCCCCGACAGCCCGTACGCCAGCGGCAGCTGCACCGCGGTCCCGAGCAGCGTCACCCGCAGCAGCACCGGCGCCCCTCCGCTGCCCTCGAAGACCCCGCCGAGCGCGATGAAGCAGCCCATCAGCAGCAGGTAGGGCCCGGCACAGCGCAGGAAGAGCGCTCCGTCGTGGGCGACGCCGGGTCCGGCACCGAAGGCGGCCATGATCCAGGGAGCGGTCAGGGCCAGCACAAGGGCGGCCCCCAGCGCGAACCCTCCCGAGACCAGCACGGCCTGCCGCCCGACCGCCCGCCGTGAGTCCCGCCCGGCGCCCAGCAGATGCGCGGTGTGGATGGAGGCGGCCTGCCGTACGGCGTAGAAGCCCATCGTGGCCACGTACATGACCTTGTACGCGATCGCGTACCCGGCCACCGCCGTCACCCCCAGCCGCGCCACGATCGCGACCAGCACCAGCGCTCCGCCCTGCCGCACGGTGAAGTCGGCGGCCATGGGCAGCCCGGTGCGCAGCGTCCGCCAGAAGGCGGTCCCGGGTCCGGTGGCGGTGCGCAGCAACGGGTTCCGGCGCACCGCCAGCAGCCCCACGCCGAGGGCCACGCCCCGGCACAGCACCGTCGAGGCGGCGGCGCCCTGGACGCCGTAGAGGTGGATGAGGAACGGGTCGCAGACCAGGATCAGCCCGTTGGCGAGCAGCGCCAGCCGCATCGGGGTCCTCGTGTCCCCCGTGCCCTTGAGGATGCCGTCGACCAGCTGCTGGGCGAAGAACACGGCGATGCCCGGCATCGATATCGCGAAGTACCCGACCGCCAGCGGCAGCGCCTCGCCCCCGCCGAGGACCAGGCGGGCGAGCGGCTCCCGCAGCAGGAACCCGCCCGCCACCACCAGCGGTGTGATCACCGCGAACACCGCCCAGCCCCCGCGCACGGCCGCCCGCACGGCCCCCGGATCCCGCGCGCCCCGGGCGTGCGCGACCAGCACGGTCGTACCGGAGCCGAAGACCAGGGCGACGCCCAGCAGCACGTTCTCGGTGTTCGTCGCCACCGCGACGGCGGCCACGGCCGGGCCGCCGAGCCGGGAGACCCAGACGGTGTTGATGATCCCGGCGGCGACGGAGGCGAGGAGCGAGAAGTAGACGGGGTGGGCGAGGGCGATGAGCTGTTTCCGGTGACTGTTCACGCAGGGACCCCCTCTTATCGAGCTACCTCGAAACGAGGTAGCTCGATAAGAGGTAGCATGGCAGGACGACACCCGCAAGGAGGAATCACGGTGCTGGAGCTGTCGATCCTGGGCTTCCTGGCCGAAGAGCCCCTGCACGGCTACGAGTTGAAGGAGCGCATCAAGGCGCTCAGCGGCCATGTCCGCCCGGTCAGCGACGGCGCCCTCTATCCGGCGATCACCCGCCTGATCAAGGCCGGCAAGCTCGACCAGCACGAGGAGCCGGGCGCGAGCGCGGCCCCGCGCCGCACGCTCTCCCTCACCGATCAGGGCCGCGAGGACCTGCTGGAGCGGCTGCGCCGTCCCAAGCCGGTCGAGATCACCGACCAGGTCCGCTTCAACACGGTGCTCACGTTCCTACGACACCTGCCGGACCCGCGGGAACAGGCCGAAGTCCTGCGCCGCCGCCTGGAGTTCCTCGACACACCGACGAGCTTCTTCTACGACGGTGGAAAGCCCGTCCGCGCGGAGGAGAGCGGCGACCTGTTCCGGGAGGGCATGCTGCGGGTCGCGCGGGCGACCGGGGCAGCCGAACGCACCTGGCTCGAAGAGGCCATAGCGCGACTCAGCCGAGCTGAGCCCGCAGATAGTCCCGCCACCGGGCCGTGAAGTCCTCCAGGTTCGTGTCGAGCACCCGCTCCAGCGCGTCCTCGACCGCCCCGGCCCGCTGCTTGTGGGCACCCACGGCCTGGTAGAACTCCCGCAGCTTCGGCTCGCCCCACTGCTCCGCGACCATCCGGCACGCCATCCAGCCGCTCTCGTAGGCCTGCGCGAGCTCGGTCGCGTTGCCGCTGAAGCCGAAGTCCGCGTCCTCGGGCAGCTCCGCCGGCGCCCGCCCGTCGGTCACCGCCCGCCAGAGTTCGGGGGCGGCCTGCACGGGTGAGCGGCCGGAGTCGAGGTAGCCCACGAAGTCGGCGTACCCCTCGGACAGCCACAGGGGTGTGGCCGCGCTGGTGTGGGCGCGGGTGGCGACATGGGTGGTCTCGTGGGTGAGCACGACCTGTTTGCCGACATCGCCGAGGACGCCGTACGCGTCGGGGTTGACGATGATCCGGTCCGCGGGCGCGCTCGCCGGGGCGCCGGTCTCGCCCGTGGTGACGGCCGCGATCCCGCGGTAGGAGGAGGCGGGCGAGCCGAGCAGTCCCGCCATGCCGTCCAGGGAGTTCGGTACGAGGACGACGACATGCCGGGACCAGTCGGTGCCCCAGGCAGCCGAGACGGCCGGCACGGCGTGGTCCGCCAGGTCGGCGTAGGAGTGCAGGATCTCGGTCGACTGCTCGGCGCCCAGGACGAGACTGTGCTCGCCGCGTACGACGGCCACCTCGCCCTGGTCCCAGAGCTGCTCGGCGGCCTTCTCGGCGGGCTTCTCCGCGTCCACGTACCACCGGCCGCTCGCGTCCAGGCTCAGGGTGAGGGAGCGGCCGACGTCGACCGGCGCGTTGTCGTATCCCTGTATCCGGTAGCTGAGTTCGACGTCGGCGGTGGCCGTGGCACCGTCGCGGTGCAGGGCGGTCAGCCGGTAGGCCCAGGCCGCGAACGGCACACCGCGGGCGTTCTCGAACCAGCCCAGGTCGCCCGTCTTTTGGAAGGCCGCCCGGTCCCGGTCCAGGACGGCGGCCGACCGCCGGTCCAGGAGCCGCTGGACATCGGCCGTGGCGGTGTCGGCGCCGGGCCCGCCGCCGCATCCCACCAAGGAGACGAGCAGCAGGCACAGCACCACGACACCGTGCTTCGACGCCCGCCTTCGACCAGCCATTTCCCGATCGTACGGCGCAGACGAGGCGTTGGTCAGACCCTCGTGACCGTCGCCCCCGGCATCATGCCCACCGGGTCGTAGCGCACGGGCGCGCCGGGGTAGGGCGCGTGGATGACCTGGCCGTTGCCCACGTACATCCCGACATGGCTGGCGTCCGACCGGTAGGTGACCAGATCACCGGGCTGGGCCTGGGAGAGCGGGACCTGCCGGCCCGCGTGGCGCTGCGCCTGCGAGGTGCGCGGCAGGGAGACACCGGCCTGGCGGTACGACCACACCATCAGGCCCGAGCAGTCGAATCCGGAGGGGCCGGTGGAGCCCCAGACGTACGGCTTGCCGAGCGCGGCACGGGCGGCGGCGACCGCGGCACCGGCCCGGGCGTTGGGCGGGACCGCGCCGCCGAGGTCGGGCATGTCCTCGCGGCCCGACCGCGAGGCCCGGTCGTAGGCGGCGCGCTCCGCGGACGGCAGGGAGTTGAGGAGCTCACGGGCTTTGGCGAGCTTCTTCTCGACGGTCCGCTTGTGGGTCGCCACCGCCTTGCGGCTCTTCTCCAGTTCGGCGAGCTGCCCGGCCGCCTCCACCCGCTCCTGGGTGAGCTCGCGCATCGCCTCCTGGAGGTCCTTGAGCTCACCGGCCTGGTGGGCGGTGATCCGGTCCAGGGCGGCGGCCTTGTCGAGGTAGTCGTCCGGGTCGTCGGAGAAGAGCAGGGCGAGGGAGGGATCGAGGCCGCCGGCGCGGTACTGGGCGCCGGCGAGCGAACCGAGCGCCTCCCGCATGGAGTTGATGCGCTCCTGCTGGCGGGCGATCCGGTCCTGGGCGGTGGAGACCTGCCCGCGCAGGGTGTCGGCGCGTTCGTCGGCCTTGTTGTAGGCCTCGGTGGCCTTCTCGGCCTCCTCGTAGAGACGGTCCACCTCGGCACGGGTGTCGTCGTGCGGCGCGGCCGACGCCGGTACGGCTCCGAGGGCCGCGGCGGTGGCTGACAGGACGCAGAGCGCGGCGGACGCGCCCCGGTCGAACCCGGACGGTGCAAGGCGGCGATGGGACCCCACGGGAAGCCGCACTCCTTCCGCTGGCGGACAAGGAAACGCGGCCGACAGTAACCCTGTGACCGGTCGCCCACCAACGACCTCCGCGGGCACGGAACGTGACACCCCGCCCCTGACGCAGGTCATGGGCGGGGTGCGGGGTCAGTTCACGGTGTCACGATTCGCCCGTTCGGGCGGTGCGGTGTCGTGATCTTGAGGTGCTCAGATCCGGACGCCGAACTGGAACGGCATGTTGTTGATCGACTCGTAGCGGACGACCGTGCCGGTGCGCGGGGCGTGCAGGACCTGGCCGTTGCCGGCGTAGAAGCCGACGTGGTGCAGGTCGCCGTAGAAGATGACCAGGTCGCCGACCTTGAGGTCGGACTGGCTGTAGATCCTCGTGCCGTAGCTGGCCTGCGCCTGCGAGGTGCGGGGTATGCCGACGCCGGCCTGGGCGAAGGCCCAGGAGGTCAGGCCCGAGCAGTCGAAGGAGGAGGGGCCGGAGGCGCCGTAGACGTACGGCGAGCCGATCTTGCTCTGGGCGGCCTGGAAGGCGGCGAGGGCGCGGCCGGAGGCGGGGGCGGTGCTGCCGAGGTCGACGCGCTCGCTGGCGGAGCGGCTGGCGCGGGCGTCCTCGGCGGCGATGGCGGCCTTCTCGGCGGCCGTCAGCGTGTTGAGGAGCTTCTGGGCCTCGGCGAGCTTGCCCTGGACTTCCTTCTTCTTCTTGGCCAGCTCGGTGCGGGTGCTGGAGAGGTCCTTGAGCTTCTCGGAGGCCTCGGAGCGCTCCTGGGCGAGCTCGCGCTGCTTCTCCTGGATCTTCTTCAGCGCCTCGACCTGCTGGGCGCTGAGCTGGTCGGCGGTGGACGCCTTGTCCAGGTAGTCGTCCGGGTTCGACGACAGGAAGAGCTGGAGGGAGGAGTCGATGCTGCCCGTGCGGTACTGGGCGGCGGCCGCCAGGCCCATGGAGTCCCGGAGGTCGTTGAGCTCCTCCTGGCCGCGGGCGACGTTGTCCTGGATCGTGGAGATCTCCTTCTGGAGCTTCTCCTGCTTCTCCTTGGCGCCGTTGAGCTTCTCGGTGGCCTGCTCGGCCTCCTCGTAGAGCTTGTCGACCTTGGACTTGACCTCGTCCTTGCTGGGCTTCTCGCTCGGGGCCGCGTTGGCGGCGTTGGCGCTCAGAGCGACTGCAGCGGCAGCAGCTGTGGTCAGCACGGTCACGCGCGTGCGGCTCGGCTGCTTGGGTCGACGGTGGGACGCCACGGAGGTGAGCTCCTTCTTGTGAGTGATCACCCGTTCGGAGGTTCGAGCCCAGACCCTAGTGACCTTCTTGTGATCAGTTCAAATCCTCACGCGAAAAAACCCGTCACAGGCTGCATTCTTTACACACAACTCACATGCGGTGATGCTTGATTGACGCTACGTTGCGTGACGATCCAGCCAATTCGGTCATTAGGCCTGGAAGTTAAACGATCAGGACAGGCGCTTCAAAAGCATCGCCGAAGCGACAGGCCGCGCCCCCGCCTTGGCCACCCCGTCGGCGACCTCGCGGTCGGTGGAGGCGACGATGACCGGCCGCCCCGGCGGCTCGGCGCGCACCAGCTGGCGGATCAACTCGTCAGCGGTCACACCGGGCTTGGAGAACAGCACCCGCACCCCGCGCGGCGGCGCGAGCAGCACCGGCGCGGCCAGCTCGGCCCCGTCGAAGACACACGTCACTTCTGCCCCGGTTTGGGCGGCGAGCTGTGAGAGCTGACCGAGCAGCCTGAGCCGCTGCTTCTCCAGGGGCATCTGGGGATAGCCGGTCTTGGTGACGTTGTAGCCGTCGACCACCAAGTGCGCCTGCGGCAGGGCGAGAAGCTGGTCCAGGATCGCCGGGTCGTTCTCGGACAGGGCCCGCGCCGCGATGTCCTTCGGGGTCATTCGTCCCGGTTCGACCGCGTCGACGGTCTCGGCGGGCCGTACGGACACCGGCGGCAACGCCAGCTCCCGGCGCAGCCCTTGGGCCGCGTCGAGCACGGTGTCGAGCAGCAGCCGTACCCGCATGTCCTCGACGCTGCGCCCCTCCCGGGCCGCACGACGGGTGGCCTCCAGCGCGGCCTCCACCTCGCCCAGGCGGGCCTTGAGCCGCCGGGACTCGACCTCGGCGGCGGACACCTGCGTCTGCCCCTCGGCGCGCACGGTCTCCATCTCGCCCTGGATCTTGCGCAGGGCGGCCTCGCCGCGCTTGACGTCGCTGTGGGCGGCGCGCAGCTTGCGGTGAAGCGATTCGGCTTCCTTCTTGGCCGACTCCAGCTCGCTGCGCAGCCGCTCGGTCTCCGCGCGGGTGTGCTCGCGCGCGTGCGCGAGCTCCTCGCGCAGCCGCTCCAGCTCGGCGCGGCTCTCCTCGTCGGCGCGCTCGGCGTCGGCCCGCTGGGCCTCCTCGCCGGCCGCCGTCACGAGCTTCACCCAGCCGGTGGGGCGCAGTACATAGGCCGCGGCCGCCACGTCGAGCGGATCCGCGGCCGGGGGCGGCGAGCCGGAGTCGAGGGCGCCGGAGAGCTCCGGCTGCGCCTCTCTGAACTTCTCCCCGATCCGCTGCCGGAACAGCGGGTCGGTCTCCAGTGCCGCGGCCATCGCGTTGCCGGCGAACTTGGCCCGCCGGTTGGGCGCGAACCGCGCGTACTGTCTGAGCTGTGCGGGCAGTTCGCCGACGGTCAGCCCGCCGAAGCCGTCGGACACGATCTGCACGACCCGGCGGCGCACGCCGTCGGGCAGCGGACGGTCGAGCACCTCAGCGGCGCCGTCGCCCGGCCCCCCGCCTGCGCTCTCCACCATCCGTCAACACCCCAACCGTTCCGCGGGGCCTGCTCCCTCAGGAGCCGGCGCCCGGCCTGTCCACGAGTTCCACCTGATCCACGGCATTGCACCAGCGGCAGCGCACCGACTCGATGGTCTCACTGACCACCTCGCGCTCCTCGACCTTCGGCTCACCGGCGAGGTCGAGGTGGACGTACTCGACGACCTTCGACGAGCGGGTCACGTCGAAGCGCGTGAGGTTGCCACAGAGGGTGCAGCGCCACCGCGTCGAGGCGGTCGGCAGGGGAACCGTCATCGTGACTGTGCTCATTCCTTCTAGGTCTCTATTGTCCGTGACGCGCCGGTCTCCCGGCGCGTGTGGCCGTAACCCTACGGCCTGGCGGGGACTCGCCGCTGGTCCGTCCACGGCGGCGAGGCGGTCTGTCGGCTTGCGTCCCGTTACGTCATGCTCTGTGTTCATGATCAGCAACTGGAGCGTGGTGGCCGGCCGGGCGAGCAGATCGCTGTGGCGGTCGGCACCGATGACCTATGGCCTCATCGCCCTGTGCTGCGCGCTCTTCGTGATCGGCCCGGCGGCGGGCCTCAATCCGGCGTACGGCTCCGGCGACGCGCTGCTGGCCGCCCAGCGCGCCTACTTCCACCGCTGGGGAGTGGTCCCCGCAGAACTGTTCGAAGGTTCGGCCAGAGCGGTGCTCACCCCGGCGACGGCGCTCTTCGTCCACGGCAGCTGGGTCCATCTCCTCGGCAACATGCTCTTTCTCTACGTCTTCGGCGTGCTGACCGAGGAACGGATGGGCCGCGTCCAGTTCACCCTCTTCTACCTGGGCTGCGGCTATCTCGCGCTGCTGGGCTACGCGGCCGCCAACGCCGACTCCGAGCAGTCCCTGGTCGGCGCCTCCGGGGCGATCTCCGCGGTCCTCGGAGCGTTTCTCTACCTGTTCCCCGGGGCCCGGGTGACAAGCCTGCTCCCGTTCCTCTTCTTCCTCCCCCTGCGCTTCCCGGCCTGGGTCGTGCTGCCCTTCTGGGCGGCCCTCCAGTGGCTGGCGGCGGGACGGGCCTCGCACGGGCCGGGGGTGGCGTATCTGGCACATCTGGTGGGCTTCGGCCTGGGGTTCCTCTTCGCATGGGTGCGATTCGGTCGTACGACTAGAGTGAAGGCCGCCCCAGCTCCGGCCCCCGAGGGAGAGAACCAGCCGTGATCACCGCGATCGTCCTCATCAAGACCAGCGTGGACCGGATCCCCGAGATCGCCGAGTCGATCGCGGCCCTGGACTCCGTGAGCGAGGTCTTCTCCGTCACCGGCACCTACGACCTGATCGCCATGGTCCGGGTCAAGCAGCACGAGGACCTCGCCGAGGTCATCCCCGGCAGCATCAGCAAGATCCCGGGCGTCGAGGGCACCGACACCCACGTCGCCTTCCGCACGTACTCCCAGCACGACCTGGAGGCGGCGTTCGCGATCGGGCTGGACAGCTAGACGGTCACGTCGAGGGCCATGATGCCCTTGGCCGTGCCGGCGTAGACACGGCGGCCGCGGACGACGGGGCTCAGCAGGACGCCCGGATCGGCACCCACCTCGGCCTTCCAGAGCCGCTTGCCCCGGATGTCGAGGGCGTGGATCTCGGTGTCCGTGCGCACATAGACGATGGAGTCCACCAGCACCGGGTCCGAGAAGGCCCCGCCTCCGCCGTACGTCCAGGCCACCTCGCCGTCCTTCGTGATCGCCCGGAGCGTCGCCTCCGCGGCGGTCACCCCCAGGAAGTCGAAGGTGGCCGCCTTCGCCGGGACGTAGGAACCGGCGATGCCCTGCTCCCTCCACTTCAGGCGGCCCGCCAGGTCCAGCCCGAACAGTTCGTTCGCCTGGTTCCCGCTGCTCACGACCACTCTGTCGCCGCTCACGGCGGGGCGGCCGGCATCACCGTCCAGCAGGGCGTCGAACGGCTTGGCGGCGCCTTCGTCGGTGATCCCGTAGAGGTGGTTGTCGTAGCAGGGCACGTAGAGGACGTCATCGGCCACGACGAGCTCCTCGGTCGGCGCACCGCCCACCGAGGCGTCCCAGCGCACCTCGCCCCGGCTGTCGTACGCCTGCACGACACCCTCACCGTCGAAGGCGCGCACAGCGGAGCCGACGACGACGGCGCCCCCGAGCACCGCGGGCTGCCGGAAGTACGGACTGGGCAGATCCCGCTTCCACATCTGCTCGCCGTCGGCGCTCACCGCGATGAGCCGGCCCGGTTCGGCCGGTTCCCCGTCCGCGCTCACGGTGTCGGTGACCAGGGCGACGAAGATCCCGTCGGCGGTGACGACCGGCCTGGTGACGAAGGCCTCCCCCTCGATGATGGGCACCTTCCAGCGTTCCGAGCCGTCGCTGCCCACAGCCCGCAGGGTCCCGTCGGCCAGGGCGACGTACAGCGTCCGGCCGTCGGCGGAGAGCGCCCCGCACGGACCGCCGTCCGCGCTCGGCGCGCCACCGGCCTCGTACGTCCAGCTCACGGCCGCCTTCCGCGCGACGGCCCCCGGCTTGTTCGCGCTCCCGCCCTTCGCCTCGGCCTCGGCATCGGCGTCCGGCCTCCCGAGCCACCACCAGCCGCCCGCTCCCCCGGCGGCGGCGACCACGGCCCCACCCGCCACGGCCCGCAACAGCCGGCGCCGCGAAGGCGTGGGCGCGGAACCGGGGACCACGGCCGTCGCCGGGACCTCCGGCACGACCACACCCGGCACCGGCGTGTCCGTCACCGTCACCGGCGCCACGTACTCGACCCGGCTCTCCCGCTCCCCCGACTCCCCCTGCGGAAGCCACCGTTCGTCACCCCGGGCGGCCACGGACTCCGGCGAGGCGGACCGGAACCAGCCCGGTCGTACGCTCTCGCGCAGCGATCCCGCCGTATGGCCCACGGCCGCGACCACCGCCTCCGGGGTCGGCCGCTCCCCCGGCTCGTTCCGCAGACAGGACTCCACCAGCGGCAGCAGCCCGTCCGGGACGCCCATCAGGTCGAAGTCACGGGTCAGCACGCGCAGCAGGATCACCGAGTCCTGGCCCTCACCGAAGGGCTCGCGGCCGCTCGCCGCGTACGCCAGGACCGCGCCCAGGGCGAAGACGTCGCTGGGCGGGCCGACCTGGCCGCCGTTGCGGATCTGCTCGGGCGAGACATAGCCGACCGAGCCGACGATCGCGCCCGTGCGGGTCATCGCCGTGGCCTCCAGCGCCCGGACGATCCCGAAGTCGATGACCCGGGGGCCGTCAGGGGCGAGCAGGATGTTGGAGGGCTTGAGGTCCCGGTGGACCATGCCCTTGGCGTGGATCGCGCCCAGCGCCTCGCCCAGCGCCGCCGCCAGCACCCGTACGGCCGGCTCCGGCAGCGCCCCGCCGTCCAGCACCGCGTCCCTGAGGTTCGGGCCCTCCACGAACTCCGTCGCCATCCACGGGCGTTCGCCCTCGGGGTCGGCGTCGACCACGCGCGCGGTGTACGTCCCCGTCCCGCCGACCGTCTGCGCGGCCCGCACCTCCTGCCGGAACCGGGCGCGGAAGGTGCGGTCCTGGGCGTACTCGGAGCGCACGACCTTCACCGCGAGGCGCAGCCCCGCCCGTGACTCGGCGAGATAGACCTCACCCATGCCGCCCGAGCCGAGCCGGCCCCGTACCTCGTACGGGCCGATCCTGCGTGGGTCCGTCGCGCGCAGCACCTGCACTTCCTGCTCCCCCGTCCGGCGTGAACCTGTCGAGGAGGCAGGGTATAGCAGGCCTGTCAGCAGGTCAGACAGCCGGGACGCAACGGCCGTCCTCCGTACGGTACTTCCACTTCGCACCGTCCTGGACGAGCTCCTTGACGGCGGTCACGAAGCGCTCGACGTGCTCGTCCGGCGTCCCCGCGCCGAAGCTCACCCGGATCGCGTTGAGGGACTTCTCGCCGGGCGCCGCCTCCGGGGCCCCGCACTCGCCCTGGGTCTGGGGGTCGCTGCCGAGGAGGGTACGCACGAGGGGGTGGGCGCAGAAGAGGCCGTCGCGCACCCCGATGCCGTACTCGGCGGAGAGGGCGGCGGCGAAGTGGGAGCTGTTCCAGCCCTGGACGACGAAGGAGATCACGCCGACGCGCGGGGCGTCGTCGCCGAAGAGGGAGAGGATCCGGACCTCCGGGACCTCGGCGAGGCCCGCCTTCACCTTCTCGATCAGGTGCTGCTCACGGGCGACCAGGGTGTCGAAGCCGGCCTCGGTGAGCGCCTTGCAGGCCGAGGCGATGGAGTAGGCGCCGATCACGTTCGGGGACCCTGCCTCGTGGCGGGCCGCGGTCTCGTGCCACTCGACGTCCACGCCGCCGTCCTCACGACGGGTGACCTTGCGGCTGGCGCCGCCGCCCGCGAGGTAGGGGTCGGCGGCCCGGAGCCAGTCGGCGCGGCCCGCGAGGACACCGGAGCCGAAGGGGGCGTAGAGCTTGTGGCCGGAGAAGGCGATCCAGTCGACGTCCAGGTCCCGCACGGAGACCGGGTGGTGGGGGGCCAGCTGGGCGGCGTCCAGGACGATCCGGGCGCCGTGCGCGTGGGCGGCGGCGGCCAGCTCACGCACCGGCCACAGCTCGCCGGTGACGTTGGAGGCACCGGTCACGCAGACCAGGGCCGGGCCGTGGGGGTCGCGCTGGGCGAGGGCCCGCTCCAGGGTCTCGACGGCCTGGGCCGGGGTGCGCGGGGCGTTGAGGTAGGTGACCCGGGCGTCCTGCCAGGGCAGCAGGCTCGCGTGGTGCTCGGTCTCGAAGACGAAGACCTGGCAGTCGGCGGGGAGGGCGGCGGCGAGGAGGTTCAGGGAGTCCGTGGTCGAGCGGGTGAAGATCAGCTGGTCGTCGGCGCGGCAGTCCAGGAACTCGCGGACGGTCTTCCGGGCGTTCTCGAACAGGTCCGTCGACAGCTGGGAGAGGTAGCCGGCGCCGCGGTGGACACTGCCGTAGTACGGGGCGTAGGCCGCCACGTCGTCCCACACGCGCTGGAGGGCGGGGGCGCTGGCCGCGTAGTCGAGGGCCGCGTAGGTGACTTCGCCGCCCGTGACGAGCGGGACGGTGACATCCCGACCCAGAACGGGCAGCGGGGCACAAATGGTCTGGACGGCGGCAGCGGTGGAGACAGACATGGGGAACTCCCGTGAGAGAGCATGCCGAAGACGGCCATGCGGAGATGAGAAGAAGGGTGCGCGGAGGCGGGGCTCGGCGGCCCTATCGCATTCGCTTGCTCACGGAAGACTCCCTCGAACGACCAGGACCCCTGGATTCGAGAGGGGCCCGCGCTTGCCGTAGACCTCGCTGCCTACGGCCTGGTCTTCACCCGGGGCACCCCGCCACGGACGGAGGGTTGCCGGACAGTCGGCCGGGGCCTCATGACTGTCACTCATGACCTGGTCAAAGAACGTACGCGATGTGATCGTCGTCCCGCAACCCGTGTCCGGATCGCGGGACGACAGCCGGTGGATCTCAGGCGTTGCTGGCCGCCACCCAGCGCTCCAGCGTCCGCTTGGCCGCGGCGGAGTCGATCGACTCGGCCGCCTTCGCCATACCGGCCCGGATCTGGTCCACGAGCGGTGCCTCCGTCGGCGTCAACGCCACCAGCGCGGCAGCCGAGTTGAGCAGTACGGCGTCCCGTACCGCTCCTCGCTCGCCGTCCAGCAGACGCCGCGCGACCTCGGCGTTGAACGAGGCGTCCGCGCCCCGCAGCGCCTCCACCGGAACCAGTTCGATACCGACGTCCCGCGGGTCGAAGGTCTCCTCGCGCACCTTGCCGTCGCGGACGATCCACACCCGTGAGGTGGCCGTGGTCGTCAGCTCGTCGAGACCGTCGTCACCGCGGAAGACCAGCGCGGAGGAGCCGCGTTCGGCCAGCACTCCGGCGATGAGCCCCGCCATCCGGGTGTCGAAGCAGCCGACCGCCGAGGCGGTGACCCGGGCGGGGTTGGTCAGCGGGCCGAGCAGATTGAACGAGGTCGGGATCCCGAGGTCCCGGCGGACCCCGCCGACGAACCGCATCGACGGGTGGAACTTGGCCGCGAAACAGAAGGTGATGCCGGCCTCGTCCACCACCTGGGCCACCCGTGCGGGCGACAGGTCCAGGTTGATCCCGAGCTTCTCCAGTACGTCGGAGGAGCCGCTCGCCGAGGACGAGGCCCGGTTGCCGTGCTTGACGACCTTCGCCCCGGTGCCCGCGATCACGATGGCGGACATCGTCGAGATGTTGACCGTCTTCGCCCGGTCGCCGCCGGTGCCGACGATGTCGACGGCCGGTCCGGGGATGTCCAGCGGCTGCGCGTGCGCGTACATCGCCTCGACGAGACCGGTGATCTCCTCGACCGTCTCCCCCTTGGCCCGCAGCGCCACCATGAACCCCGCGATCTGGGCGTCCGTGGCCTCGCCGCTCATGAAGCGGTCCATGGCCCACGCCGTGTCGCCGGAGCTCAGGTCCTGCCCGCCGAGCAGGGCGCTCAGTACCTCGGGCCAGGAACGGCCCGCCGCGATGTCGCCTCCAGCGGGGGTCACAGCGCTCATAAGGCCGCTCCAGGATGTCGTAGAAGAGTGTGCCCCCACCCTATCCAGCCGCAGGGCACGGCAAAGGGCCCCGTCCGGTGTTCGGACGGGGCCCTTCGGTGCGCGTGGCGAGCGCAGCGATCAGTGGTGGCCGTGGCCGCTCGTGATCTCCTTGTACTCCTCAGCGGTCGGCTTGGGGATCTGGGACTCCTCGCCGAAGTAGGCCTTGCTCAGCTTGACCCGGAGCTTCTCGGAGCCCTTCACCTTGCGCTCGACGCCGTTCTCGTCGACCGTCGGGCCGATCTCGGCCGGCACGTACTGCTCGTGCGCGGTGAGCGTGTGCAGCGCGTCCTGGCTGAGCGGCTCGTGCACCTCGATGAACTCACCGTGCGGCAGGCGCTTGATGATGCCGGACTCGCGGCCGTGCAGCACCTTGTCCTTGTCGCGGCGCTGAAGGCCGAGGCAGATCCGCTTGGTGACGATGAACGCGAGCACCGGCGCGACGAAGAACGCGATCCGGACGAACCAGGTGATCGAGTTGATCGACAGGTGGAAGTGCGTGGCCCAGAGGTCGTTTCCACCACCGATGAGCAGCACCATGTACCAGGTGATCCACGCGACACCGAAGGCCGTACGCGTCGGGGCGTTGCGCGGGCGGTCCAGGATGTGGTGCTCGCGCTTGTCGCCGGTGACCCAGGCCTCGATGAACGGGTAGACCGCGATCGCGACCAGGACCAGCGGGAAGATCATCAGCGGGACGAACACACCCAGGACGAGCGTGTGACCCCAGAAGTCGATCTCCCAGCCCGGCATGACACGGATCAGGCCCTCGGAGAAGCCCATGTACCAGTCGGGCTGGGCGCCGGTCGACACCTGGTCCGGGCGGTAGGGGCCCATGGTCCAGATCGGGTTGATCGTGGCGATCGCCGAGATGACCGCGATGACGCCGAAGACCAGGAAGAAGAAGCCTCCGGCCTTGGCCGTGTAGACCGGGAACAGCGGCATGCCGACCACGTTCTTGTTGGTCTTGCCCGGGCCCGCGTACTGCGTGTGCTTGTGGACGAACACCAGGATCAGGTGCGCCACCAGCAGGCCGAGCATGATGCCCGGCAGCAGCAGGATGTGGACCGAGTAGAAGCGGGCCACGAAGTCGCCGCCCGGGAACTCGCCGCCGAAGAGGAAGAACGACAGGTACGTGCCGACGATCGGCACGGACAGGACCGCGCCCTCCATGAAGCGGACACCGGTGCCGGAGAGCAGGTCGTCCGGGAGCGAGTAACCGGTGAAGCCGGTGAACATGCCCAGGACGAACAGCAGGAAGCCGAACAGCCAGTTGACCTCACGCGGCTTGCGGAACGCGCCCGTGAAGAACACGCGCATCATGTGCACGAACATGCCGGCGAGGAAGATCAGCGCCGCCCAGTGGTGGATCTGCCGGATCAGCAGACCACCGCGCACATCGAAGGAGATGTGCATGGTCGAGTTGAACGCCTCGGACATCAGCTGTCCCTGCAGCGGGACGTAGCTGCCGTGGTACTCCACCTCGTTCATCGACGGGTGGAAGAACAGCGTCAGATACACACCCGTGAGGATGATGATGATGAAGCTGTACAGGCAGATCTCACCCAGCATGAACGACCAGTGGTCGGGGAAGATCTTGCGCATGTTGGACTTGGCCAGGGAGTAGATCCCCAGCCGCCCGTCGGCCCAGTCGGCGAGCTTCTCGCCGGCCGGTGCCTTCCCGCGGTCGCGGGCGGGCTCGTTGTTCTCGTTGGTGCTCATCCGCGCTCCCAGAAGGCAGGACCGACAGGCTCTTCGAAGTCGCCCTGCGCTTCGAGGTAGCCCTCGTCGTTCACGGCGATGCGCAGCTGCGGCAGGGCGTGACCGGCGGGGCCGAAGATCACTCGGGCACCGTCGGAGAGGTCGAAGGTGGACTGGTGGCAGGGGCAGAGCACGTGGTGCGTCTGCTGCTCGTACAGGGAGATCGGGCAACCGACGTGGGTGCAGATCTTCGAGTACGCGACGATGCCTTCGTGCGACCACTCGAGCTCGCGCTTGTCCTTGATGTCGTCGGGCTGGAGCCGGACGATCATCAGGGCCGCCTTGGCGATCTCCGTCTGGAACTCGTGGTCGTGCTCCTCCAGGCCCTCGGGCTTGGCGAAGGTGAGCGAACCGACGGCGACGTCCGAGGGACGCAGCGGCTCGTTCGTGTTCATGTTGACGAGCAGCAGCCCCTTGCGCCACATGGTGTGGCGGAGCTTGGTCCCGGGCAGCGGGCCGAGGTCACGCAGCAGCACGACTCCGGACAGCGGCACCAGGGTGAGCGCGCCGATCATCGTGTTGCGGATCAGCTTGCGACGGCCGATCGCGGACTCCTTGGTGCCCGCCTTCCAGTCCTCGAAGACCTTCTCGCGCACCTCGGCGGGGGCCGAGATCTCGTGCCGCTCGTCGACCATCTCCTCGTCGGACATCAGCGTGCGGGCCCAGTGGACCGCGCCCGCGCCGATCGCGAAGAGCGCCACACCGAGGGTCAGACCGAGCGCGAAGTTCAGCGCGTTGATGTGACCGATCGGGAAGACGAAGATCGACTTGTCGTGCGGCACCGCCACGTACGAGGCGATGAAGCCGACCGTGGCCAGCATCGACAGCGTGAACAGGAAGGCGACCACACGCTCGGACCGCCGGGCGGCGACCTCGTCGATGTCCTGGACGCGGTGCTCGTGGGGCGGCAGGCCGGGGTCGGCGAACGGGTTCTTGTCGTCCGCGACGCTTACCGCGCCATGTGCGTCCTGCTCTGCGGGCAGGTTCTCGTTCTCTTCCGGAATGTCTTGGCTACTCATGACTTCTTGGCCTTTGCGGTCCGGGCGGCGAGCCAGACGGCAACCGCGATGAGCGAACCGAGTCCGAACACCCACGCGAACAGACCCTCACTGACCGGACCGAGTCCGCCCAGTTCGAGGCCGCCGGGGCTCTCGGTGTCGTCGCCGTTGACCGCGTCGAGGTACGCGATGATGTCCTGCTTGTTCTGCTCCGACAGGGTGGTGTCGGGGAACGACGGCATGTTCTGCGGGCCGGTCTGCATGGCCTCGTAGATGTGCTTCGGGGAGACGCCCTCGAGGCTCGGCGCGAACTTGCCGTGCGTCAGCGCGCCACCCTTGCCGGTGAAGTTGTGGCACTGCGCGCAGTTGGTACGGAACAGCTCGCCACCCTTGGCGATGTCCGCTCCGTCCGGGCTGTACTCGTTCTCCGTCGGGATGGCCGGACCGGCACCCAGCGAGGAGATGTACGCGGCGAGCTGGTCGATCTCGGCCTGCGTGTAGATGACCTTCTTCTTCGGGACCTGCGCGCCCGGCTGCTGGGCCGGCATACGGCCGGTGCCGACCTGGAAGTCGACGGCCGCGGCGCCCACACCCACGAGGCTCGGGCCGTCGGTGGTGCCCTGACCACCGGTGCCGTGGCAGCTTGCGCAGCCGACGGCGTAGAGCTTCTTGCCCTCCTCGATGGTGAGGGACTGGGCGGTCTCATCGGCCTGCGCCTTGTCCGCGGGTGCGAACGCGGCGTACAGCCCCCCAGTGGCCGCCAGCGCGAGGAGTAGGACGACGACCGCCGCCAGCGGATGGCGTCGTCGTGCGGAGAGCTTTTTCACGGATTACCCCGGTGTCAGGATCTTCTGCGTCGATGCTTCTGGAATGTGCGGGAGCGGGCCCGGCTACTTGATCAGGTAGATCGTGGCGAAAAGGCCGATCCAGACGACATCGACGAAGTGCCAGTAGTAGGACACGACGATGGCGGCGGTCGCCTGCTCGTGCGTGAACCTCTTGGCCGCGTAGGTGCGGCCGAGGACGAACAGGAAGGCGATGAGGCCACCCGTCACGTGCAGGCCGTGGAAACCGGTGGTCAGGTAGAAGACCGAGCCGTACGGGTCCGAGGAGAGCGAGAGCCCGTCCTTCTTGACCAGCTCGGTGTACTCGTACACCTGACCGCCGATGAAGATCGCACCCATCACGAACGTGACGATGAACCACATCCGGAGCTTCTTCACATCACCGCGCTCGGCGGCGAACACGCCGAGCTGGCAGGTGAGGGAGGAGAGCACCAGGATCGTGGTGTTGGTCGCCGAGAACGGAAGGTTCAGCGCATGCGCCATTTCCTTCCAGTGGTCGGGACCCGTCACCGATCGCAGGGTGAAGTACATCGCGAAGAGGGCCGCGAAGAACATCAGCTCGGAACTCAGCCAGATGATGGTTCCGACGCTGGTGAGGTTCGGCCGGTTGACCGACGGGTGCGCGTGCCCGGTTTCTACTGTCGTTGCTGTCGCCACGACCGACATTATGTCGGTCGCTTATCCCGCCCTCACTCCCGGGGGTGCCGTTCGGGGTGTCCGCAGCGTGTGGACTGCCCGTATGGCCCATCGCAGGGGTGTTCAAGCGGGTGTTGACGAGGTGTTCAAGGGAGTAGCATCCGCCGCATCGGGCTTGGCCCGTTCATGGCCGTACGACACTGATGTCACGGAGGAACCATGCAGGCGACCGCCACGGTGCTGGTCTACAGCGACGACTCCAACACCCGCGAGCAGGTGCGGCTCGCGACCGGACGCAGGCCCGCTCCGGACGTCCCCCAGGTCGAGTTCGTGGAGTGCGCGACGCCTGCCGCCGTCATCAAGGAGCTGGACCGGGGCGGTATCGACGTCTGTGTCCTGGACGGCGAGGCCGTGCCCATGGGCGGCATGGGGCTGTGCCGGCAGGCCAAGGACGAGATCTTCAACTGCCCGCCGGTGCTGCTGCTGATCGGGCGGCCGCAGGACGCCTGGCTGGCCACCTGGAGCCGTGCCGAGGCCGCGGTGACGCATCCCGTGGACCCGGTGGAGTTCGCGTCGGCGCTGGCGTCCCTGCTGCGTCAGAAGAGGGCTCTGAGCGCCTGACACGGCCGCTCAGACCGATTCGGGACGCAGTCTCGCCTTCTCCTCCGGGCGGGGGCCGTCGGGGCTTCCGCCCACCAGCGCGCTGCCCTTGCGCCACTTCTTCCAGCCGAGGTTCCAGTCCCCGAAGCCGTTGCCGAAGGCTTCCATGGTGTCGCCGTAGGAGTTCACGACCTTGACGACGTCACCCTCACGGACGTTCTCGTAGAACCACTCGGCGTTGCCGGTGCTCATGCCCGTGCAGCCGTGGCTGACGTTGGCGTAGCCCTGTGACCCCACCGACCAGGGGGCGGCGTGCACGTACTCGCCGCTCCAGGTGACGCGGGTGGCGTAGTAGACGGGCAGGTCGTACGACTCCGAGGAGCCCTCGGCGATACCGATGCTGGTGCCGCGCATCCGTACGAAGTACTCCTTGCCGAGTACGACCTTGACGCCGTTGCGGGTCTCGAAGCCGGGCTTTCCGGTGGTGACCGGGATCTCGTTGATCGCCTTGCCGTTCTTGTAGACCGTCATCGAGTGCGAGGACGCGTCCGTGACGGCGATGATCCGGTCGCCCGTGGTCAGCCGGAGGGGCTTGACCTTGCCGCCCCACAGCCGGTCGCTGATCTTGACGCCGTCCAGGTTGCTTCGAACCTGGATGGTGGCCTTGGTGGGCCAGTACTCCTTGGGGCGGTAGTGGAGTTCCTTGTCGTCCACCCAGTGCCAAGCGCCTTCCACGGCCGGAATCGAGTCGACCTTGAGCGCGCGCTCGACTATGGCACGTTGTGCCATGTCCTTGACGGGTTTGCTGAGTTCGGCGGTGATGGGCTGGCCGACGCCGTACTTGCCCGCCTTGGGGCCGAAGGTGACCTTCAGGCGCTTCTTGGTGAGGGGCTTGCCGGTGTCGAAGGTGAGGACCTTGCGGCCGGGCGCCCCGTCCTCGTCCTCGGTGCTCACCCGCACCGTGTAGTGGGCGCTGGCGGCCAGCGGGCTGGTGCTGTGCCAGCGGGTGCCGTCGGCGGAGAGTTCGCCCGCCACATAGCGTCCTGTCGCGTCCAGGGCCGTGACGTCCGTGATGCGCCCGTCGTCGTCCTCGGCGGTGACTTCCAGGGGCTTGTCCGGGTCGGCCTTCTTGCCGTCGCCCGAGGGGCCGTTGAAGGAGATCTGGTCCGCCGCGTCGTACGGCGCCGCCGACAGCGGGTTGCCGTCGCCGCCACAGGCGGTGGCGCTCGCGGTCAGGGCGACCACGAGCAGGGTGCAGGAGATGACGGTGCGCGTACGCGGAGTCTGGCTCATGACTTCACGCTAGGAAGCTTCGTCAGCCGCGGCGCGGTGGGTGACTCGTAAGGGGGAACGGCACTGCTGCAAAAGCGGGAAGCCCGGACACTCCGTACGGAGTGTCCGGGCTTCTTCGAGCTCAGCTCGTGCTACTGGGTGCGGTTCTCACCGCGGTAGTACTCGAAGACCCAGCCCCACAGGCCGACCAGGATCAGCGGCGCCGAGAAGTACATCAGCCACCAGCCGATCGCGATCGACAGGAACGCCAGCGCGCCACCGATGGCGAGCGAGAGCGGCTGCCAGCTGTGCGGGCTGAAGAACCCGATCTCGCCGGCGTCGTCCGCGACGTCCGCTTCCTTGTTGTCCTGTGCGCCGACGTCGACCCGCTTGGCCGTGAAGCCCAGGTAGAAGCCGATCATGATGCACAGGCCGAAGGCCAGGAAGAGGGCCGTGGTACCGGCCGGCTCCTTCGACCACACGCCGTAGACGACCGCCATGGCGAGCACGAAGACGCTCAGCCACATGAACATCCAGCCTTGGACCTTCACTTGCCGGCCTCCTTGCCACCAGCCAGGGCCTTCTCACCGTGAGGCGCGTTCTCGAGCTGGTCGAGAGCCGCGATCTCCGGGTGATGCAGGTCGAACGCCGGGGATTCGCTGCGGATCCGCGGCAGGGTGAGGAAGTTGTGCCGCGGGGGCGGGCAGGACGTCGCCCACTCGAGCGAGCGGCCGTAGCCCCACGGGTCGTCGACCTCGATCTTCTTGCCGTACTTGGCCGTCTTCCACACGTTGTAGAAGAAGGGCAGGATCGACGCGCCGAGGACGAACGAGCTGATCGTCGAGATCGTGTTCAGGGCGGTGAAGCCGTCGGCCGCGAGGTAGTCCGCGTAACGACGGGGCATGCCCTCGGCACCCAGCCAGTGCTGGACCAGGAAGGTGCCGTGGAAGCCGATGAACAGCGTCCAGAAGGTGATCTTGCCGAGGCGCTCGTCGAGCATCTTGCCGGTCATCTTCGGCCACCAGAAGTGGAAGCCGGAGAACATCGCGAAGACGACGGTGCCGAACACCACGTAGTGGAAGTGCGCCACCACGAAGTAGGAGTCCGAGACGTGGAAGTCCATCGGCGGCGAGGCCAGGATGACACCGGTCAGACCACCGAAGGTGAAGGTGATCAGGAAGCCGGTGGCCCAGAGCATCGGTGTCTCGAAGGACAGCGAGCCCTTCCACATCGTTCCGATCCAGTTGAAGAACTTCACGCCCGTCGGCACGGCGATGAGGAACGTCATGAAGGAGAAGAACGGCAGGAGCACTCCGCCGGTGACGTACATGTGGTGCGCCCACACCGTCACGGACAGACCGGCGATCGAGATCGTCGCGGCCACCAGACCCATGTAACCGAACATCGGCTTACGGGAGAAGACCGGGATCACTTCGGAGATGATGCCGAAGAACGGTAGGGCGATGATGTACACCTCTGGATGGCCGAAGAACCAGAAGAGGTGTTGCCATAGCAAGGCCCCGCCGTTGGCGGAGTCGAAGATATGGGCGCCGAACTTGCGGTCCGCCTCCAGGGCGAACAGCGCGGCCGCGAGGACCGGGAAGGCCAGCAGGACCAGCACAGCGGTCAGCAGCACGTTCCACACGAAGATCGGCATGCGGAACATCGTCATGCCGGGCGCGCGCATGCAGATGATCGTGGTGATGAAGTTGACCGAG